>NZ_JBKQOU010000001.1:0-3010 GCF_052145335.1 Rhodoblastus sp.
GGTGCGTGGGCATCGCGGTGGACACCGGCGGGGGCAAGATCTACTGGACCCAAATAGGAGACACAAAAGCTGGCCAGGGCAGCCTTCGCCGGGCGAATATCCAGGTTCCGGAAGGTCAGACGCCTGCCAACCGCAGGGACATCGAATTACTCTATGACAACCTTCCTGAGCCGGTCGATCTGGAGCTCGATCTCGCCAGCCGGATGATGTACTGGACGGACCGCGGGGACCCGCCCCGCGGCGACACGGTTAGCCGAGCGCCGCCCGGCTCCCCGCCGGGCAGCCGCAAAGCGCCCGAAATCGTGTTCTCCCACCTGATGGAGGGCCTCGGCCTAGCCTTGGATGTGAAAGGCGGGCGGATGTTCATCACCGACCTCGCCGGCACGGTCTACAGCGCCAATCTCGACGGCTCCAACAAGAAGACCTTGCTCTTCGCCGAGGGCAACCTCACTGGCATCACCTACGCCGAAATCTGAAATCGCATCCAAAAGGAGAAATGACATGTCTTCCACCAAACCCATTCGCCGCGTCGCCATCATCGGCACCGGTGTCATTGGCGCGAGCTGGGCGGCGCTCTTCCTGGCGAATGGCCTGGAGGTTGTGGCGACCGATATCGCGCCGAACGCCGAGCCCGCGCTGAAGCGCTTCGTCGAAGCGGCCTGGCCGGCGCTCAAGAGATTGGGCCTCGCCCCTGGCGCGTCACAATCGAAACTGACGTTCACGGCCGACCCTTTGGCGGCGGTCAAGGGCGCCGACCTTGTCCAGGAGAATGGGCCCGAGCGGATCGACTTCAAGAAGAAGCTCTATGGGCAGCTTGACGAGGCGTTGCCGCCCGACGTGATCATCACGTCGAGCTCTTCCGGACTCACGATGAGCGAGATCCAATCGGGCTGCGGCGCTCACCCCGAGCGCTGCGTGATCGGGCTCCCGTTCAACCCTCCCTATTTAATGCCACTGGTCGAGATCGTTGGCGGCGCGAAGACCTCCGAAGAGACGATTCAGCGCGTCACGGATTTCTACACGGCAATGGGGAAAAAGCCGGTCCGGCTGCACAAGGAACTGCCCGGGCATGTCGCCAATCGTCTGCAGTCGGCCCTCAGCCGGGAGGTTTATTATCTCGTCGCCGAAGGCGTCGTCAGCGCCGCCGACGCGGACACCGCATTGTCCTGGGGGCCAGGCCTGCGTTGGGGCGTCATGGGCAGCCTGCTTCTCAACCACCTTGGCGGCGGCGAAGGCGGCATCGAGCATTTCTTCCAGCAGTTCACCGGTCCTATGACAGCCTGGTGGAAGGTTCTCGGGCAGCCGGAGTTGACGCCCGAAGTGCAAAAGAAACTCATCGACAGCGTCCATTCCGAGGTCGGTTCTCGCTCCATCGACGAGCTCGCGGCAGAGCGGGACGAAATGCTGCTCGGGCTCATTGAGCTGCGCGCGAGAGTGGAGAACGCGCCGGCGACATCAAACAAAGCTGTCGCCTAACTATCCTCGGTTAACTGCTTTGGTCGGACAAGATCGCAGCGCGAGCTGCATGCAAGGTCCTACTCTGGCTCAGCGATCAGATTGCGAGATCATCATGAGTGAAACATTAGAGATCTCTCGACCGCATGAGCAGACGGCGGCGGCAATGCCCAGACGCGCCGAGAAGCCGCAGATCGTCATAGTCGGCGGCGGCTTCGCCGGGATTACTGCAGCAAAAGCCGCTGCGACACTGCGATGCCGAAGTCATCGTGATCGATCGGCGCAACCATCACATTTTCCAACCGCTTTTATATCAGGTGGCGACCGCGGTCCTTGCGCCGTCCGAGGTGGCGGCGCCGATTCGGCAGCTTGAGGCGAAGCAAGAGAATGTTTCCGTGATATTGGGCGAGGTTGTCGGCGTCGATCTGGGATTTCGATCCGTTGACGTTGATTGTCCGGGCGTCGGGATCAAGAAGGTAGGCTTTGACTGTTTGGTGATCGCCGCCGGCATGCAATCGAGCTATTTCGGCCATGACGAATTTCCCAAGTACGCTCCATGCCTGAAAACGATCACCGACGCCGAAACGATACGATCGAAAGTTCTGAGTGCGTACGAGGTGGCGGAATCCATCGACGACGAGGACGAGCGCCGACGGCAGATGACATTTGTCTTGGTCGGCGCGGGACCGACCGGCGTCGAGCTGGCGGCGTCGCTGGCGCAAATGGCGACCACGACTTTGCGTGGGAACTTTCGGCGGATTGATCCGTCGACAACAACGATATTCCTGCTCGACGGCGCCAAGCGCATTCTTCCCAGCTTTGCTGAATCGCTGTCGAAAAAAGCCGCGGAGCGGCTCGCTAAGCTCGGCGTCCAGGTCATCACCGGCGCCATGGTGGAAAGCATCGACGCTCGAGGCGTCACCGTTGGCGGAAAGCTGATCCCGTGCGGCGCCGTCTTGTGGACCGCGTGCGTTTCGCCCTCGCCCCTCGTGAAGATGCTGGGCGTCGCGACCGACCGTGCGGGGCGAGCCTGCGTCGGCCCGTTCCTGAGCGTTCCGGATATTCCGAATGTATTCGTGGTCGGCGATACGGCGACGCTGACGCAAAACGGCAAGCCGTTGCCGGGCGTGGCGCAGGTCGCAATCCAGCAAGGCCGCTATGTCGGACGATTGATCTCGAGAGAGCTCAGCGGTCGAAAACCGCTTGGCCCGTTTCGGTACTTCGACAAGGGCAACATGGCCGTCGTCGGCAAGAATTTCGCCATCATGGAATCGGGCCGAATAAGACTGGCGGGAGTCACGGCCTGGTTCGCCTGGGCTTTTATTCACTTGCTCTTTCTGCCCCAGTTGCAAAACCGGCTTCGCGTCCAGCGCCAATGGTTGTGGAGCTATTTCACCGGGCAGCGCAGCTCGCGTCTGGTCACCGAGGCGGCGCGGTTCGACAAATAGCCGGCTCGCAACAGTTCTCGGATAACCACCATCGAACAAGTCCGGCGGCGAAGCCGGCCCGCGCGCGCTGCAAGCCAGCAAGCGACTCATGAAGCAGTCGTTTCACG
>NZ_JBKQOU010000002.1:0-8656 GCF_052145335.1 Rhodoblastus sp.
ACGGGTGGCCGCTGGTCCGACGCGCCATTCGAGTACGGACCAAGAAAAACGCTTTACAATCGCCATCTACGTTGGGCCGCCAAGGGCGTCTGGGCCCATGCCGAAAAAGGCTACGATGCAAATTCGATCCGCAGAAGCGTTAAGGAGCACGGCGTCATGCCCAACATCCCGTACTCAACCGACGGTTTTTTTGGAATACAGGTCACGCGGTTTCTAGCGTGAATCAACCGATCTTCAACCAAGCCATGCATTTCTTGCTGCTCGGCGCCTTGATAAAAAAATACGAACTGGAGCGGGTGAAGGGAATCGAACCCTCGTATTCAGCTTGGAGAACTTCCTCCGGTTTTTAAACTTTTCCCGCAATTACTCGATGCCCTTGAAACCCTTGCTTTCCGGCGCTTTGAAACCCATTCTGGTCTCCGCTCCTACGTCCAAAAACCTTAGAACCTCAAGCAAATTAAATTGGAGCGGGTGAAGGGAAGGTGGCCGGCCCCATTAGGTGGTCCGAGTTGAACTTTAATTCACGATCGGGCGCGGCGCCACTGTTGGGGGGGCCGGCGAAGCTGGTCCGGATTGCGCAGCCGGCCATAGCGCGACTTCCGGAGCAGGCGGTTTGTAGCCCAGAGCCGAATGCGGCCTGACAGCGTTATAATGGCGCCGCCAGCTTTCGATCACGGTTCGCGCCTCCTTGAGCGTGTAGAAAATCTCGCCATTGAGAAGTTCGTCGCGGAGCTTGGAGTTGAAGCTCTCGCAATAGCCGTTCTCCCAGGGGCTGCCCGGCGCGATATAGGCGGTCTGCGCCCCCACGGCGGCGATCCATTTGCGAACGGCCTTGGCGATGAACTCGGGGCCATTATCGGAACGGATGTGCGCCAGAACGCCACGCAAAATGAACAGATCCGTGAGCGCGTCGACGACGTCGGTCGAGTTGAGCCGCCGATCCACGCGCATGGCCAAGCATTCGCGGGTGAACTCATCAATGATGTTGAGCATGCGGTATTTCCGCCCCTTGTGCGTGCGGTCCTCCACGAAGTCGTAGGACCAGACATGGTTGGGACGCTCCGGCCGCAGCCGGACGCAGGAGCCGTCGTTCAGCCAGAGCCGGCTTTTCTTCGGCTGTTTACTCGGGACCTTCAGCCCCTCCTGCCGCCAGATTCGTTCGACCCGCTTGATGTTCACCGCCCAGCCAGCCCGCTCCAGCAGCGCCGCGATGCGGCGGTAGCCATAGCGGCCGTATTGGGTGGCGAGCGCGATGATGTCGGCCCGCAGGGCCGCCTCATCGTCGGGCGTCGTCGGCGTCTTGCGCTGCGTGGAACGATGCTGCCCCAAGACCCGGCACGCCCGTCTTTCGGGCACGCCGAGTTCCGATTTCACATGCTCCACACAGGCGCGGCGGCGGGCGGGGCTTAGAAGTTTTCCTTGGCGGCCTCAGCCAGGATCAGCTTATCCAGCGTCAGGTCCGAAACGGCGCGCCGCAGCCGCGCGTTCTCCGCCTCAAGCTCCTTTAGCCGCTTGACCTGAACACCCTTCAGCCCCCCGAATTCCGACCGCCAGCGATAATATGTGACCTCTGTCACGCCTATCGATCGGATCGATTCCGCCGCCGATCGGCCCTGCGAAATCAGCACGTCGATTTGACGAAGCTTGGCAACGATCTCTTCTGGCTTGTGTCTCTTTCCTGCCATCCTTCTGTCCTCCGTCCGGTTCGAAAACCATACTTCAGGGAGGACCATTTTTCAGGGGGCAGACCAGCTCCTACAGCCACGCGGAACACTCCCAGGGCGCTTGTTCACGTCATGGCGGCATCGCCGAACGGCTAGCGTGAGCGCCAAAAGACTCCCGATTGCGCGGCCTACTTTCACGCCTGGACACTCTTGAACGTATACGCGCGATGACCAACATAGCTCGCCGCAGCTGGGGCCGTGACGCCGATGAAATGAGCAACATCCTTGGTGTGCCAGCTGAATCCCATCGCGGGAAAAAGGTAGACGGCCAAGACGACACTGATCGTCCAGACGAGGCCGAGCGAGAAAACATTCACGATCGCGAAGCGCTTGAATTCCGACGGCATCGAGCGGCCGGACGTCTGAAACACGAAGAGACGCGCCAACACATACGCCGTAATCATGCCAAGGATATAGGCGACGACCACGGCGATCTCGAACCCGATGAAGTTATTGAAAAAATAGCGGCTGCCGAGATTGACCGCCGCCGCTACGCCGCCGGTCAGCAGAAAGCGGATGAATTCCGTGGACATCATGATTGCTCCTGCAAGACCCCGGCGTTGGCGGAGGCTCCAACTTCTTATCGGGTAACCAGTCTGGTGCTTGATTTCATGCGAAAATCGGCTCGCGCCGGATTTGATGATCTGTTCCAATCGCCATGGCCATTTCCCTCGCCAAGCGTGTGCCTTCGGATATGCCTCTGTCTTCCGGGTAATAGAAACTGGTGTCGGCGACAAACAGACCTTCGATGGGCGTTCGTACGAGAGGGATTTTGGCGGCGAAGCCAGGCTCACACAGGGGCTGGGCGTAACGCAGCCGTCCAAGGCTGGAATCGATGCGGTCCGCATCGGTCAGTTCTGGATTGACCATCTTAAGATAGTTGAAGCTCTCATCCATCAAGGCCGCATCCGACATCGCCCATTTCGGGTTGTCGATCGGCATGTAATAGGGCGTGTAAACGATCGTCCCGTCGACTGGCCGAAGGTTCGAAAACTCGATCAGCCCGGGAATCCCTATGCCAGGGTCCATGATATTGATCCAGAAATGAGGGCTGACCGGCCGTTTGAGTTTGTGGACGACGCAGATAACGCCAATATTGCGGATGGCGTCATAGGCGGCTTTCGAAGCTTCGTCCAGGTCGGGCACAAGTCGCGACACCAAGGGAGTCGGAATCGTCGAAATAACGGCATCTGCCGGAAAAAAACGTCCGCCGGCGGTCACGCCGCGCAATTTCCCATTCTCCGTATCCACTTTCTCAGCTGGTGTGGAAAGATGAATGCGCCCGCCTCTGCTTTCGATGGAGCGCACCAGCGCGTCCACGAGCGTCTGAGATCCGCCTTCGATGTAGCCGAGTTCCTCCTGGAACAAGGATTGGCGAGACTTCCCCACGCGACGAACGCGCGTTGCAATCCATGCGGCGGAAACATTGTCCGCATATTGGTAGAACTTCAGCTCCATGAGCCGGCGCCAAAGCTTGTCATAGACGCCTTTACCCGAGCCGTTTTCGATCCAGTTCTTGGCGGAGACCCTTTCTAGGCCGTCGAATGACCTGCGCCGTGTGGTCAAAAACATCTGCAGGCCGTAGCGCAGCTTTTCCAGCGGATTGAGCAAGCTGGTCGTCAGCAGCGAAATGGGGTCGCCCCATTTGTGCAGCGCGCCGCCTGCAAAATAAGCCATGGATGTCGGTCGCCATCGCATTTTATCGGCAATCCCGAGTTCCGCCATCAGGGCGAAGGTCGGCGCGTCCGGTTTGCAGACAAAATGATAGAATCGCTCGATCGAGAGGCCGCCGAAATCAAAATGCGCAGCCATGCCGCCCGGAACGGCGTCGGCTTCGACAAGATCGACCTCATGGCCCAAATTCAAGGCATAATGCGCGGCGGCCAATCCCATGGCGCCGGCGCCGATGACGACAGTTTTCACCAAGGGGTTAGCTCCTAGAAATCCAGCACGATTTTGCCATAGCGTGGATCAAGATAGGTTTCCTCGAAAGCCCGCCGCAAAGGAGTTTCCACGACGCCGAAAATACCTGGCCAGTCGATCACCGGAAAGACCTCGGGAATAACCAGCGCCTGCAACTGGTTGACCGTGAAAGGCGGATTGCTGTCGAACTTCGAATAAAGCCAAAGCAATACATAAAAAAAATTATAGGGAATATTTACGATATGCGCCTTTGCGTTGGCTGTCTGCTTGATAAGACGAATAATGTCTATGTAATTGATCTCAGTGCGCCCACTGATATCGAAGGTTCCTTCGATGCTGGTCTCGATCGAGGCGACAATGATGGATGCGAAATCGCCGGCGTAGAGAGGCTGCCGGCGAAACTCACCCGAACCGGGGACGGGAAAAACCGGCGTCTTGTCCATGAACCGCCGCAGCCAGCCCAAATGCTTGCGATCGAACCAGCCAAACATCAGCGTCGGCCGTAACACAATATGGGGAATTTCCGTCACCGTGTCGATGAAGCGTTCCTGTGCCGTCTTGGTCTCGACGTAAAAATCCTGTGCCTCCGAATTCACCACCGAAGAGGAGATGTGAACAAAATAAGGAACCTGATGCGCACGAATCGCGTCGACGATGCGCTCGGTCGCGGTAATGTTGTTGGCGACAAACTCGGCGCGATCAAGTCCGCCGATCTGCGCCTGATTGATGACGACGGCCTCGGCCCCGGCGAAGGCCTGCATCCACGGGCCAGCGACGCTCAAATCAGCCTCGATCACCTCGATGTCGGGATGCAATTCCCGGAGGCGAGCGGTGTTAGCGGGATGTTTGTCTATTCCGACGATGCGATAACCGCGCTCCTTGAGCCGGGGGACGAGGTTTTGGCCGACCAAGCCCGCCGCGCCAGTGATGATGATTGTCTTCATGAGGAAATCAAATCGCTAGCTTGTTAAAGATGGGCGCCGGAAGGACGCGGATGACCAAGAGAATGAAGCGCCAGAACCAGGGCGCGTAGATGATCGGGCCGCCTTTGTCCGCAGCGCGGCGGATGATCGCGGCGACCGTTTCAGGGCTGGCCCACAAGGGGCCGCCTTTTTTGATGTCCGCCGTCATCGGCGTGTCCACGAACCCTGGCTTGACCAGAACGGCTCGCGCCGTGCTGCCACGATTTGCAAGCCGGTGGGCTATGCCCTGAATAAGAATGCCCAGCCCGCCTTTGGCGGCGCCGTAAACATAATTGGACTGACGCCCCCGATCGCCCGCAACCGAACCAACAACAATGAGCGATCCCCTGTTCTGGGCTTCCAGAATTCTGGCAGCGGCCAAACTCCATTCAGCAGCGGAGGTGAAATTGGTCGCCAGAACCGCGCGGGCCTCGGCAAGATCGTCTTCCGCGTCCTTCACGTTTCCTAGGACGCCATAGAAAATGAGGATGTCGTCCACGCCGCCGACGCGTTCAGCCATGGCGGCAAGCTGCGCCCGCGCATCGACCGGTTGCGCGAGATCCAGCACCTCGACTTCGGCGGCGACGGCGCCTCTTGCCGAAAGGTCGGTGGCGATCTGCTGCAAATGGCCGGCGTTGCGACCGGCCAGAACCACACGCGCGCCTTCGGCCGCGTAGATTCGCGCGACGGCCTCGGCAATCGCCGAGGTCGCGCCTAAAATGATGATATGGCGAGGGTTCATGGATGAACGCGTCTCCAAAAAGTGGACGACATGCCGGGGTCGACATGGGCGGCAAAGGTCGAGAGTTCAGGGTAGCCTGAAGCGAAAAGCTCGGACCCGATCCGGCCATCCTTGGCCGGATAAAGCCGCCCACGCGCCTCGGCGACTATCGTGTCAAGGCGTTTCATCAAGGCTAACGTCACGTCTCCGTGGTTCTGAAAATCAAGCGCCAGGGTTGCTCCTGGCAGGGGAAAAGAAAGGAGGCCCGGCGAAGGCTTGTCGCCGAAGGTCTTGAGCACGGCGAGAAACGACCCCAGCCCGCTCTTGGCGATCTGAACCAGCATTTCCGCAACAGCGTCCTGCGCGTGTTCGGTGGGGAGGGCGCATTGATACTGGTACATGCCCCTCCTGCCATAGAGCCTGTTCCAGTTCAGGATGGCGTCGAGCGGAAAGAAGAATGGGGCGTAATGAACGATCTGTCGGTGCGCCGTCATTCTCAGGGCGTTGAAATACAATGCATTGAATGCCTTGAGCGTCATGGAATTGAGGGCGAAGGACGGTGCCTCGACGGGAAACCTGACGCCTTTTTTGCCGTGTAAGGTGCGACGGGGATTGGACGCCTGATTGGCGCACGAAAAAACACCCCGTCCCTTGCTGTTGGCGCAGTCGACCCATGCCACCGTGTATTCATGATTAGCCGAGAACTCAAGCGCAAGCTGGAAGAAATCCGCTAAATTATCGAATGCGATATTTTCAGATTCGAGATAAGCTCCAGCCTTCTTGAGCTGAATTTCCACCTGTTCGATAACGCCAGTAAGGCCCAGCCCGCCGATGGTCGCGGCAAAAAGACCGCTTTTGTCGTCCGGGCAAAGATCGTGGATGGAGCCATCGGTGCGGCGCAAGCGCAGCCAGCGGACGTGGCTGCCGAAAGTTCCTGCTCGATGATGATTTTTGCCATGAACGTCATTGGCGACCATGCCGCCTAACGTTACAAAGCGCGTACCTGGCGCTACTGGCGGAAACAAGCCGTGGGGGACGCAAATTCGGATGAGTTGATCCAGTGACAGGCCCGCGTCGGCGCGGATGACGCCGGCATCGGCGTCGAACGCAGTCACGCGATCTAGACCGCGCATGGCGATGACATTTCCGCCGCAATTCAACCCGCTGTCACCATAGGATCGCCCCAAACCCACCGCCAGGAGGCTGTTTTCTCGCTGTTCTTCGACAAGGCCGGGCAGATCGTCCCTAAAACGAGGATGGGCGAGATTACAGGGAGCGCGCAGAATGCGTCCCCAGGAAAGAAGCTCAGAGCAAGGCTGAAACGAGATCATCAAATTAACGCCAGACCTAACGAGATGGCGACGGCAAGCCCGATAGCCAAGCTTGTGCGATCCTTCAAAGCGAAAAGCAAGGGATCGTCGGTCATCTGCCCGCGATGCGACAACAACCAGACGCGTGCGGTCCAAAGGAAGACCGCCAATGGCTCAAACCACAAATATTGCGGATGTTCGAACAAGGGGCGGGATAAAACTTCCTCCGTCAAATAAAGCACCAGGATGACAATCGAAGCGATTGAGGCACCCGCGCCATAGACGAGGGTGACATCATTGTCTTCGATGTGATAGCCGCGGCCATACACTATGCCGCTCTCGGAATGGCCGGCGCCGGATGCGGCTGCGCGCAGGAGTTCGGTATGGCGTTTGGCAATCGCCAGCGAGAAGAAAAAGAACATCGAGAAACTGAGCAGCCATACCGACCATTCCTGACCGGCGGCGACGACGCCCAACGCCAGGCGCAATGTGAACAATGTCGCAAGAATGGTGACATCCAGTATGGGCACGCGCTTAAGGCGCAAGGAATAGGCCAGTGTCAGCAGCAGATAAGCCAAGAGCACCAAGCCGATCCCGGGCGACATCCAAAATCCCAGCCCTAGCAACATCGGAATTCCCAAACCTGCGGCGACCAGGCCATACTCCACCGGTAGAACGCCGGAAGCGAAGGGGCGTCTGGATTTGGACCAGTGCAGGCGATCCGCCGAAAGGTCGACAATGTCGTTGAGCATATAGGTCAAGGACGCGAGAACGCAGAGGATCATCATCGCGACAAACGCAGACAGAGCGCCGCTGACGCTCAAGTTCCGCAAACCCAGCAGGATCGGGACCATGACCAGGATGTTCTTTGCCCACTGATGCGGTCGCGCAGCCTTGAGCCAGGGGCGAAAGCCGCTAGGCGGCGCATCAAAAACGCGTTCGATCGGGACTCCGCTCGCAGAGACCTCGCCCAATAATTTTTTGTCGGAGGACACCACAATCGCGCCGGCAGCTTGCTTCCAGATCGGAAAATCCGCTCGGCAGTCGCCCGCATAGACAAAGCCCTGCGGAAAGACCGTCTTCAATCGTTCCGCCTTCCGCGCCCCCTTGAGATTATGGTCGTTTTCGCTCGCGTGGACGGAACTGAACAGGCCCAGCCGCGCGGCCACCGCTTCCGCGATGTTGCGATCAGCCGCCGTGGCCAAATTGACAGACCGTCCGCGCGCTTCCTCATCGCGAAGAAAATCGACAAGTTCTTTTCGCAGGGGCAAAGTCTCGAGATCGAGATCCGTCCCTTCAGCAAGAACCTGCTTGGAGGCCGCCTTGCCACGAAAAATCAGCTTCGCGATTGCTTGAATGGCGACCAAAGGGCGATTGAAGAGCGCCGAAACGAATGTTTCGGAATAGCTGTCCGTTACAAGCAACGTGCCGTCAAGGTCCACCACCAGCGGCAATTCGAACCTGGCCGGCGACTTGCCAGAGGCTCCATCAGAAAGCGTTGCCGGCATGACACCTCCATTTTATCGCTTTCTTACCACATCCTCGGACCTGCCGAGCGACGGGCATCACTTTCTCAGAGACGGTATTTGATACCGAGAGCGTTCCGACTTGCTGCGAAATGACTGTCATAACTCGCATTGTTTGCGGCGTACGTGGATAAAAAACGCCTTGCTCCGCGTCATTGCCTTTGATCGCGGACAGAAGTTGGCGCGCCAATCAAAAAAACCGGGCAGTTGTTGATAGTCTCGACCGCGGCGGCGGGATATTTCGCACGCACGGCTGAAAGCACATGCTCCGTGTTGGGGCTCTTGCAAACCACAATGGCGGCCGGCTCCCGATCGAGAAAGCGTTCGCGGTGCTCGATCGCATCGATTTCAAAATTCTTCCACGGCCACGCCGGGACGGTCAGTGACTTGCGCTGCGAATAGAAGGCGACTTCACTCGACCAGTCGAAGCCGTACCATATGACTGTATCGTCTTCAGCCGTATGCGCCTTGATGAATTCAGCGATTTTCA
>NZ_JBKQOU010000003.1:0-32668 GCF_052145335.1 Rhodoblastus sp.
ATTTTCACGTTTCCGCGAAACGTGAAAATGCCCTAGATCAGCGCTGGCCGAGGCGCGGTTCAGTGCGTCCAGGGCGTCAGGCGGCTGTTCTTGAAATTGTCGGAATAGGTCGTGATCTGCCGTTTGGCCGCTTTCGGCTCTTCGATGCGATAGGGAATGGCGTTGCGCTCGGCATAGGCCACCGCTTCTTCCTTGGTCTGGAAGGTCAGCTTGATCTGGCTTTTCATGTCGCTCGAAGCGGTCCAACCCATCAGCGGCTCGATGCTGCGCGGCGATTCCGGCAGATATTCCAGCCGCCACAGCCGGGAATTGGCGACGCCCGATTGAGTGGCGGTTTTTGCGGGGCGATAAATGCGAGCCGTCATGATCGTTCCCAATTCTTGTACGCCGGAAAAGGCGAGTGGTCGGGGCAGCAGGATTCGAACCTGCGACCTGAAGTACCCAAAACTTCCGCGCTACCAGGCTGCGCTATACCCCGAACAGCGCTACAGCGTCTGGCTATCACGCGCGGCGCTTGCCGACAAGATGCGCAGCTTAGCGCGCAAAGGCGGAATGACGCACGAGATCGCCTTTTTTCAGCCCGATCTTCCGGGACAGGCCGCCGTTGACCTCGAGCACGGCATAGGTCGGGCCCTCCGAGGAAATGATCGCTTCCGACAGGGGTTCGGCGTTTTCGGCAATATGGGTGATCACCCCGGCGCGCGAGATGAAGATCATGTCGAGCGGAATATAGGTGTTCTTCATCCACATCAGCACGGGCTGCTCCATGCCGAATTCGAACAGCATGCCGCGATCGGCCGGCAGGTAGCGCCGGTTCATCAACCCCTGCTCGCGGCCGGCTTCGTCGCGCATCACCTCGACCTGCAAGACGTGGTCGGCTGGATGCGCGCCCTTGGCGTCGGTCACCAATGTGAGTGTTTCGAGAGATGCGGCGTCGCCGGCTTCGAGCGCCCAGGCGCGCGAAATGCCGGAGGGTCCGGCCAGCAGGAGCAAAGCAAAAGCGCAGGCGCGAAGGCCCGGGACAGTCGAAAAACGCATCATGTGCACTCCTGGCGCCAACTCTACGCCGGGCGTCAGGCACGATCGCCCCAGCTTGACGCCGCAATGGCCGTTTCCGGACTAACCCGGGAATTTGTCGCAGCCGTGACGGTCGCCAGATTCACCCATGTCAATGGGCGCTTGGCAGCCTCGTTTCCAGCGGCCGCACTTCCGCCGCCATCAAGCCCTTGCCGCCGGGACCGAACCGCGCCAGCAGCGAATCGCCCGGCTTGAGATCGGCGATGCCAAAGCGGCGCAAGGTTTCCATGTGAATGAAAATGTCCTCGGTGCCCTCGCCTCGCGTCAGGAAACCAAATCCCTTGACGCGATTGAACCATTTCACCACGACAATCTCGAAGCCGCCGACCGATTCGACCACGTGATGGGTGCGCGCCATCGGCAACTGCGCCGGATGAACCGCCGTCGATTCATCCATCGACAGGATGCGGAACACCTGCAGGCCGCGCGGTCGGTTCTGCGCCTGGCAGACGATCTCCGAGCCCTCGGGCGCCGCCTGGTAACCGTCGCGCCGCAATACCGTGACGTGAAGCAGAACATCGGCGAGGCCGTTATCGGGCACGATGAAACCAAAGCCCTTTGCCATGTCGAACCATTTGACCCGGCCTCGGACTTCGATGATTTCCGCGACGGGATCCGCGACGAAATCGAGGCCATGGCCCGGCTCTATTCCCGAATGTTCCTTGGCGCCCAATGAATTGGCTCCTGAAATTAAAACGCTGACACGGCCTGCGCTGCGCCGGGCATTCGCCCGGAATCAGCGCCTGAGAGGCTTGAGAATCACTGATCCAAGAATAGCATTCGACTTGATCGTTAAAAGCCGAATTTCGCCACGCCCAAGGATTCACACACATAATTTTGCTCAAATTGCAAAAATATGCACGCGCGGTCGCCGCCGTTGGCAAAATGCGACTAAAGCTCAAGCGGAAGTGCTGTCGTCGGCACAAGCGTTCCTGGCTTCGGCCAGTTCGCGCGCCTGAACAACCCAGTTTTCGGCTTCGACCCTGCCGGGGAAAGCGAGATAGGAGCCGATCCAGCGGGCGTTCTCCTGCGACCAGCGCGCGATCTGGGCATAGGTCCAGACGCCCAAAGCTTCCAGCCGCTCCGCGATCTCTCGATCTATCCCCGAGATGCGCGCGAGTTCGTCCTTTTCGCCATAGGGCGGCTGCAACAGCGACAGCGGCCGCTCGCCGGCGTAAATCTCATCATTGCCGTGCGGCGTTATGACCTGCGGCAAAGCGGGCAGCAAAATCCCGGCGGCGGCCTCGTCGAGCGGCTCCTCCATGATTTCGCGATGCGCCGCGCCCCGGCGCACGGCGCGCGAAAACTCGGTTTCGACGCCGCCCGCCAGCAAACGCGCCTGGGCGACCCAATAAAGACGGGCAAGCGGCCCGCACTGGCGAATTTTTTCGCCGATCCCTTGCTGTTGCTCCGGAGTCCAGGCGGCGATCTGGCCGAAGCGGCGGACGCCCAGTTTGCGCAACTCACGGGCGATTTGCTCATTGACGCCCTGGATCAGACGAAGATTGTCCCCATCCGCCGCCGGTTCCGGCAGGGGCGCTTCAGCCTGCGGCGATGAAGTCGGCGGCTCCGGGGACGACGAAGGTTCCGTCCCCGCTCTATCCGCAAGGATTTCCTGCGCCGCCTCGGAAGCTGCGAGCGCGGCCGGCGTCGCCGCCGCGAGAGCCTCCGCCTGTCGCGTCAAATCATCGACGGCGCTGGTCAATTCGGGAGCGACAGCCTCCGCCGCAGGCGAAGCCTCGGCGCCGGCAGTCGAAGGTTCGATTTCTTCCGCCGCAGCGGCTGGCGCCGCTTTTCGCGCCGCCGAACCGCCGCTGAGCAGCCGGCGCAACAGGCAGCCGAGCGCGCAGCCGATGAAATAGGAGACCACCAGCAAGAGCCCGGTTTCCAGCCAGAGGCCATAACGGCCCGGCAGCCAGCGCATCCAGGCGACGACGGCGCCGACGATGACCGGAAACAAGAACAGCAGGGCGCCGCTTCGGCTGGAAACGGGCCGTTCTCCCTCCGTCGCCGCCTTCCAGGAGAGAAAGCCTAAGAACAGGCCAATACTTAAAGCCGCAATCGACCAGGTGGACAGCGCCTGCAAGAGATAGAGCATTCGAGCCGCCCTTACTTCGTGTTGAATTCGACGCCATCGTTTTTCGCCCGCTCGGAAAGCCGGTCCACCGGCGTCAGACGATGCGGGTCGATCCCGGCGGCGACCAGAGCGGCGGCGACCGCCTCGGCGCGCCGGCGCGACAGGTTGAGGTTGCGCCAATCGTGGATAAAATCGTCGCTATGTCCGGCGACCTCGAAGGCGACCGCCGGGCATTGACTGGCGGCGGCGGCTAAAGCTTCGACGACGGCGGACGCCTCCCGCTTGAGTTCGGCGCGGCGATAATCGAACCGGATCGGCGTCGCGCGAACCACATCCGTCAATTTTTTCTGGCAGGCCTGCCCGTCGGGCGCGGCGACCGGAGCGACCACGGCGGCCGGCGCGGGCGGCGGCGTTTCGCGCGCGGCGCCGGTAACGCCGGTCTCGACCGAATAGCCCTCGGGCATGGCGGCGATAAAACCGGTCTTGACCTCTTCGGCCAATTCCGCCCTGCCCGCGTCGCCGCTCAGCGAGGCCGCGCGGTCGCGGAGGGTGAATTTGCCGACATGCAGCCGCGCCAATTGCTCCAGCCCGTCGAGCGCCGCCGTCAGGTAGGCTTTCGGCGCCCGCGCGCCGCGCCGCATGTTGTCCGTCACCGCGAGGCCGGCGAATTTCTCCCTGGCCGTGGCGAGGACTTTTTCATGCGTGTCGTCGTCGCCGTAAAAGCCGGTCAGGATCAGCGCCGTTTCCGTCTTTTCGGCCGCCATGACGTCGGCTGGCGCATCCCCTGGCGTCACCGCCTTGGCGTCGAGCGTCATGCCTGGCGCCACTCCGATGGCCTCGGCGACCGACAAGGCGTCCATGCCAGCCCGCGCCTGTCCCGCAAGACTGGCCACATCGCCCTGCAGCGTAACCGCGCCGCTTTTCAACTGCGCCAAGGCGCGCAGGGCATAGGCCGCCGTGACCGCGGATCTGGCCGGCGCCCCCGAAAAGATTTTCAATTGGTCGTTCAAAGCCAGATCGGGAAACAGCTTCCTGGCCTCGGCCAGCAGGCCGGAGCGCTCGGCCTCGGAGCCTATGTAGCCTTCGAGACTGAGCGACTTGCCGTCGTTCTCCGCGACAAAGGAGAATGTCGCCGTCTCGGGCGGCAATAGCTCCGCCTTGGCCAGTCCCATTCCGTCCGGCAATTGACGCGCCTGCGCGAGCGCCGCCAGATGTTCTTCGATGTTCGCCGCGTGGCCGGACAAGGACAGCTGGCCGTCGCGCAGTTGCGCCTCGCCCGCGGAAAGATGGGCCAGGACCAGCAGGGCGGCTTGCGCCAGGGCGGGGAAATTTTTCGGCGCGCCGGAGAAATAGCTCGTCTGGTCGATGATTCGCGCCCGTGGGAGCGCCTCCCGAGCGGCCTCGGCAATGGACGCGCGCGCGTCCGGCGAGGGCGTGGCGCCGGAAAGGATCACCACATCGCCGTCACGCGAGGCGCGCCAGAGATAGGGATTTTCCGCCGGCGGCTCGCTCAATCCATCCTCGACCCGCCGAACGCCAGGCGCCGAGGCCGCCGCAGCCAGGGCGGCAGCACGCGTAGCTTCGTCGAAAACCCAGCCATTGAGGCTGACATCGCGTCCGGCGGCGACAGAAAAACCGGGTTCGCCCGCCACTTGCGCCAGCGCTGTGTCGGCGAGTCCGGCCAGTTCCCTCTCGATGCGATTCGTCTCCGCCCGGTTCAGCAAGAGCCAGAGCGCCAACAGAGGCAAAAGACCAATCCACCATTTCCTGGGCTGACACATCAAGTTCCCCTGCGAAATTGCCTGCGGCCGCCGTCGCGGCGCCGAGCTTAGCCGCGCCCTTCCCCCGGCGCCACCGCGATTATAGTCCCCCGGCTCTATACTTGACCCAGGATGAAAATAGTCCCCCGAAGGCCTGTGGCATTCGCCGCGAAAAGCTTGCCAATCCGTCGCGGGTCGGGCATATGTCTGCGCCACGCGGTTCGCTGCGGCTTTGCGCCGCGGCGGGACGCCGAGCCGGAGACGTGGCCGAGAGGCTGAAGGCGGCGGTTTGCTAAACCGTTATAGGGTTGTAAAGCCCTATCGAGGGTTCGAATCCCTCCGTCTCCGCCAGGCTCCCTCCCAGGGCGCATGGCGATATCCAGGGCTCCGCGGGTTTTCAGGCCGAGTTTTTTGCGAGGCGACTTTATGCGCGCCGGTTTCGGCCTTTTTTGCTCCCCGCGATACGCGCTGAAGCGATCTCAGGCAAGGTCTCTGGCTTCATGCGCCCTGCTGGCTGTGGCGGGGGCCGCGAATGGCGCGCCGCTGCCGCCGATCCGTCCCCCGGAATTCAGCGCGCCGATCACCGCCAAGACCGCTCCGCAAATACCTCCCGTCGAGCCGGCGACGCAGCAACCCTCCCAGCCGCCCGCGCCGACAGGGCGCCAACCGGCCGATGTCGACCCCAACAAATTGCAGCCCTATAACCTGCCGCCAGCCACGCGCGAAAAAATGCATCAATGCGGCGACGAATGGCGCAAACTGAAGATGGCCGGCAAAGCCGCCGGACTGGTCTGGCGCAGCTTCGCAGAGAAATGCCTGACGCGTTGATCGAAACGCAAGATTACGCGGCGCGCCGAAGGGCGCGCCGGATCAACAGCTGAACGGGGATCTTCCCCGCTCAGCTTTGCCCTTCGGTCGGACCGGGCGTATCGGGCGAAGTCGCTTCCGGCGCGGCGGCCGGCCCCTCGGCAGCGACGGTTTCGACTTTCGGCTTGCGCACAACCTTGCGCTTGACCTTCGGTTTTTCCACCGCGACAGGCGGCGCGGCGACCGGGACCGCGACCTTTTTGGTCACGCGGCGCGATGCGGCGGCGGTGCGCGCCGAAGTTTTGGCCGCAGGCTTGACGGGTTCGGCTGCGGTCTTGACCGCAGGCTTGCGTTTGGCGCCGGTTTTGGCCGCAGGCTTGGCGGTGGATTTGGCTGTCGCGGATTTCGCCGTCGATTTCGCGACGCCCGACTTGACCTTTCCCGCCGGCGCCTTGGCCTTGCCCACCGGCGCTTTGGCCTTGCCCGCGCCCGCCTTCGTGCGCGCATTTTGCGCAGCGACGGTTTTCGATTTCGCCGCAGGCTTCTTGGCGACCGTCTTTTTCGCGACAGCTTTTTTCTCAGCCGGCTTTTTCGCGGCGGTCTTTTTCTCCGCGGATTTCTTCGCCGCGGATTTGGCCGCAGGTTTTTTGGCGGCGACGGATTTCGTCGCGCCCTTCTTTTCAACAGTCTTCTTGGCGGCAGGCTTTTTGGCCGCCACCTTTTTCGCTACTGCATTTTTCGGCTCGGATTTTTTCGCGGCGGTCCTGGCGGCCGGCTTTTTCGCGGCGACGGCTTTGGTATCGCCTTTTTTGCCCGCGGTCTTCTTGGCTGCGGCCTTTGCGACAGGAGCCTTCGCGACGCTCTTCCTGGCGGCGGGCTTCTTCGTCTCGGCCGACTTCGTGGATTTCTTCTCGACAGATTTCTTCGCGGCCGCTTTCTTGGGCGCCGCTTCCTTCTTCGCCGCCGACTTTGCGGGGGCGGTCTTCCTCGAAGCCTTTGAACCCTCTGCCTTCGAACTCGCTGCCTTTGACTTGGCGGCGCGCGGCTTCTTTTCCACTGCCTCGTCGTCGGCTTTCTTCGCCGATTTTTTCGCCGTGGCGGATTTTTTCTTGCTCGATGCGTGCGCCATTTCTTTCCCCTTTTCGTGGCCGGCGCGTTCGATGCCGGTAATTGGCGCGAATAGCGTAATCCTGTTCATAACTCTTGCAAGAGAGCGCATCGTCGCCGCTCGTGTCTTGCATCGGCCAAAACATCGATCGCACACGCCGAATCCACGCCTCGCGCGAGGCGCCCCGTCGACGCAAAACAGCTTTGGCCCGACAAAGTTGCTTTCAGCGCCAGCATAAGACGATCGAAAAACACTTGGGGTTCGGCTTGTTTTCGGCGTTTTCCGTGCGACCGCGCGATCGCTTTTTCCTTCGCCGCAAAACGGACGAAGGGACGTTAAAATTCACTTTATATCAATTATATATATAAAATTATCGCCCGTGCTGCGGCGGCCGGCGGCAATGGCTTTTGCCATCGCGGAGCGACAAAAAACGAGGCTCCGGACGGCGCCTTTCTTTCTTCAATCAAGACGCGAAAAAATCCTCGACCGCCTTGCGCGAAAAATTCGTCTGACCCCTACCTGCCTAGGCGCCATCGCACAAAAGGCTCAAAAAATATTTTCGCAAGTAAGGTTAAAAAAACGCGCTCCATTGCGGGAGCGCGTCCTTGAAAAACGTCGGCTATGCGACTGACGCCGCGAAAGGCGCGAATCAAATCCCGAGTTTGCTCTTCAGGATTTCGTTCACCGCCTGTGGATTGGCCTTGCCGCCAGTCCCTTTCATCACCTGTCCGACGAACCAGCCGAGCATGGTCGGTTTGGCCTGCGCCTGCGCGACCTTGTCTGGATTGGCGGCGATGATCTCGTCCACCGCCTTCTCGATCGCGCTGGTGTCGGTCATCTGTTTCATGCCGCGCGATTCGACGATCTGCGCCGGATCGCCGCCCTCGCTCCAGACAATTTCGAACAGGTCCTTGGCGAGTTTTCCCGAAATCACGTTGCTGGCGATGAGATCGACAATGCCGCCGATCTGAACTGCGGAAACCGGCGAGGTTTCGATGCTCTTGCCTTCCTTGTTGAGGCGGCCGAACAATTCGTTGATCACCCAGTTGGCGACGAGTTTCGCGTCGCGACCCCTGGCCGCCTCCTCGAAATAATCGGCGGAAGCGCGCTCGAGCACCAGCACCCCGGCGTCATAGGGCGACAGGCCATATTGCGTGACGAAACGCGCCTTCTTCTCGTCCGGCAGTTCCGGCAGATGTGACGCCAGTTCATCGACATAGCTCTGTTCGAATTCCAGCGGCAGCAGGTCGGGATCGGGGAAATAGCGATAGTCGTGCGCCTCTTCCTTGGAGCGCATCGAGCGGGTCTCGCCCTTGGCCGGATCGTAGAGCCGCGTCTCCTGGTCGATCTTGCCGCCGTCTTCCAAGATGCCGATCTGGCGGCGCGCCTCGACATCGATGGCGTGGCCGATGAAGCGGATGGAATTGACGTTCTTGATCTCGCAGCGCGTGCCCAGCGGATCGCCGGGCTTGCGCACCGAAACATTGACGTCGGCGCGCAAAGATCCCTGCTCCATGTTGCCGTCGCAGGCGCCGATATAGCGCAGGATGGTGCGCAGCTTGGTGACGTAGCAGCGCGCCTCCTCGGCCGAACGCATGTCGGGCTTCGACACGATTTCCATCAGCGCGACGCCGGAGCGGTTGAGATCGACATGGGAATCGTTGGCGCCGAGATCGTGCAGCGATTTTCCCGCATCCTGTTCGAGATGCAGGCGTTCGATGCCCACCGAAATCTGTTCGGTCGGCGACAGATCGACCAGGACCACGCCTTCGCCGACGATCGGGTGCTTGTACTGGCTGATCTGATAGCCCTGCGGCAGATCTGGATAGAAATAATTCTTGCGGTCGAACACCGAGCGCAGATTGATCTGCGCCTTCAGCGCGACGCCAGTGCGGATCGCCTGGGCGACGCATTCCTCGTTGATCACCGGCAGCATTCCCGGCATGGCCGCGTCGACCAGCGAGACATGGCTGTTCGGCGGGCCGCCGAATTCGGTCGAGGCGCCGGAAAACAGCTTCGACTTGCTGCTCACCTGGGCATGAATTTCCAGGCCGATGACGACTTCCCAGTCGCCGGTCGCGCCCGCGATCAATTTGGAGGGATGGACTTGCGTGTTCATCGTGGTTCCATTTCTTCGCCCAAATTTTTCATCAGGCGCTCTTCATAGGCGATCGACCATTCGATAATGGCGGTCCAGAGCTTGCGCGCCAGATCCGCATCGAGATTTTTCCGCCCCGCCTCAGCGGCGACGCGTTCGAGAACCTCGTTTACGCGCGGCGGGATGCGCGCCGGCCAGCCGATCCGCGTCTTGATCGCCGCCGCCTGCTCGATCTGGCGCTGGCGCTCGGCAAGAATCTGCACCAGCGCCTCGTCGAGCGCGTCGATCCTGAGGCGCAGGGCGGCCATTTCCGCATTCGGCTGCAACGCCGCTCCGCCCATGGAAGCGCCACCTTGGTCGCCCGTCTCGCTCATCGCTCGATCAAACTCCAATACCGAATAAAAATGACTTGATCCTCGCGGGCGTCAACCCCACCAGCTTTCGGGCAGGCCGATCTTCGGCGCCGCGTCTTCCAGCGCCTGGCCGAGCGAGAACAAAGTCTCCTCCTCGAACGGACGCCCGATCAACTGCAGGCCGAGCGGCAGGCCGTCGGCCGACAGTCCGCCGGGAACGACGAGGCCCGGCAATCCGGCCATGTTGACGGTGACGGTGAACACGTCGTTGAGATACATTTCGACCGGATCGGCGGAGCCTTTTTCGCCGAGCGCGAAAGCCGGCGACGGCGTCGCAGGCGTCAGGATCGCGTCCACCCCGTCCGCATAGGCGAGATCGAAATCGCGCTTGATCAGAGTGCGGATTTTCTGCGCGCGCAGGTAATAGGCGTCGTAATAGCCGGCGGAAAGCACGTAAGTGCCGATCATGATGCGCCGGCGCACTTCCTTGCCAAAACCCTCGGCGCGGGTTTTCTCGTAGAGATCGGAAATGTCCTTGCCGGTCTTGCGCAGGCCGTAGCGGACGCCGTCGTAGCGCGCGAGATTGGACGAGGCCTCGGCCGGGGCGACGATGTAATAGGCCGGCAGCGCATGGCGCGTATGCGGCAGCGAAATGTCGCGGATTTCGGCGCCCGCCTCACGCAGCCAGGCGATCCCCTGCTCCCACAAGGCGATGATTTCCGGCGACATGCCGTCGAGCCGATATTCCCGGGGTATGCCGATGACCTTGCCCTTGATCGAGGCGCCGACGGCCTTCTCGTAATCGGGCACCGGCATATCGACGCTGGTGGTGTCCTTGGGATCGTGTCCGGCCATCGAGCGCAGCAGGATCGCCGTATCGCGCACGTTCTTGGCGATGGGGCCGGCCTGGTCGAGCGACGAGGCGAAGGCGACAACGCCCCAGCGCGAGCAGCGGCCATAGGTCGGCTTGATGCCGACCGTGCCGGTGAAGGCGGCGGGCTGGCGGATCGAGCCGCCGGTGTCGGTCGCCGTGGCGCCGAGGCACAGACGCGCCGCGACGGCCGCGGCCGAACCGCCGGAAGAGCCGCCGGGCACGATCTTGGCGTCGGAATCCTTGCGACGCCAGGGCGAGACCACCGGACCGAAATAAGAGGTTTCATTCGACGATCCCATGGCGAATTCGTCGAGATTGAGTTTGCCGAGCATGGTCGCGCCGTCGCGCCACAGATGGGAAGTGACGGTGGATTCGTAGGGCGGGATGAAGCCTTCGAGGATGTGGCTGGCGGCGGTCGTCTGCACGCCCTCGGTGGCGTAAAGATCCTTGATCCCCAGCGGAATGCCTTCCAGCGGGCCCGCCTCGCCCCTGGCGATTTTCTCGTCGCTGGCCTTCGCCTGCGCCAGCGCTTTTTCCGGCGTCTCGACAATGAAGGCGTTGAGGCTTTTCGCCTTTGAGACCGCGTCGATGAAACTTTGCGTCAGTTCGACCGCCGAAAATTCCTTGGCGGCGAGTTTGTTGCGCGCGTCGGCGAGCGTGAGGCGGGTCAGGTCGGTCATGGGAAAAACTCTGTGAAATTTCGGGCGGCGTGCGGACATTCTTGGTGGAGCATGACCTGGCTTAGTGGAGCATGATCTGGTCCAAAAACCGGCGACCACTTTTTGGGATCATGCTCATTCGATCACTTTCGGCACGACGAAAAAGCCGTCCTCGCGGGCGGGCGCATTGGCGAGCACTTTCTCGGTGATGAAGCCATCGGTGACTTCGTCGGCGCGCTTTTTCATGCGCATCGGCAGCGCCGAGGTCATCGGCTCGATTCCCTCGACATCGACGGCGTTCAACTCTTCGACAAAGTTGAGGATCGCGTTGATTTCCTGTTGCAGATAGGGCGCTTCCGCCTCGCTCACGCTGATGCGCGCGAGATGGGCGATACGCCGCACCGTCGCCAGATCGACCGACATGAAGGCTTCCTCAATTGGAATGGAACAGGTGGCCAGCCTATACAGAAGGCCGCCCCCCGGCGCAATCTTTCCGCAGGCGGGCGCGCGGCAGGGTCACTTTTTCAAAAATACATAATCGGCGGAATAGGGAACGACGCGAATCTCGCCCTCGGCCTCGCAGACGCCCTCAAGAGCGCCGCCCTGCGTATGGAGGCGCTGGATAACGACGGCTTCGCCGAGGAGCCCCTGCCCCTCATGCGCCGTCACCTCCAGTTTTAGCCAGGCCGCGTCGGCGGGCGTCGCCCCTGGCCCCTTGCCGATGACCTTGCCCTGAACAAGACTGCCGTCGGCCAGCCGCCAGCTGGGACCGGCGAAATGCTGCCCCACGCTGACGCCGTCGCGCAGCAGGGTCGCTATCGGCTCACGAAAGCTCCAGGCCGGCTTGCCGTCCGGCCCGGCCTTGCATTGGTAAATCTGCGCGCCCTCGGCATGGAGGGTGAGAAAAGGCCTCAGCCCCGGCGCCTGGATCGGCGGCGGCACATCTTCAGCGCTGGCCAAAGGCGTCAACAACGCCGAGAGCGACAGCGCGGCAAGGGCGGATTTCATCCGGCTCATTTTCGCCCCCTCAAAAAGAAACCGCCTCGCCGATGGCCGGGACGTGCACTTTCGTCAGAGATCCCTCCATGGCCTCGACGAAAGCCTTCGGCGTCTGGTCGATGATCGGGAAAGTGCCGTAGTGCATCGGCAGGACGTCGCTGAAGGCGAAATAGCGCCGCACAGCCAAAGCCGCCGCCGCGCCATCCATGGTGAAACGGTCGCCGACCGGGATCAGGCCGATCTGCGGCTGGTAGAGTTCCTGGATCAGCGCCATGTCGGAGAAAATCGCGGTGTCCCCGAAATGATAGAGGCGCGGCCCGTGCTGCGGAAGAATCACCACGCCGTTGGGATTGCCGAGATAGACCGACTGTCCCTCCGCCGAGGTCGAGGAGGAATGAAGCGCCGGGGTCAGGGCGACCTCGAACTCGCCGCAGGGAATTTTGCCGCCGGTATTGCCGGGATTGATGTTTTCCGCGCCCAACCCATTCAGGAACATGCAGACCTCGAAATTGCCGACGATCTGCGCCCCGGTCTTTCGGGCGATTTCCGGCGCATCGCCGATATGGTCGTCATGGCCGTGGGTCAGCACGATATGGGTGATGCCTTTGGAGACCTCATCGAGCGAGCCGGTGAATTTCGGATTTCCGGTCAGGAAAGGGTCGATCAGCAGGTGGGAATCGTCGAGATCGATGCGAAAGGCCGAATGGCCGAGCCAGGTGACTTTCATGGGACGCGCCTTTGCGAGGTGTTTGATGGAGAGTTTAATGGCGAAGGATGACGGCGCAATCCTCGTAGAGCCGCAATCGCGAAATAAGGGCGTTTCCCTTCTTCCCTCCCCGTGCTAGCGAAAAACATGAGCGAAGAGCCGAAAATCCCCGCCGTGGCCTCTCTTGAGGAAATCGCCGGCCTGTTGCGGCGCAACGACCGTTTGATGGGGATCGATCTCGGCACGAAAACCATCGGCCTGGCGCTTTCCGACGTCGAGCGCCGCCTCGCCACGCCGCTGGAAACCATAAAAAGGGTGAAATTCACCGCCGATGTCGAAAGAATGCTGGCTCTCGCGGACAAGCATGGCGTCGCCGCCTTCGTCATCGGCCTGCCGCTCAACATGGATGGCTCGGAAGGCCCGCGCGCGCAATCGACCCGCGCCTTCATCCGCCAGACCTCAAGCCTCGCCCGACGCCCCTTCATCTTTTGGGACGAACGCCTCTCCACCGCCGCCGTCACCCGCGAGCTGATCGCGCAAGACGCCTCACGCGGCAAGCGCGCGGAAGTGGTGGACCGCATGGCCGCCGCCTATATTTTGCAGGGCGCGCTAGACCGGTTGGCCCGTCTCGGCTGAGGTTTGCGCCACTGCATGGGCCCGTTCGCGAAATCGTGAAACCAGCCGCGTTTAACTTCCTGAACCGAGCGCTGCATAAGTAGGGGGCTCGAGTAGCGCGCTGTTATGGATTTCCGCGTGGCTCGCAGTCGAAGAACTCATGTTCAAATTGGAATATCCGCGAGGAGATCGCCATGACCGAACGCGTTCGTCAAACCACATCCTCTCAGCATCAGATGCCCAGCGTCGCCGACTATATCGTTCATCGGCTTGCGCGCGAGGGCGTCGATCATTGCTTCGGCGTCGCCGGGGATTATGTGTTCCCGCTGTGCGACGCCGTTGATCGCAGCTCCGAAGTCAAATGGATCGGCTGCGCGAATGAACTCAACGCTTCCTACGCCGCCGACGGTTATGCGCGCATCCGCGGCGCCGCGATGCTGGTGACGACCTATGGCGTGGGCGAATTATCGGCGCTCAACGGCGTGATGGGCGCCAAGGCCGAGCATTCGCTCATCTTCCATCTGGTCGGCATGCCGTCCTATCAAAATCAGCGGCTGCGCAAGATCGCGCATCATACGCTGGGCGACGGAATCTTCGGCAATTTCGTCAATATTTCGGCGCAGGGGGCATGCTGCCATGCGGTGATAACTCCGGAAAACTGCATGGTCGAGATGGAGCGCCTCATCGCCGAGGCGCGGTACAACAATCAACCCGCCTACATCGCCGTGCCCATGGATTTTGCCGTGACGCCCGTTGTCTCCAGCGAGGTGAAGCCCGTCAGGCTGGCGTCCAACGAGGAGTCGCTCAGTCAGGCTTTCGCGGCGATCGAGAAACGGGTGGAGAGCGCCAAGTCGATTGTCGTCTTGCCGGCTTTTACGTTGGCGCGCCTGGGGTTGCAGAAGGAGGCGCAAAAGCTGATCGAAGCGCTCGGCTGCCCGTTCGCCACGACCTCGATGGAGAAAGGCATGATTGGCGAGGGCCATCCCTACTTCGCCGGCGTCTACCTGGGAGCCGTTTCCGACGAGGAGACTCGCAAGATTGTCGAGGGGGCCGACCTGGTTCTCGATCTCGGCGGCGTCAATCTCAACGACATCAATACGGCGTCTTACTCTGCCCAGCTCGACGCCAGCCGAATCATTTCGGTCGGCCTCAACGACGTCCAGGTCGGTCAGCGAATCTTCGGCTCGGTGCGCCTTGCCGACATGCTTTCCGCGCTCTCGAAGCTGAAGCGGAAGCTTGCGCCTTATCGCCGCAAGCCCGCCCAAACCGCCCGGTTGGACGGCAAACCATCCGAGCGGATTTCCATGAAAGCGCTCTATCCCCGCTATGCGTCCTTTCTGCGCGCCGGCGACACGGTCGTCCTGGAGACGGGTAGTTCGAGTCCGGGCCTGACGCCAGTGGCGCTGCCTGACGGCGTGCGGGTCGAGTCCCAGGTTTTATGGGGGTCCATCGGCTGGGCGACGGCGGCCGCTCTCGGGATAGCGCTTGCCGACCCGAGCCGCCGGACCGTCCTGATCACGGGAGAAGGGTCGCACCAGCTCACCGCCAATGAGATCGGCACCATGGGCCGCTTCGGCGCCAATGTGACGATTTTCGTTCTCAACAACGACGGTTACATGATCGAGCGGGCGCTCGAAGAAAACCCCGACTGGACCTACAATGACCTCGCGAAATGGAAATACGCGGATCTGCCGCGCGCATTGGGCTGCGCCGATTGGTTCACCGCGCATGTCGAAACCTTGGGCGAACTCGACGCCGCCATGAAACAGGCGCGTTCCTCGAAGTCGGGCGCCTATGTCGAGATCGTCGGCGGACGGATGGATCTGCCGCCCGTGCTCGCCTTTGCGCACACGCGCCTCGGCGAGATGTACGGTTCCGCGCCTTCGCTGGCTCAATGACCTGCCCGACAAGAGACAGGTCCTCGCGGGACGAAGGAAATTCATGGCCGCTCCAGACGAACAGGGCGGCCATTTTTTGTCGGTCATGCGGACCTTCAAGCCAGATCGAGAAAATTCCGCCCCTGCCGGTCTTCGACTTCAACAATCCACAGATCGGAATCGAAGGCGATCTCGCGGGCGATCTTCGCTTCGATCTTGTCGTTTTCCAACCATTCCTCGGCATGGGCCCGGGCGAACAGGCGGTCGTAGCCGTCGCGTTTCTCGCTTTGCGGCGCCGGTGAAAACAGCGCCGCAAATCCGTCGAGCCGATCGATCTTGACGACGATGGCGCCGGCTTCCGGGGAGCCGCGCCGGCGCAGGACGGCGACGACATCCTCCGACGAGCAGCGGCGAAGATAGGCCGCAACCCAGATGTCCGAGCGCAGCCGCATCACTCCACCGGCAGGCCGGAGCGCGCCGCCAGCAGATGCCGGGTCTTGGCCGTCAACTCGCCATTGACCGGCAGATGATTGTCACGCTGGAACGCTTCCAGCGCCTTCTTCGTCATCGCCCCGAACGCGCCGTCGGGCTTTACCGAGGCGCCCAGCTTCTGCAGGGCGCGTTGCGCCGTCAGGACGGTTTTCGTCGGAACCGGCGCGGGATCGGCGCTCTTTTCGACACTCCTGGCGCCGCCTTGATCACCCAGCAGCGCGCCGATGGCGTCGCCTCGCTTTTTCGCGGGCGCTGCGACCGGCGCAACCGGGGCGGCCGGCGAGGCTCCCGTCGCCGCAATGGCGGCCGGCGGCGGCGCCAAGGCGGCGTCGGAGGCCGCGACCTTGGACATGACCGCATCGGGCAATCTTTCCGACAACAAGGTGTCGATTCTGGCGGGCCGCGGCGGCGGTTTCGGCGGCTCGATCTTGAAGGTCGAGCCAAACAGCGGCGCCGGATGGCGCTGGTGCTGGAGATAGATCGCGTTGACCACGATCATCGCCAGCAGCCCCCCCATCGCCGCGACCCCGAGCGCCGGCGTGCGGAAGCGCCAGATCGCGCTCAGCCAGGCCGGCGCCGATCCGGTTTTTTTGGAACGGCCCTTGCCGCGTCGCCCGCCGCCTTTGGCGGGGCGGCGCGGCTCGACGGAAACGAAATCGAAATCGGAAGCGGCGGCGATCTCACGCAATTTTCTTCACCTGCAAATTGGGGCGGAGAGGCTCCGCCATTCCGAAGACGCGGCCGCGCCGCGCCAGAGTCTCGATCTTCGCCGGATGTGCGGCGGATCTATGGGGCAGGCGGCAATCCAGCGGCAGCCGCACGGTCACGCAGGCGCCCTCATTGGGCGCGCTCTCGAAAGCGATGGCGCCGCCATGCAGCCCGACCAGTCCGCGCACGATCGACAGGCCGAGGCCAGCGCCCTCGTAAGGCCGGTCATAGGTCGCCCGGGCCTGGAAGAAGGGGTCGCCAAGCCGCGACAGGTCGTTCTGGGTGACGCCGATTCCTGTGTCGGTCACCACGATTTCGACAAAGGCGCCGTCGGGGCGGGCGACCAGGGCGACCTTGCCGCGTTCCGGCGTGAATTTCACAGCGTTGGACAGGATGTTGATCAGAATTTGCTTGCAGGCGCGCTTGTCGGCGACGATTTCGTCGAGTTGCGGCGCGCAGGCGCAAGTCAGTGCGATTTTCTTGTCGTCCGCCTTGAGTTTCACCACGTCGTAGCAGAAATCGACCAATTCGGCGAAATCGAAAGGCTCCGGCTCGATTTCGAAATTGCCGGCCTCGATCTTCGACATGTCGAGGATCATGTTGACGAGGCTGAGCAGATGCTGGCCGGAAACATGGATGATGTCGGCATATTCGCGTTGCCGGCGCGGGTCTTTCGGCGCCAGATCCGGGCTGCCGAGCATTTCCGAAAAGCCGATGATGGCGTTGAGCGGCGTGCGCAATTCATGGCTGACATTGGCGAGGAACCGGTCCTTCCACAAATTGGCGCGTTCACTGGCTTCGCGCGCCGCCTCCAGCGCCTCGCGCGCCTCCATCGTCGGCGTCATGTCGCGCAGCATGGCCATGACGATGCCATTCCCGGCGAGCGAGCGATGCGCGCGCATCTCGACCCAGACGAAACGCGGCGGCGCCTTTTCGCCCCCCTCCCCCGCGTCCGGCCCCGCGCGCAGGCGAAACTCGACCACGATCGCCCCCTCCGCCACCGCGGCGTCCCAGAGGGCTTTTAAAAACTTCGGACGGTCGGAAACGAGGATGCGCTCGAACAGGCCGCGTCCCAGGAAATCGCCGGGGCCGCAGCCAAAGCCGTTGAGCGGATTGGTCACGACGCGCGCCACCAAACCGGTTTGGTCGAGTTGCAGCGCCATGTCGCCCACGGTCTCGGTCAATTCGCGATAGGAATCCAGGCTTTCGGCGGCGCGGCGGTCCCGCATCTCGCCCGCCCGGGCGCTCCACACCGCCAGCAAGACGCCGTAAATCATCGCTGCCGCGATAATGGCGATTTCGACATTTCCGCCCGGCTCGCCATGCGGCTGCAGCACGCCCAGCGTCGTCGCGGCCACGACGCCGGAGACGGCGGCGAGCGACAGGCCCGCGCCGCCCATGGCCAGCCGCGAGTCGCCGCTCATCGTCGCCTCCAGCGGCGCCAGCAGGAAACAGGCGAAGGCGCCGACAGTCAGGGCGCCTTGGGCGCAGGCCAGCGTCACGCCAAGCAGCACCATGGCGCCGACGCAGATGATCTGGGCGATGTCGAAACGCCCATGCCGTTGCAAGGCGTAAACGCCGGCGAGCGGCGCCAGCAGGAAGGCGAAGGCCAGGGCGTCCCAGTTGCTCGGGGCGCCGCGCACCAGCAGGAACACCGGCGCCAAGGCCATGAACGGCAGCGTCATGGCGAGGCGCAGCGAGATGAACTGCGAATGGCGCCAACGCTCCGCTTCGCCGAGCGGCGCGGCCGGATCGACCGGCTTCGCTATGTGACCGAGCAAGCGCGACATGAAAGCTGCTCTAAACCTCTCGCGACGCGGCGCATGCGGCGTCTGAACTTGAGCAGTCTGCGCCCAGGCCGTTAAGTGAAGTATAAACAGAAGCGGCGACCGATCGTCATGGGCGATGTCATCGTCGAATATGGTTTCGGCTTCGTTGACGAATTTTTTCCGCGAGGGTTTTTCGCGCCGAACCGCTGCATAGGCAAGAATTTCGGACATGACCCGAGCCAATCATACGGGCCCGAATCGCAGTGGAAAAGGCCCCGAGTAAAAAATGAATTAAAAACCATGCCGGCATTTGACCGACGATTTTGATTTAATCGCGACGCGTCGCTGCTAGCTTCCGCAACATCGCGGCTGGAGCTTCAATTTTGTTCACGCCAACCGGTTTCCACTCCGTTTGAACCGAAGGTCCGCGTTAGCGAATACGCCATGAGGGCCAAGAGATGTTCTTCCTGTTTCGCTGCCTGTTCTGGCTTGGACTGGTGTTCAGCCGCATTGCCGGACAGGAAGGTTTCAACGCCGCCGCCTTGTTCGACCAGCGCGCGCCCATCGCCAGCGAAAGCGCCGCCAGCCTTGGCCGGCTCGCCCTGGACGCGGCCGGCAGGCAATGCCGCGCCGAACCGGAAAAATGCCTCGCTCTGGCCGCCCGCGCTTCGCGCCTGGCGCCGCCACCCGCAAGCCCGAACGCCAGCCATGACACGCTCAGCGCCGGCGATCGCGCGCCGGCCTGGCGGCTGCGCCCAAGCGCTGCGCCCGATTCCGACAGGCATGGATGAAGCCGGCCAGAAGCCCGCCACGGCGCACAAAAAAGGCCCAGTTTACGCTGCTGCGAAAACGGGCCTGATTATTTAAGCTAACGTCGGTTTGGCGCAGCAAGACAAATGTTCCTGCCAGCACAAGCTTTTTGCGATCCAATCGGGTCGCAAAAACCTCATTTGCGGCGGCCGGCGGAAAGACGCGCGGCCAAGCTGGCTTACTTGGTGACGCGGACGCGGCGGCGTTGCTGGCCGAGACCCATCTGTTTGGCGAGATGCGAGCGCGCCTTGGCGTAGTTCGGGGCGACCATCGGATAATCGGCGCCAAGACCCCATTTCTCGCGATAGTCTTCCGGCGACATATTATATTGCGTGCGCAAATGGCGTTTCAGCGATTTGAACTGTTTTCCATCCTCGAGACAGATGATGAAGTCATTGGTGATGGATTTCTTGACCGGAACCGCAGGCTTAGGCGCTTCCGTTACAACGGGAGCGGCGCCGCTCGTCACGCGCATCAACGCGGCATGGACATCGTTGATCAGGCCGGGAAGATCAGCTGTCGGGACGGAATTGTTGCTGACATAGGCGGAAACGATATCCGCAGCCAGTTCAATGTAATTTTGTGTGCTTGCGTCGCTCATAGCTACAGGACTTTCCTTGGGGCGGATGGCATCTTTTTTCAAGTTTGACCCGCACAGGCGGCAAGGGCCGCAAATACGTTACATGGAGCATTGGTATAGAGCCCATGATCTTTTAGATATGCCAGTTCAACGCGCATTGCAATATCACTTAAGCGGTAAAGATCGATTTTCTTCCTGTTTTTGTTGTGCGTCGCAACTGACAACAGAATTCGAACCGTAAGCTCAAATAATTCCATGGCCTAAGCGCGGCGAAAGGCCGAGCAACGGCGGACCGATAGCCTCGGCAGGATCGCGCCAAGCTCTTGAAATTCAGAGCGTGGAAAGGCATTGCGGGGAAGAAAATATTCGCTGCTCATGTTACCAAAAGCAGCCCCCCGTTCGGGCGCAGGAACATCGGGATTTTCATGCCGCCATTCGCCAAAGCCACCCAGTTCGAGCCGCCGCGCGCCGCGCGCCATCCGGTGAAACATCGCCGGCATGACGTAGAGAGCTGTGACGATTACGCTTGGATTCGCGCCGACAACTGGCGCGAGACGCTCGAAGACCCCGACTTGCTGCCAAAGCCGATACGCGCCTTGCTCGAAGCAGAAAACGCCTATGCCGCTTCGGTGCTGGCGGATGTCGCCAGGCTCGCGGAAACCATTCGCGCGGAGATGACCGGGCGGATCGACGAAACCGACTGCGACCCGCCGGCGCGCGACGGCGACTTTCTCTATTACCGCCGCTATCGCGAGGGAGGCCAGCACGAACTGGTTTGCCGGCGACCGGCCGAAGGCGGGGCCGAACAACTGATGCTCGACGGCGATCTCGAGGCCGAGGGCAAGGACTATTTCAGCCTGAACGAGGCCCTGCACTCGCCCGATCACCGGCTTCTCGCCTGGAGCCGCGACGACAACGGCAATGAATTGCACGAAATCTCCTGGCGCGATCTGGCCACCGGCGCCGACGGCTCCGACATCGTCGAGGATACGGACGGGACCATTGTCTGGACATGCGATTCGCAAGGCTTCCTCTATACGAGGATGGACGAGGATTTCCGCACCGCCCAGGTCTTCCTGCACCGCATCGGCGCCGACCCCGCTGACGACGTTCTGGTCGTCGAGGAAAAGGACCCCGCCTGGTTCATTCACCTGCGCTCCGCGCGTTCGCGCCGCCACGCCATCGTCACCGTCAGCGATCACGATAGTTCGGAATGCTGGATGATCGATCTCGCCAAAGCCGCGGCGCCTGCGCGAAGAATCCTGCCGCGGCGGCCCGGCCTGCGCTACGACGCCGAACCCGGCGCCGAGCGGCTTTACCTGCGCACCAATGCCGATGGCGCCTTCGATTTCAAACTGGTCAGCATCGGTCTGGACAAGCTCGATTCCGGCGATTGGCGCGAAGAGGCGCCCCATCGCCCCGGAAGGATGATTTTCAACGCCACGGTGTTCGGCGACTTCCTGGCCTGGCTGGAGCGCGAAAACTGCCGCCCCCGTCTGGTCTTCCGCGCGCTGAACGGCGACGAGCAGGCGATCGCCTTCGATTCGCCCTGCCATCATCTGCGGCTGGAGCATAATTTCGAATTCGAACGGCCGATCCTGCGCCTGGCCTATTCCTCGGTGACTGAGCCGCAGGAAATTTACGACATCGATCTGGCGACGAGAAGCCGCACGCTTTTGAAACGCCAGCGGATTCCCTCCGGCCATGACGCCAGCGCCTATGAACAGCGAATGGATTTCGCGCTCGCGGAGGACGGCGAGACCGTCCCGCTGTCGATGGTCTGGCGCAAAAATCTTCCGCCAGGCCCGCGTCCCGTCCTGCTCTATGGCTATGGCGCCTATGGCGTCGCCTTGCCCGATTCCTTCGATGAATCGCTGTTCAGCCTGATCGATCGCGGCTTCGTCTACGCCATCGCCCATGTGCGGGGCGGCACGGAGAAAGGCTCGCGCTGGTACGAAAACGGCAAGATGGAGCACAAGCACCATACATTCGGCGATTTCATCGCCTGCGCCCGCCACCTCTATGCGCAAAAAATCGCCGCGCCGGGAAAGATTGTCGCGGAAGGCGGCAGCGCCGGCGGATTGCTGATCGGCGCCGTGGCCAATCTGGCGCCGGAGCTGTTTGGCGGCGTCATCGCCGAAGTGCCGTTTGTCGACGTGGTCAACACGATCTGCGACGCATCGCTGCCGCTGACGCCGCCGGAATGGAGGGAATGGGGCAATCCAATCGAAAGCGCCGAGGTTTTTTTCAGGCTCTTGTCCTATTCGCCCTATGACAACGTCAAGGCTCAAGCCTATCCGCCGATGCTGATCGAGGGCGGCCTGACCGATCCGCGCGTCACCTATTGGGAGCCGGCCAAATGGGCGCAACAGCTTCGCGCGCGCATGACCGGCGGCGGGCCGGTCCTGCTCAAGACCAATATGGAGGCCGGCCACGGCGGCGCCTCGGGGCGCTATGACGAACTGGAGGAAATCGCCCTGCGCCAGGCCTTCGCCATAGAAGCCGTCAATACTTAATCCTGGCCTTCGATAAAGCGCTTCAGCTCCGCCATCGAGTCGAAACGATAGACGCCGTGCGGAGTTTCCGCTTCGATCGAGCCGTCGGCATAGAGCGTGTAATGCGTCCCCTGCGCATCGTAATGGCCGACGATCGCCGGCCTGGGCGCAGTCGAAGGCGCGGGTTCGGCTGACGGCGCGGGCTCATGGCGCTCAAGATGCTCGTGGGTCTCGGGCTCATGAATAACGTCGTGCTGCGAGGGCTCGTAGGTCGCGGGCTCCTGATAAGCCTCGTGCGTGGGTTCGTAAGTCGTGGGCTCCTGATAAGCCTCGTGCTCCGGCTCCCGGATCGCGGGCTGGTAAGTCGCAGCCTCCTGGATCTCGGGCTCATGCAGGATTTCGGGTTCAGGCTCGGGAGCGAGCTCCAGCTCGTGCTCGTAAGCGCTTTCAAGCACAGGCTCGTGCGCGCTTGCGGGCGCCGGCTCGTGGGCGACGGGCTCGTGAGAAAATTCAGGCGCGGGCTCGTGGGCGATTTCCGGCTCCGGCGGCGGCTGGGGCCCCGTTTCGGCTTCGGGCGGCGGCGCGAATTCTTGCGCCAACTCTCGCGCGAACTCGCGCGCGATTTCTTCCTCGGCGGCCGCCTCATCGACGGGAGCGGCCAGCGGACCGGCCAGCGGCTGGCGCAGCCAGCCGTCGTGGGTTTCCGCCCGCGGCATTTTCAGCGCCGCAGCAGCATCTGCGTGCTTGGAGCGAACCATCCATGAGAGCGGGGTGTCCTGTCCAGATTCGGACAGTTCAGCAGGGGCCGGAGCTTCCCGAGCGGCCTCGACGCCGGCGATTTGCTCGAATTCTTGCACCGACTCGGAGTCGTAGCCGGACTCGGCCTCCTGCATCGCTGGCGCAGCCGGAATTTGCGACGGGCTGTCGGTTCTCGCCTTGGCCAGCAGCAAGGTGGCGTTGGAGGCGGACAGGGCGATCGCCCTCAATTCGCGCAGGGCCAATCCGAGGGCGACGAGCACAAGGCCGGCGCAAGCGGCGATAGTCCCGGAGATCACCAGCGTCCAGCCGCGTTCGAGCTGGACATAGTCGTAGCCGTTCCACGCGACCGCCAATCCGACGATGAACAGGAATACGCCGATGACAATGACGGTTCGGTCCGGTCTCACTTTGCCGCCTTTCGCCGGAAATTCTTTTAAGGCCGACAGTGCCTTCAGAATGGAACATAATGGGTAAATGGTTAATTTCGACTCTACAAGTGGGGCTAAATCGCAATGGCTGCGTTCTTGCTTCCTGAGGGCGCGGTCTTTACCTTCCACCGCGCTCGGCCTGCCCGAGAGTTCTACTCCCATAGGAGCTAAGCATGTCCCTCGTTCTCGATCCCCTACCCTACGCCTATGACGCGCTGCAGCCTTACATGTCTGCGGAAACGCTGGAGTTCCACCACGACAAGCACCATGCCGCCTATGTGACCAACGGCAACAACCTGCTCAAGGGCACGGAGTGGGAAGGCCTGCCGATCGAGCAGATCATCACCGGCTCCCATGGCAAGAACGCGCCGGTGTTCAACAACGCCGCCCAGGTGTGGAACCATGCCGAGTTCTGGAAATACCTGAAGCCGAATGGCGGCGGCAAAGTCCCGGGCAAGGTCGAGAAGGCCCTGATCGAGGGAATCGGCTCGGTCGAAAAGGCGCTCGAGGATCTGGCGCAGGCCGGCGTGACGCAATTTGGTTCCGGCTGGGCCTGGCTGGCGGTCAAGGACGGCAAGGTCGCGGTTTCGAAGACCCCGAACGCCGAAAATCCGCTGATCCACGGCGCGACGCCGATCCTGACCATCGACGTGTGGGAACACGCCTATTACATCGATTATCGCAACCGGCGCCCCGATTTCATCAAGACCGTGATCGGCAATCTGGTGAACTGGGAATATGTCGAAGCCCAGCTTGAGAAGGCTCTCGGCTGATTGAGGTAGCTAAAACCAGGGCCGCCCGAAGGTTTTGGGCGGTCCCAAATTTGTTTTCCGTCCTATTCGTGCTAATCTGGTCAGTATGACCAGATTTGATAAAACCCGTCCGGCCAATCCGTCCAAGACCCACCGGCGGAGTCCCGTCCTGCCACCCGGCTACTGGCTGCTTCAGGACGCCAAAGCGCGATTCAGCGAAGTGGTGAGGCGTGTGCGTAGCGAGGGGCCGCAACATGTGACCGTGCATGGCCGCGACGAGGTTGTGATCGTCTCCGCGGAAGAATTTCGCCGTCTCAAGGGTGAACGCAGCGGAGAGGCGCTGATCGCGGTCTTGCAGGACTCGCCTTATCGCGATGTCGAGATCGAGCCCCGGCGCGAAAAAATGCCGGTGCGCGAGGTCGAGTTGTGAGCGGCTGGCTGCTCGACACCAATATACTTTCGGAATTGCGGCGGCCCAAGCCCGAACCGAAAGTCCTCGCCTTCGTCGCCGCCCATGCGCTCGAACAATTTTTTGTCAGCGCCGTGACTTTCGCCGAGATACGCTTCGGCATCGAAATACTCGCCGACCCAGGCCGACGCGCCGAATTGCATGACTGGCTGACGCATCGGCTGCGGCCAATGTTCGAACATCGCGTCCTGCCGGTTTCCGAAGACGTGATGTTCAAATGGCGGCTATTGGTCGAGGAAGGCCGAAAAGTCCGGCACACATTTTCGCAACCCGACCTGATCATTGCGGCGACGGGGCTTTGCCACGGGCTGACGATCGTCTCGCGGGACACCGGGGATTTCGAGCGGGCGCGGGCGCCCGTTTTCAATCCTTGGAATTGAAGGGTGCGGCCTGCGCACCTTCAACCCAACGCCTTGCGCAGCTGAAACCTTGTATGCCCCAGCGGAAAATCTTCCATCCGGGCATATTCGACATAGCCGCGTCGCGAATAGAAATCCGGGGCCTGATAATCGAAGGTCGCCAGGATTGACCATTTGGCTCCACGCCGCAGCGCCTCGGCCTCCGCTTCCGCCAGCAGCCGCGAGCCGGCGCCCTGGCTGCGGAAATGCTCCTCCACCCAGACGAGGTCGATCGCCATCCATGCGCCGACGATCACTCCCTGCAAGCCGCCCCTGACCCTGCCTTCGCTGTCGCGGGCGACAATGCACAGGTGGTTTTGCGGCTGGCGCACCGGATCGGGCCCGACCTGCGTTTCGTTAAAGGACGCCAGCCCGCTCAAAAGCACGATCTGCGTGGTCTCCTCGGGCTGGTGTTCCAGCGTCACGACGAGTTCGCACTTTTCCTGGGCTTGCGCCTCGGCTTGCGTCATTCAGCGGCGGCTTTGGCATAGCCGAGACGGCCGTTCAATTCGTCGATCAGTTTTCCCGCGGCTTCGGAAATAACGGTCCCGGGCGGAAAAATCGCCGAGGCGCCGGCCGCGTAAAGGGCGTCGAAATCCTGCGGCGGGATGACGCCGCCGACGACGATCATGATGTCGGGGCGGCCTTCCTTTTCCAGAGCCGCACGCAGCGCGGGAACCAACGTGAGGTGGCCCGCCGCCAGCGAGGAAATGCCGACGATATGCACGTCATTCTCCACCGCCTGGCGCGCCGCCTCTTCCGGCGTGGCGAACAAAGGCCCGATATCGACGTCGAAGCCAAGATCGGCGAAGGCGGAAGCGATGACCTTCTGGCCGCGATCATGGCCGTCCTGGCCGACCTTGGCCACGAGAATGCGCGGACGGCGGCCGTCATGCTCCTCAAAAGTCGAAACCTGCGCCAGAACCTTGGCGATAGCGGTCGAATTCACCCCGGCCTCCCGCTTGTAAACGCCGGAAATGCTCTTGATTTCCGCGCGATGACGCCCGAAAACCTTTTCCAGCGCATAAGAAATCTCGCCCACCGTGGCTTTTTTCCGCGCGGCCTCGATGGACAAAGCCAGCAGATTAGCGCCGCTCTTGGCGCCCTCCGTCAACGCGTCGAGCGCAGCCTGCGTTTCCGCCTGGTTGCGCTCCTCGCGCAGGCGCTTGAGCTTTTCGAGCTGCTGGCGGCGCACCGAGGCGTTTTCCACCTTCAGCACGTCAATCGGCTTTTCATCGGTCGGACGCAGCTTGTTGACGCCGATCACCGCCTGTTTGCCGGAATCGATGCGCGCCTGGGTCTTGGCCGCCGCCTCTTCTATGCGGAGCTTGGGTATTCCGGCTTCGATGGCCTTGGACATGCCGCCAAGCGCCTCGACTTCCCGGATATGGGCCCAGGCCTTTTGCGTCAGTTCGGCGGTAAGCTTTTCGACGTAATAGGATCCGCCCCACGGATCGATGATTTTCGTCGTGCCGGATTCCTGTTGCAGGAAAAGCTGGGTGTTGCGGGCGATGCGAGCGGAAAAGTCGGTCGGCAGAGCCAGCGCCTCGTCGAGCGCATTGGTGTGCAGCGACTGAGTATGGCCTTGCGTCGCCGCCATCGCCTCGATCTGGGTGCGGATGACGTTGTTGAACACATCCTGAGCCGTCAGGGACCAGCCGGAGGTCTGGCTATGGGTGCGCAGCGGCAGGCTCTTTTCGGATTGCGGGTTGAAGGTCTTGACCAGATTGGCCCAGATCAGCCGGGCGGCGCGCAGCTTCGCCACTTCCATGAAGAAGTTCATGCCGATCGCCCAGAAGAACGACAGGCGCGGCGCGAACTGGTCCACCGTCAGCCCCGCCCCGATGCCGGCGCGCAGATATTCGACGCCGTCGGCGAGCGTGTAGGCGAGTTCGAGATCCTGCGTCGCCCCGGCCTCCTGCATGTGATAGCCGGAGATCGAGATCGAGTTGAATTTCGGCATGTTTTTCGACGTATAGGCGAAAATGTCCGAAATGATGCGCATCGAATCCTTGGGCGGATAGATGTAGGTGTTGCGCACCATGAATTCTTTGAGAATGTCGTTCTGGATCGTCCCGGACAATTTGGCCGCCGGCACGCCCTGCTCTTCGGCGGCGACAATATAGAGCGCCAGAACCGGCAGGACCGCGCCGTTCATCGTCATCGACACTGACATCTGGTCGAGCGGAATGCCCGAAAACAGGGTGCGCATGTCATAGATCGAGTCGATGGCGACGCCCGCCATGCCGACGTCGCCGGCGACGCGCGGGTGATCGGAATCATAACCGCGATGGGTGGCGAGATCGAAGGCGACCGAAAGGCCCTTCTGGCCGGCCGCGAGATTGCGGCGATAAAAGGCGTTGGAATCTTCCGCCGTGGAGAAGCCGGCATATTGCCGCACCGTCCAGGGCTGGTTGACATACATGGTCGGGTAAGGGCCGCGAAGGAAAGGCGCGGCGCCGGGGAAAGAATCAAGCGCCGGCAAACCCTCGACATCTTCCGGACCATAGACGCTCTTGACCTCGATGCCTTCCGGCGTCAGCCAGTTTTCGGCGGAGAAAGCCGGAGGGGCGGCGTTCTGCTGGGCAGGGAGGGCGAGGGTCGAGAAGTCGGGTATCCGGGTCATCCGTTCATCCATATTTTCCGCGTTTGGCCCCTTATACTCGCCTCGACTCGCTGGCGCCATCCTCCATCCGGCGTCCTACCTTGGTCAAAATCCTTGCGAAAATCCGTCGCGCTTCCTTGCGGGTTTCGGCCAGTTCGCGTTCGAGCAAAGCAAAATCCGGCAGGCCGGAAGCATTGGCGATGCGTCTTTTGACCCCGTCCGCCGCCTGACGCGGATCGGCGCCCGGGCTAAGCGCCAGACGCAGCCATTGCGTGACATTGCCGTAAAGCGACAGCGCCTTGAGCAAAGCCTCGGTCGTTTCCGCGTCGAGAAAGCCCGCCCGCCCCGCGGCGGCAAAGATATCGCGCGTCGCCGTCACCCGCAGGGAAGGCGCTTCGCCGCCATGCGCCAGCGCCAGATATTGCGCGATGAATTCGATGTCGAGCAGGCCGCCGGCGGCGAGTTTCAAGTCCCAGCTGTCGCCCTCGCCCTTTTGCTGGCCGATCAGCGCGCGCATGTCGCGCACCGCCTTGGCCAGGGCGGCGGGGTCACGCGGAATGAAAATGCTGCTCTCGATGATCGCCTGCGCTTCTTCGGCCAGGCCCGCATCGCCGGCGACCGCCCGGGCGCGGGTCAACGCCATATGTTCCCAGACTTCCGCCTCGCTCAGTTGATAGGCGCGGAAACTGGCGATCTGCGTCGCCAGCGGCCCCTGCCTGCCGGAAGGGCGAAGCCGCATATCGACCTCGAACAATTTTCCGCGCCGCGTCGGCGCCGTCAGCGCCGCGATCAGCCTCTGGGTCAGGCGGGTGTAATAGACCGTGGCGTGCAATGGTTTGGCGCCGTCGGATTCCGGCTTTTCGGCGTCGAAATCATAAAGCAGGACCAGATCGAGGTCGGAGGTCGCGGTCATTTCGCGTGAGCCGAATTTGCCCAAAGCCAGGACGACGCAGCGGCCGCCGGGAACGCGCCCGTGTTCGGCGGCGAAGAATCGCTCGACCGAATCGAGACTGGCCCGCACCATGGTCGCGGCGAGCGCGGAATAAGCCTGCGCCGCCTGGTCGGGCTCGATCAGGCCGGCGAACAGCCGCAGGCCGATCATGAAATTTTCTTCCGCCGCAAAAGCCCGAGCCGCGTCGAGAAAAGTCTCGATGTTTTCCGGCGCGTCGTGAAACAGCGCCAGCCTTTCCGCATAGGCCGCCAGCCTTTCGGCATACGCCGACTCTTGCATCGGCGCGGCGGCCACGCCTCGGTCGATGGCGGCGTCGAGCACATGCGGGCTATGCGCGATGACCTGCGCCAGACGCGGCGCGCCGCCGAGAATATCGGCGAAAAACTGGCGCACCGTCTCATGGGATTTGAGCAAAGCGAAAAGCTCGACCGCCGCCGGCATCCTGGCGAGAGCGGCGTCAAACGCGGCGAGGCCGGAATCGGCGTCGCCCGATTTCGAGAAAGCCTCGAGCAAAGCTGGAACAAGTTCCGTCAGCACTTCGCGGGCGCGCGCGCTCTGCACCGCCGCGCGGCGGCCAAAATGCCAGCCGCGCACCATCTCGGTAGCGGCGGCGGGATCGCGAAAACCCATTTCGCGCAAAGTTTCGAGTGTTTCCGGATCGTCGGCGGAGCCGGTGAAGACGAGATTTCCGGCGCGGGAATCGAGACCCGGCGCATGTTCGAACAGGCGGGCGTAATGTTTTTCGACGGCGCGCAACCGGCGCAAAAGATCGGCGGAAAAACCGGCCGCGCCGCCATAGCCGCAGAAGCGCGCGAACTGGTTCAGGGCCGCGTTGTCGGCAGGCAGGCGCTGCGTCTGCTGGTCCTGCACCATCTGCAACCGATGCTCGAGCCCGCGCAGAAAGACATAGGCCTCGGAAAGCTCGACCGCCGCCAGCGCCGTGATCCAGCCGTCCGCTTCAAGCTGGCGCAGCATGTCCAGCGTCCGCGCTCCACGCAAAAGCTGGCGGCGGCCGCCGAAGATCAATTGCTGGGTCTGGACGAAGAACTCGATCTCGCGAATGCCGCCGCGACCGAGTTTCAGGTCGTGCCCGGCGACCGCGATCTCGGCGTGGCCGCGCGCGGCGTGAATCTGCCTTTTCATCGCATGAATATCGGCGATGGCGGCGTAATCGAAATATTTGCGCCAGATGAAGGCCGACATTTCGCCCAGGAAGGAAAAGCCGAGCGCCAGATCGCCGGCCACCGGGCGGGCCTTGATCATCGCCGCGCGCTCCCAGTTCTGGCCGAGCGTTTCATAATAATGGCGCGCCGCGTCGAGCGAGACGGCCGGAGCCGTCGAGCCGGGATCGGGGCGCAAGCGCAAATCCACGCGAAGAACATAACCGTCGCCGGTGCGCTCCTGCAAAAGCTTTACAAGATGCTGGGTCAGCCGCAAGGCGTTGGCCTTGGCTCCCGGCCCCGCGTCAAGCGCGCGGGCGCGCGAATCGTAGAAAACCACCAGATCGACGTCGGAGGAGTAATTCAGCTCCATCGCGCCATGCTTGCCTAGCGCCAGCACCACCAGGCCGCAATCTTGTTCCGGTCGCTCCTTGCTGGATAAAGCGAGCTTCTCGCCAGCCAGCCGCAAGGCGGCGCGCAGGGCGGTGGCGACGAAACGGTCGGCGGCGCGCGACAGGGCCCTGGTCGCCGCGACAACGTCATAGACCCCGCCGAGGTCGGCCCAAGCGACGATCAGCGCCGTCTCCTGCTTTGCCCGCCGCAACAGGCTCATGACCTGGGCTTCGCCACATTGGTCTTCGTCGCAGGCGGCGAGCCGATGCAGGGCCTCGTCGAGAGCCTGATCCGGCGACATCTGGAGGATGCGAACCAGGCGGCCCGGATCGCGGCGGACCAACCCCCAAAGAAAGGGCGATTGATCGGCGAGACCGAGCAGCAGGGCCTCGATGTTCGGCCAGTCCGGCAGCGCCTGCAGCTTTTTCGCGCAATCTTGCGGCGCATGGCCGAGAAAATCGGCGACTTTTATGCGGGCGTCGGCGGTCTTCCGAGGCTTGGGAAGACGGAACGTCATGAACTCTTTCGCGGCGCCCCGGCGCTTCATGGCGCCACGTTCCTTGGCTGCGCTTTGTCGCGGTCTCGCGGCAGAGCCAGCACGACGCGCAGGCCCGGTTTGAAATCCTCCAGCCGCAATTCGCCGCCATGCAGCCTCGCCACGGCGGCGGCAAGCGACAGGCCCAGGCCGCTGCCTGGGCGCGAGCGCGATGTTTCAAGCCGCACGAACCGCTCCAGCACCCGGGAACGCTCCTCGTCGGGAATGCCCGGCCCATGATCGGCGACTGCGATCTCAACGCCCTTCTCGTCGCCCCTGGCGGTAATCTCGACTTTCGCCTGGCCGCCCGGCAGATCGGGCGCGCCATATTTCAGCGCATTGTCGATGAGATTGGCCAGCGCCTGGCCGATCAATTCGCGCTGGCCGCGAAAGCGCAGCGGCCCCTCGGCATTGACCAGCAATTCCACCCCGATCTCCTCCGCCGCCGGCTCGTAAAGCTCGGCCATGTCATGGACCAGGGCGGCGGCGTCGAGATCGGCGAGGGTTTCGCCGGAGGAGTGCGATTCAGCGCGGGCGATCATCAACAAGGCGTTGAAAATGCGGATCAGCCCATCCGCCTCGTCGATCACCCGCTCCAGCGCCCCGCGGGCGGCGGTCTCGCCCAGATCGAGCTGCAGCGCCTGTTCGGCATTGTTGCGCAGGCGGGTCAAAGGCGTGCGCAGATCGTGGGCGATATTGTCCGAGACCTGGCGAATGCCCACCATCAGGGCGGAAATGCGGTCGAGCATGGTGTTGAGATTGCGCGCCAGCCGGTCCAGTTCGTCGTCGGCGCCGGACAAGGGCAAGCGGCCAGCCAGGTCCTCCTGCAACAAGGTGGCGGCCTTGGCGCTCATGTCGTCGACGCGGTTCAGCAGCCGTCGCGCGACGAACAGCCCGCCAAAGGCGCCGATCACCAGCAGCCAGAGCAGCGTGGTGAACAGAGCCTTGCCGAGAATATGGCTCAGTCTTTCGCGGTCTTCGAGATCGTGGCCGATCAGCAGGCGGAAATGTCCCGGCAGAACGAACACCTTGGCGATGGCGCGGCGCTGGACATTGGGTTCGCCCAGCCGCTCGTAAACGGTTTCAACCGCCTGTTGCTGGTCCATCACGCCGGCCGGCAGCTCCAGCACGTTGCCGGCGAGCGTCACGCCGGTTGGCGCGGCGAGGAGATAGATCGAGGCGCCGGGCGTGCGCGAGCGCCGGTCGACCACGGCGGCGAGCTGGCTCAGCCCCCCCTCGGCATATTGATCCGCCAAGCCCTTGAGATCGGCCTCGACAGTCTGGCGCATCTGCTCCGCCATCAGTTCGCGGACTCTTTCGCCGACCCGGTCGAGGACCAGGGTGAAGCCGAGGGCGATAATGACGAAATAGGCGAACGCCAGTTTGAAGACGGTGGTCTTGAACAATCTCGTCCAGTTCGCCCATCGGGCGGGGTCGCCAAACACCATCGCCGCTTTCATTCCGCCCGCCCGATTTCCACAAAAAATTCTTCGCCAAATTTTGCCCCGCAGGATCGGCTATCCTTGCCGTTGCAGCAAGTTACCGATTGGTCATGCCGCAACGGCGATCTCTACGGAAACCCGACATTAACCCTGGCCGCCCCATTGTCGAACCCATGCCGGCCACGGTCCGTCCGAGCCTCTTGTAAAAGTTTGCGTATCGAAGGCGCCACGTAAATGTTGATGACTCTCGACCATTGGCTCGCGCGGTTTTTTGGCGCCGGCCGGCGCGAATATTCGGAAAGGAACTCGCGCGCCGCGCCCATGGCCCAGCGCGCCGCTTTTGGCAATGACGGCATGGAGCTGCGCCAGGTCGGCGGGCTTTACGATTCCTTCGACGACGAAGCCGAGCAGGTCCGCCCCCCCTATGCGCCCTATCTGCGCCGGCCGCGCGCCGTCCGCACCGGAGCGTCCGGGGATTTCGCGCCGGAGGCCGCGCCACGGATGGATTTTCAGCCACAGGCGCCGGTCGATCCCGACGAGCAGGCCTTCCGCGAAATTCTGGCGACGCAACGCTCCCGGGATATTCTCCGCGATCTCGCCGCCCGCTCCGCGCCGCAGCAATCGTCGCCGAGATTCCGCGCCGAAACGATCGCCACCGAAGTGGAAAATTTGCCTTCGCCGCATTTCTGGCGGGTCGATCAGCCGCAGGTGCGCTTCACCCGCACGCCTGAATCCTCGATTGCCCGCCGCAGGGCCGAAGAGGCGGCGCGCCGCCGCGCCGAGGAGGAAGCGCGGATCAAGGCGGAGGAAGAGGCGCGCCTCGCCGCCGAGACGCGGCTGGCCCAGGCCCATTCGATGAACGCCGAAGCGTCGCGGGTGCGCTACGCCCGCACCCCCGACCGTTTGCGCGC
>NZ_JBKQOU010000004.1:0-32746 GCF_052145335.1 Rhodoblastus sp.
ACTGAGGCATACGCGGCGCTCATTGGGATCAGTGGTGACGAGGCGCACCACTTCGGCTTCCACAGGATTGAAGAAACTCTTTAGCGGCCTTGGGCCTCTGGGATCATAACGCGCGCTGATGAACGCATCGCCGTAGCGGCCCTCAAAGTAGGTGTCGAGATAGTCCGCATCCCAGTCGTCGCCTAACGCCTCACCAGGTGAAAGGCCGAGCGCCTTCAGCAGCGCTAAACCGCCCTCCTTCGTTTCCTGCGTAGTGAAGCCGTCGGCTCCGGTCTTTGTTCGAAGCGCCTTCCACATGGCGTCGTCCGCCCGTGCGAGCATAGCCGCTTTCTTTGCCGCGACTTGTGGCAACCGGGTTTGAAGACTGACGCGGCGATGGCGCTTGCCGCCGTGGTGGCCTCGCATGTCTTCAGGAATGCGTCGGTAATAGAAGTAGATGCCGTTCTTCAGAAGGAGGTGTTTCGCCGTCACTGTGAAAATGCCGTCATCAAACAGGATAATGGACACGGTATCACCTCGTGTATCACCACGAGCGACCGATTCAAGAGACTAAACGCCTGATTTCCATTGCAAAACCATCGAAAAGACTGGTGCTGCGAGAGAGGATTGAACTCTCGACCTCTCCATTACCAATGGAGTGCTCTACCACTGAGCTACCGCAGCTGAAGCCTGTTCCCGAAAAATCGCGGACTGTTCGGACGTGCCTGTGATTCTCAAAGAATCGCCCGGCCCGCCGGCAGGCCGGCTCAACAGGGCGCGCGGTTTCTGCCACAGCGAAAGGGTCATGGCAAGCGTCCGTTTCCGGCAAATGACTTTTTGACAACGAAATGAACCCAAGGGATTGTTCGCGACGCTTTTCGCGCCTAGAAGCGCCCGATGCGAAAGCTGGAATAATGGATCCCGAAAAGCCTCCCGTCCCCGAAAAGCCCGCGAAAACCGCCAAGCCGGCGCTGTCGCCGGAAAAACAGGCGCAAAAACGCCGGCTCACCGAGGCCTTGCGCGAAAATCTGCGCCGGCGAAAGGCGCAGATCCGCCAGAGGAAGATCGAATCGGGCGGCGAGACTGGCTCTTGATCTTCTTTACGTCTATATGACGCAGCCGCCGGGAACGGCCCTTTAAGCCGACGGCGGCAAGACGCCCCGTCAAATGAACATCAGCAAAGCGCGGAAAATGGCCGCGCCCGAGCGAGGCGCAATGGATCGCATACGCATTGTCGGCGGAAACCCGCTGAATGGGGTGATTCCGATTTCCGGGGCGAAAAACGCGGCCCTGCCGCTGATGATCGCCTCGCTCCTGACAGACCGGACCGTCACGCTGGAAAACCTGCCGCGTCTGGCCGATGTCAGCCTTCTCGTGCGCATCCTCTCCAATCATGGCGTCGATTATTCGATCGACGGCCGCCGCCAGGGCGAGGAGCAGGACGCCGGACAGACGGTTCACATGACGGCGCGCGAAATCGTCGACACGGTCGCGCCCTATGAACTGGTCTCGCGCATGCGCGCCAGTTTCTGGGTCGTCGCGCCGCTGCTGGCGCGCTGCGGCGAGGCGCGGGTTTCGCTGCCCGGAGGCTGCGCCATCGGCACCCGCCCGGTCGATCTCCTGCTGATGGCGTTGGAGCGGCTCGGCGCCTCGATCGAAATCGACGCCGGCTATGTCGTCGCCAAGGCCCACAAGGGCCTGCGCGGCGCCGAGGTCACCTTTCCGAAAGTCACCGTCGGCGGCACTCATGTCGCGCTGATGGCCGCGGCCCTCGCCCAGGGCACGACCGTGCTGCATAATGCGGCGCGCGAACCGGAAGTGCTCGATCTCGCCGATCTGCTGGTGAAGATGGGCGCCCGGATTCGCGGGGCCGGCCAATCCGTGATCGAAATCGACGGGGTCGCCCGGCTCAACGGCGCCAAGCATCGCGTATTGCCCGACCGGATCGAAGCCGGCACCTACGCCATGGCCGCGGCCATGACCGGCGGCGACGTGATGTTGCAAGGCGCCAAGGCGGAACATCTGAAAGCCGCGCTCGATGCGCTGGAGCAGAGCGGAGCGACGGTCGACGCCAGCGAAGAGGGCTTGCGCATCCGCCGCAATGGCAGCCCGATCCGGCCGGTCGATATTTCGACCGCCCCCTTCCCCGGCTTCCCGACCGATCTGCAGGCGCAATTCATGGCGTTGATGACGCGAGCCAAAGGCGTTTCGCGGATCACCGAGACGATTTTCGAAAACCGCTTCATGCACGTGCAGGAGCTTGCGCGGTTCGGCGCACAAATCCGGCTGGAAGGCGACAGCGCCATCGTCGAAGGCCGCCCCGTGCTCAAGGGCGCGCCGGTGATGGCCACCGATCTGCGCGCCTCGGTTTCGCTGGTGATCGCCGCTCTCGCCGCCGAAGGCGAAAGCATGGTTCAGCGCGTCTATCACCTGGATCGCGGTTTCGAGGCGCTGGAGCGCAAGCTCAGCCGCTGCGGCGCCGACGTGACACGCATCTCTTCCGGCGACTAAACCCGCCCGAATCGACGAACAAGGGCCGCGCTTCATCCGGAAGCGCGGCCTTTTGTCTTCAGGAAACCTCAGAACTTCGACCAGGTGGCGGCTCTGACCGGCGGCGCGGTGAATGCGGCGGCGGAATGACGCGTCACCACCGGCGGATCGTTGCTCGAGGCCGCCGGCGTGCGGGCGTGGAATTCGGCCGCCTGTTTCTTTGCCGCCTCCAGGGTCGGCGCATCAAGCCTTGCGCCGATTTCGTCGCGTTTCCTGGCTGCGTCCTCGTCGCCCTGCTGCGCCGCAATGGCGAACCAGGCGTAGCTTTGCGCCAGATCCTGGCTCACGCCCAGGCCTCGCGCGTAAAGAATGGCGAGATTGTACTGGCTGTCGCGCACGCCATATTCGGCGGCGCGGCGGAACCATTGCGCGGCGGTGGCGTAATCGGGCTTGTCTTCGACGCCTGCGGCCACGACCACAGCCAGATTATGCATGGACCGCACATTGCCCTGGGCGGCGGCTTTTTCATAATAGTCGCGGGCTTTTGCCGCATCGCGCGGCGCGCCGGCGCCTTTTTCGTAAATGGCTCCCAGACGATATTGCGCCTGGGCGAGGCCCTGCTCCGCCGCCTTTTCGAACCAGCCTATCGCCGCCGCGGGGTCGCGGCCGATTCCGCGTCCCTCGGCGAGACGGGCGGCGAGATCATATTGCGCGGCGACGTCGCCCTTGTCGGCCAATTGCTGGAGCATGGCGATTTGCACCCCATTCTGGACGACCTCACCCGGATTGGAGCGAGGCGGAATCGTTCCCACCGCCATGGGGTCGAGCTGGCTGGTTGCAGGGGCCGCCTTGGGCGCGGGCGCTTCGGGCGTCGATTTCTGGACCGGCGCAGCCGGAACGGGCGCGACGACGGGAGCTACGCTGGCCGCCGGGGCCACGGCGCTGGCCGCGGGAGCGACTGCGCTCACCGCAGGACCTACGGCGCTGACCACAGGACCTACGGCGCTGGTAGCGGCGCTTGCGGCGCTGGTCGCGGGCTTTTGAAGCTGCGGCGGGGTATTTTCGGCGGCGGAAGTCTGGCTGTTTTCGGCGCCTGACTCGATCATCGACTGCATCGGCGGCGGGGCATCGTCGAACATGCGATAGATCTGGACTGCGCCGAGAGTGAGCACGGCGACGGCCGTCAGGACCAGCGCCGGCAGGCGACGGCCGCCGGCGGCTTCCCCCCGGGCGCGGGGCGGCGCGAATGGGGAGCTGCCGACAGAAGCGTCAGTGGCCTTGACGGCCTTGTTGCGTTCGGCGTCCGCCTGCTCGGCCGCGGCGCGCGCGGCGATGGCGCGACGGGCGACATCGATGTAATTGGTCTTGGCGGTTTTGGGCGCGAGTTCCGCTTCGTCATGAGGTTGTGAAACGTTCCGCGACGGCGCGCTTTCTTCGTCGTCGTCGCGGCGCGGCTCTTGCGGGCGCTCCGGTGGGCGGCCAGCGCCTGGCTCCATCAGGAAATTGTCGTCGTCGAAGTCATAAGCCGGCGCCAGCGGCCGGGTCGCGGGCTCCGCAGCGGCGGCGGCTTTCGCCGAGATGCGCTCCAGATCGGCCGCGCGGCTTTCGATCACGTCTTCTTCCAGCATGGCGAGACGATCGACCACTTTTTCCAGCGTCTCATGCACCGCCGACAAGGTCTGCTGCGCGCGGCGGTCGGAGGCGTTGTGCTTTTCGCGCAGATCGGCAATTTCGCGAGCTGTTTCTTCGTCGTGCGCGGGAAAGGAAAATTCGGCGAGAGTCTCGCGGAAAAGATCGCGCTCGTTCTGGCGCGACACTTCGAATCGTTGAGCCAGGTCCTCGATCGCGCGCTCCAGCCGGGCGCCCATTTGCGGGTCGCCGCGATCCAGTCTTTCGGAAACTTTCGTCACCTGCCGCTCCAGGGCCTCGAGGGCGCCGGAATCGGCCCGCGGCGCCGTCGCCGCGTCAAGCTTTTCCGCCAGCGCGCGTAACAGCGGCTCCAGCGTAGGCGGCGTCTGTTCCCGCGCTTCGCGGGCGCCGTCGATACGCGCGGCGAGAGCCTGGTGGACGAAATCGAGACGGCGGGAAAGGTCATCGAAGCGCGAATCATCGGATTGCCGCGCCGTGTTCCGCTCGGCGGCGACGCGCTCGACGCGCTCGGCGAGATCGTCCAGCCGCGCCTCGACGCCTCGGCCGGCGTCACGCGTCTGATGCGCTACCTGCTCCAGCTTTTCCTGGAGGTCCGCGACTTGCTTTTCGATCCGCTGCAACGGCTCCAATTGTTCGATTGCGGCGGCGATCGCCCCGCGCAACTCGTCCGATTGGTCGCGGATTTTCAGGAAACCGGCGCGATCGGCCACGTTCGCCAGCCGCAGATGGTGGATTGCCTCCTCAACGTCATGCAATTTCCTGGTGACGCCCTCGAAATTGGCGGAAGCGCCGGCCTCGTTCACAGTGCGCCGCAATTCCTCGGCTAAAGTTTCAATCGGCGCCAGCACGCCTTCGCGCATGCCGTCGAGACGCGAACGTTCGATGCTTTCGCTCAGCTCCTGAACGGCGTTTTCCAGCGATTCCATCCGGCTGCGCGGCGCGACGTCTTCCAGCGCGCGGCTCATGGTGGAGACCTGCCGGGCCAAAGCCTCGATTTCTCCGCTCAAAGCGGGGGCGGAACCGGCGGACGACAAAGCCGCATCGACCTTTTCGGTCAGATTTCGCAAGGCTTTTTCGGCGCCGGCGTCGAGATCGCGCTGGCGCGCGGCGATTTCCGATATGGCGCCGTCGAGGCCCCGTTTGAGCGCCAAAGGCGCGGGACGGGGGTGAGGGCGGTCCAGGCGCGCCAGCAAGGCGTCAAAACGCGGCGCCAGCAGAGCGTCGCAACGCTGCTCCACTCCGTCCGACGGCTTTGGGCGCGACGCTTCGGGTGGGGCGGTCTCGGCTTTTTCCAGGCGGGCCAAAAGGCTGGACAAGCGGCTGTCGGCGCGCAGCCCGGATTCTCCGCCCGAAGCGCCAGGCGCCGGCTCGGCTTGCGGCAAACGAGCCTCGACTTCGGCGAGCCTTTGCCGCAGCGATGCGAATGTTTCCTGCGATGGCCGCAGGCCGCTGGCTTGGCCGCCGTCTTCCTGGCCGCCGCGCCGCAGTTTCTGTTCGATCTCGGCGAGCCGGGCGTCGACCTGCGCCATCGCGTCGGTCCGCAAATGCTCGGCCGATTGAAACAGGCTCGCGACGTTGGCGATGGCGCGCGCGGCGCCGGCTTCGACGCGGCCGGCCTGCTGCTGGAAAGCCGACACGGCCTGTTCGAGCAGCGCCTCGGCGGGGACGGTTTCGCGCCCGCCGGCGGAGTACGGGGGGCTGGCGGTATTTTTCCCGTAAAGCTCTTTCCCGTGAATGCCCTCGGACTCACGGGCGAAAACCTCGCGCGGCGCGTTTTTGGCGCGCGTCCGCTCCTGCGGCGGCGCAGGATGGCGGCCGGCGGCGGGCGGGCGGACAAAAGCCTTGTCCCAGGGCGCGCGTTCGGGCGATGGGGCGACCAAAGGTTCGCGGACCTGCTCGCGGCCGATTTCGCCGCGTCGTCTTTGCGGCGGCGAATTGTCATCCATTTCACGGCTCAGCCGCGCCAATTGCGCGGCCACAGCCTCGAGACGCTCGTCCGCGTCGAATTCCTGCGCGTCGGCGCCCATCTCGGCTGCTCGGTCGGCGATCGCCCGGTTCATCCATTCGCCCAGGGTCAGGCCGTCGCGGCGAGCCGCTTCCTTCGCCGCCTCGCGTACATCGAAATCAATGCCCTTGATGCTCCAGGGAACCGCCTTGTTCATTTTAAGCTTCCCGGTTGAACCGCCGGACCAGAGATTCCGTCCAGAAGATTCTGCCAACGCCGCGCAACCTTCGCGCGAATCGCAGCGCGCGACGGGAGGCGGCCCTCGCCTGTATCTTTCTGCAATTGCGGTAAACAAGCCGTTAAGCCAAGCCTTCAATTGGCCGCTAACCGGGCCGATTTCGGGGCGGAGCGAATTTTCGCCATGCCACCGCACTTCCGTAGCGAAAATCGATTGAAAGTTGTAATGACGCACATTACAACCTTTACGTGCATCGCGTAATGATTCTCTTTCCCTACAGGACTATTGCCATGAGCGCCGCCGCCTTACTCAAAACCCCCGCCTTCGAACCGGAAAACCGCGCAGCCGAACCACTTACAATCGGCGAAGTCTCCCGCCTTTACGGCGTCACCCTGCGCGCCTTGCGCTTTTACGAACAGCGCGGCTTGCTGAACCCAATTCGACGCGGCGGCGCCCGGCTCTATGACGGCGGGCAGAAAATCCGCCTGCAAATGATTCTCAAGGGCAAGCACCTCGGCTTCACCCTGACCGAAATCGCCGATCTGCTCGACGCCGATTCGGGCCGCGACAAAAACGACGATTTCGTCCTCGACGAGAAAATGGTGCTGTCGCAATTGCGCCATCTCGAGGAACGCCGTACGGAACTCGATCAGGCGATCGAGGAGCTACGCACCGCGCATCGAAAACTCGCCGCCGGCGGCCGCTGAGTCCCTAGCCACGGTTCGGCAAACGAAGCGGGGGACTTTTACAAGGCCGCATTTTCAGCAGCTGCTTAGCCTTGCGCGTCCGGCTCAGACCGAGAAACAAGACAAGAAGCTGGTTGGCTCCTCGCCCTGAGGCGTGGGGCAAATAGCTCCCGACTGCAAAAAATCCGGCCCGCCCCGCGCGGGCCTTTTTCGTTTGTTTCGCGCCTTTTTCGCTTGTTTCGCCTTGCAAGCGACCACAAATCCTGTTCTCGCGCATCTCGCCTCTTTCGGCTTGTTTTGCACGAATTAATAGTTTATATATGAACCATAATCGAAAACGGCAAAAGCCACCGAGCTTTGCCCAGCCGGCCGGAGGAAACCATGCCCAGCTACAAAGCGCCCGTCGAGGACGCTCTTTTCCTGCTCAATGACGTTTTGCGGATTGGCGATTTCGGCGATCTCACCGGTTATTCCGAGGCCTCGCCCGACATTGTCGCGGCTGTGCTCGAAGAAGCGGGCAAGCTTGCCGAAGAGCAATTGCAGCCGCTCAACCTGCCCGGCGACCAGGAAGGTTGCCACCGCGCCGGAGACGGCTCGGTCCGCACGCCGAAAGGTTTCAAGGCGGCTTTCGACGCCTATGCCGGCGGCGGCTGGATCAGCTTGCCCTTCGACCCGGAATATGGCGGCCAGGGCCTGCCCTATGTGCTGGCGGCCGCCGTCAACGAATTCTTCTGCTCGGCCAACATGGCCCTTTCGATGTATCCCGGCCTGACCGCCGGCGCCGTCGCCGCCTTGCTGACCCATGGCTCGGAAGAGCTGAAGCAGCTTTATGCGCCGAAGATGATCGAGGGCCGCTGGACCGGCACGATGAATCTCACCGAGCCGCATTGCGGCACCGATCTCGGCATGCTGAAAACCCGCGCGACGCGACGCGACGATGGCTCCTTCGCCATCACCGGCCAGAAAATCTTCATTTCCGCCGGCGAGCACGACCTGACGGAAAACATCGTCCATCTGGTGCTGGCGCGCATCGAAGGCGCGCCCGCCGGGGTCAAGGGCATTTCTCTGTTCGTCGTGCCGAAATTCCTGCCCGACGCGGCGGGAAATCCGGGAATAAGAAACGCCGTGTCCTGCGGCTCGATCGAGCACAAGATGGGCATCCACGGCAATTCCACCTGCGTGATGAATTTCGACGGCGCCCAGGGCTTTCTGCTCGGCGAGGAAAACCGCGGCCTCAACGCCATGTTCGTGATGATGAACGAGGCGCGGCTGATGGTCGGCGTGCAGGGACTGTCGATGTCGGAAGTCGCCTATCAAAACGCCGCGGCCTATGCGCGCGAGCGTTTGCAGGGCCGCTCTCTGTCGGGCGCGAAGAATCCGGAAAAACCCGCCGATCCGCTGCTGGTCCATCCCGATATCCGTCGCGCGCTGCTGGAAATTCGCGGCTTCAACGAGGCCGGGCGCGCCTTGGCCCTGTGGCTGGGGCTGCAAAGCGACATCGCCCATCGCAGTCCGGACGCCAAGGCGCGCGAAAAGGCGTCCGACCTGCTCGGCCTGATGACGCCGGTGCTCAAGGGGGTGATGACCGATCGGGGCTTCGACAATTGCGTCAAGGCGCAGCAGGTGTTCGGCGGCCATGGCTATATTGTCGAATGGGGCATGGAGCAATTCGTCCGCGACGCCCGCATCGCCCAGATCTACGAAGGCGCCAACGGCATCCAGGCGCTCGATCTGGTCGGGCGCAAGTTGCCGGCCAATGGCGGACGCGCGATCACTTCCTTCCTCGCCGAGGTCGGCGGCTTCCTCAAGGCCAACGATGGCGACGAGGCGCTGAAGCCCCTGCTCGGGCCCCTGAGCGCCAGTCTCGGCCATCTGCAGCAGGCGACGCTGTGGCTGATGAAACATGGCGCCTCCGCGCCCGACAATGCCGGCGCCGCCGCCACCGACTATATGCATCTGCTCGGTCTGGTGACCTTGGCCTATCTATGGGCGAAAATGTCGAAAGCGGCTCACGCCAGCCAGGATCCGTCGCGCGCCGATTTCCTGCTGGCGAAGAGGACTTGCGCTTTGTTCTTCGCCGAGCGCATCCTGCCGGAAACCGCCCTGCGCCTCGCCCGCATCGCCACCGGCGCCGAGGTAATGATGAGCCTGCCGGCAGAACTGTTTTAAGTCGGGGCGCTCTTCTCCCCTTGCGGGAGAAGGCGGCTCGCTCGACAGGGCGGGACGGACGAGGGGGCGCCTCGACAAGTCCCCTCATCCGGCGCTTCGCGTCGCACTACAAAACGAATTCCGAAATTCAAAAAACCGATCACTTTCCTACAGGGGAAACGTCATGACGGAAGCTTTCATTTACGACGCCGTGCGGACTCCGCGCGGGCGCGGCAAACCCGATGGTTCGCTGCATGAAGTCTCGACGCTCGGCCTCGCGGTCAGCGCGCTGACCTCGCTGCGCCAGCGCGCCCTGCCCGAGCCCGGACTGGTGGACGATGTGGTGCTCGGCTGCGTCGATCCGATCGGCGAGGCCGGCGGCAATATCGGCCGTGCGGCGGCGCTCGCCGCCGGTTATGGCGACAGCGTCCCCGGCCTGCAGATCAACCGTTTCTGCGCCTCGGGCCTCGATGCGGTGAATTTCGCCGCCGCGCAGATCATGGCCGGCCAGCACGACCTCACTGTCGCCGGCGGCGTCGAGAGCATGAGCCGCGTCGGCATCGGCGCCTCGGGCGGCGCCTGGCCGGTCGATCCCTCGATCGCCGTTCCCTCCTATTTCATGCCGCAGGGCGTGTCCGCCGATCTCATCGCCACCAAGTATGGCTTTTCGCGCGACGACGTCGACGCCTACGCCGTGCAGAGCCAGCAGCGCGCGGCGAAGGCCTGGGCGGAGGGACGCTTCGCCAAGTCCGTCACGCCGGTCAGGGACGTCAACGGACTGACGATTCTCGACCGCGACGAGCATATGCGCCCCGACGCCAGCATGCAGTCGCTGGGGGCGCTGAAACCCGCATTCGTCATGATGGGCGAGCAGGGCGGCTTCGACGCCGTGGCGATCCAGGCGCATCCTGAACTGGAGCGTGTCGACCATGTCCATCACGCCGGCAATTCTTCCGGCATCGTCGACGGCGCCGCCGCCGTGCTGATCGGCAACGCTGAAGCGGGCGAAAAGCTCGGCCGCAAACCGAGGGGCAAAATCCGCGCCTTCGCCAATATCGGTTCGGAGCCGGCTTTGATGCTGACCGGTCCCGTCGATGTGACCAAGAAACTCTTCGCCCGCAGCGGCCTGTCCTTCAAGGACATCGACGTCATCGAAATCAACGAGGCCTTCGCCGCCGTGGTGCTGCGCTATATCCAGGCCTTCGATCTCGATCCCGAAAAGGTCAATGCCAACGGCGGCGCCATCGCGCTCGGCCATCCGCTCGGCGCCACCGGGGCCATGATTATCGGGACCGCCCTCGACGAACTCGAGCGCACCGGCAAGTCGCTGGCGCTCGTCACTTTATGCATCGGCGCCGGAATGGGCACCGCAACCATCATCGAACGCGTCTGATCGGGAGAGAACGATGAACCTGACCCAATTCCGCCTTGAGACGGATTCCGACGGCATTGCTCTCGTCACCTGGGACGTCCCCGGCAAGAACATGAATCTCATCAACGCCGCGATGATGAGCGAACTGGAGCAGATCGTCGACGCCACCACCGCCGACGCCAATGTCAAAGGCGTGGTCGTCGCCTCCGGCAAGGACCATTTCTCCGGCGGCGCCGATCTGACCATGCTGGAAGCCTCCGGCCGCGCGTTGCACGAAGCGACGAAACGCGAAGGCGCGGACAAGGCGATGCAGGCGTTTTTCGACGCCACCTCGAAACTGTCCCTCATCTACAGAAAGATCGAAACCTGCGGCAAACCCTGGGCCGTGGCCATTAATGGAACCTGCGTCGGCGGCGGCTTCGAACTGGCGCTGGCCTGCCATCACCGCGTCATGGCCGATGACGACAAGACCCGCGTCGGCCTGCCGGAAATCAAGATCGGCCTGTTCCCCGGCGGCGGCGGCACGACCCGCGTCGCGCGGCTGATGCCGACGCCCGACGCGCTGCAAATGCTGCTCAAGGGCGACCAGATCAAGCCGGCCGCCGCCAAGGCGAAGAACCTCGTCCACGCTTTGGCGCCCCGCGCGGAAATCGTGCAAAAGGCCAAGGACTGGATCAAGACCGGCGGCAAGGCCGGCGCCCCCTGGGACGTCAAGGAATTCCGGGCGCCGTCCGGAAAAGTGTTTTCGCCCGGCGGCATGATGATCTGGCCGCCGGCCAACGCCATCTATCGCCGCGAAACCTATGACAATTACCCGGCGGCGCGCGCCATCCTGCAATGCGTCTACGAAGGACTGCAATTGCCGATGGATCTCGCCTTGCGCGTCGAGAGCCGCTGGTTCGCCAAGATCCTGCGCTCAAAGGAAGCGGCGGCGATGATCCGCACCCTGTTCGTCTCTATGGGCGAACTCAACAAGGGCGCGCGCCGTCCGAAAAACATTCCCCCGACCTCGATCAAGAAGATCGGCGTCCTCGGCGCCGGCTTTATGGGCGCGGGGATTGCGTATGTGTCGGCGTTGGCGGGCCTCGAAGTCGTGTTGATCGACCGCGACCAGGCCGCCGCCGACAAGGGCAAGGCCCATGCCGAAAGCCTGCTCGCCGCCGCCGTGAAAAAGGGCCGCAGCACGGAAGAGGCCAAGGCGCGGACTCTGGCGCTGATCCAGCCTGCCGCCGATTACGCGGCGCTTGCGGGCGTCGACCTGATCGTCGAAGCGGTGTTCGAGGATCGCGCGGTCAAGGCTGAAGCGACCGCCAAGGCGCTGGCCGTGGTTGGGCCGGAGGCGATTTTCGCTTCCAACACCTCGACCTTGCCGATCACCTCGCTCGCCACCAACTGGCCCAAGCCTGAAAATTTCATCGGCGTGCATTTCTTTTCCCCAGTGGACAAGATGCTGCTGGTCGAGACCATCCTGGGCGAAAAAACCGGCGACCGGGCTCTGGCGGTTGCTCTGGACTTCATTCGCGCCATCCGGAAGACGCCGATCGTCGTCAACGATTCGCGCGGCTTTTTCGCCAATCGCTGCGTCACGAACTATCTGCGCGAAGGCCATCTGATGCTGATGGAAGGGGTCCCGGCGGCGATGATCGAGAATGTCGCCCGAATGGCCGGCATGCCGGTCGGGCCGCTGTCGCTCAACGACGAAGTGGCGCTCGACCTCGGCTGGCGGATCCTGCAGGCGACCAAGGCCGATCTGGGACCACAGGCCGTGGATCCGGCGCAGGAAAAGCTGCTGGAGGAAATGGTGGTCAAGCTCGGCCGGTTGGGGCGCAAGAACGGCAAGGGCTTTTACGATTATCCGGCCGGCGCCGCGAAAAAACTGTGGCCCGGCCTCGCCGATCTCCCGGCGACTAAACTCGATCCCGATACGCTCGACGTGAGCGAGTTGAAACAACGCCTGCTCGTCGTGCAGGCGGTCGAGGCGGCGCGCACCGTGGAAGACGGCGTGGTGACCGATCCGCGCGAGGCCGATGTCGGTTCGATCATCGGCTTCGGCTTCGCGCCCTTTACCGGCGGCGCGCTAAGCTATATCGACTTCATGGGTGTGAAGAATTTCGTCGCGCTATGCGACCGTCTGGCGGCAAAATACGGCGCGCGATTTGCCCCGCCCGCCTTGTTGCGCGAGATGGCGGAAAAGGGCGAGACCTTTTACGGAAGGTTCGGCGTAAAACAAGCGGCGTGAACGGCGCCTGATTCGCAAAAACGACCGGGGATATGAGATGAAGCGAAAGCTTGACGTTTATTTTTCGCTGCTCAGTCCCTGGGCCTATATCGGCCATGGCGAACTGCAGGGTCTCGTCGCCAAACACGGCCTGAAGGTCGATTATCGCCCGATGGCGCTCAGCCAGGTCTTCCCCGAATCGGGCGGCCTGCCCCTGGCGAAGCGCCATCCCGCGCGCCAGAAATATCGCATTGTCGAATTGCAGCGCTGGCGCGAAAAACGCGGGCTGGATTTTCATCTCCATCCTGCCTTCTGGCCCTTCGATCCCTCGCTCGGCGACCGAATCGTCTGCGCCATGGTTCTGGCCGCCCTCGATCCGGCAAAATTCATTGGCGCCGCCTTCGCCGGGATTTTCGAACAGCAGCGCAATCTCGCGGACAAAGCGGAAATCGCGGCGATCCTGCGCGAGTCCGGCTACGATGCGCATTGGCTGGAGCGCGGGGAAAGCGGCGAGGCCGAGATCGCCTATCAGCGCAACCTGGCTCTGGCTTTGGAAGCCGGTGTGTTCGGCTCGCCGTCCTATGTCCTCGACGGCGAGGTTTTCTGGGGTCAGGACCGGCTCGACCTGCTCGACGACGCCCTGACCACCGGTCGCAAGAGCTTCAGCGCCGACGCCTAGAGCCTTTTCCGATCCGACATATATTGGATCGGGGCATTAGATTCCTCGTTCTTACGCGTTTTCTTCACGCGAACCGGCGTCCACTTCGCTTGAAAACGCTTTTAATCCGCGGCGCCTCGCTCTGGACAGGGTTGGCGCTTTCTGCTATCCCGAATGCTAACGGTCCGACGCTCCGTAAGCGTACGAATTTCTTTTCCAATCCGGCTTTCGAGCCCTGACGCTGATGGCGTCGCGGCGGAGGGGCTTTGAACACAGGATACAGGCGTGCAAGTTCTCGTTCGCGATAACAATGTCGATCAGGCCCTCAAGGCGCTCAAGAAGAAGATGCAGCGCGAGGGTATTTTCCGCGAGATGAAATTGCGCGGCCATTACGAAAAGCCCTCCGAAAAACGCGCCCGCGAATCGGCCGAGGCCGTTCGCCGCGCTCGCAAGCTCGCGCGCAAGAAGATGCAGCGCGAAGGCCTGCTGCCGATGAAGGCCAAGCCCGCGGCGCGCTAACAATAGCTGGCCGCGCGCTGATTTTTACGTCTTTGCAGGCAAAGCCCGCGCCCTTCGCTCCCGCGAGGGGCGTTTGTGCTTGTTCGCCTTCTCCTCAGGCGGTAAACGGTTAACAAATTGTTCACCCTGCGCTAATAGCTTGCGCCTCGCCGTATCCCTCCTTCAAGCGTTTTCCGCATGGCAGGGCGACAAGCGAATTGAATCGATCAGATTGGAATTTAGAATGGCGGGCCATCGCAAAATTCTGATTTTCGCTGCTTCGCTGGCTCTGGCGGCGCCGCTCGCCGGCTGCGAATCGATGACCGGCCCGAATAGCGGCCGACGCGGTCCCGGCTACGCGGAAACCTCGAGCGCCGATCCCAAGGCGGTGGAGGCCAATATCGATTCGCTGAACCGCGTCATCGAGAGCCATCCCAACGACCCGGAAGCCTATAATACGCGCGGCGTCGCTTACGCCAAGATCGGCCGTTTCGATCAGGCCATTGTTGATTTCTCGCAAGCGATCAAGCTCGATCCCCATTCCGCCTCGGCCTATACCAACCGGGCTTTGGCCGAACGCCAGACCGGCGCCAATGACGCGGCGCTGGCCGATTTCACCCACGCCATCGAGTCCAACCCCAATCACGGCCCCGCCTATCTCGGCCGCGCCAACGTCGAGCGCGCCCAGGGCCAGCTCGACCCGGCCCTGCACGATCTCGACCAGGCGATCCGCCTCAACCCGGAAAACGCCCAATCCTTCCACGCCAGGGGCTTGATCGAACAGAAGCAGGGGCAGAACGAGCGCGCCGTCACCGATTTCGACAACGCCATCGACCGCGATCCCTTCGCCGCCGCGCCCTATGAGGCGCGCGGCCAGAGCCTGCTGGCCCTGGGCAAATACGACAAGGCGATCGAGGACTTCAACGCCGCGCTCAACGTCGACAACAAGAACGCCGAAGCCTGGGCGAGCCTCGGCCTTGCCTATGAGAAAAAAGGCGACCGCCAGAAGGCGCTGGAAAACTATCAGCGCGCGCTGTCGCTCAACGGCGACGAACCCACCGCCCGCGCGGGTATGAGCCGCGTCCGCGGCTAGAGCCTTTTCCGATCCGGTTGAATCGATCTGGGCTCCGGCTCCCACCCGAACCACTACGCTTCCCTGCGGAAGCTTATCCCTCCTCCGCCAGAGGCGCGAATTGCGCGCAGACGGCCTCATAAACCTCGCGTTTGAACGGCACGATCAATTCTGGCAGGCGCTCCAGGCGCTCCCAGCGCCAGGCGTCGAATTCCGCCTTGTGCCTGCCGCCGTCGGGCGCGTCGATATCGACCTCCGAATCCTCTCCAGTAAACTTGAGGGCGAACCATTTCTGCTTCTGGCCGCGATAGCGCCCCCGCCAGCTTTTTTTCTTGGCGTCCGAAGGCAGGTCGTAGCTGAGCCAGTCCGACGTCTCGGCGAGAAAACTGACGCTGTTGACGCTGGTTTCTTCTCGCAATTCGCGCAAGGCGGCGTCGTAAGGCTCCTCGCCCTCATTGATCCCGCCCTGAGGCATCTGCCATTCATATTGAGCCGCGACCAGGTCCGGTCCACGCCGGGTCTTGCGCCGGCCGACGAATACCAGGCCTTGCGGATTGATCAGCATGATCCCGACACAGGGACGATATGACTGGGGATCCATCGACCACTCACCTCTTCTCGCCAGACAAAACGTTCTAAAGCGAAGCGTATACCGGTTCGGTCCGCGTTAGCGAATACGCATAAAATCAAAAAACTAGAGTCTATTCCGATCCGATTCAATCGGGTCGCGATTGGCTCTTATCCGCCGGCGTCGAGCTTTTATCGCGGATCGCCGCGGAAAGCGGAACGAGCGCCAGACCGCGACGCTCCAATTCGGCAGCGAAACGCGCGATGCGCTCGTTGGCCGCCGGCAAACCAGCGGCATATCCCACCGCAAAACCTTTCTCGCGCGCCAGCGATTCCAGCCGCGCCAAAGCCGCGTCGATCGCCTCGGGCCGCAGCGATTCATCGAGACGCAGATCGGCCTTGACGAAGCCTACGCCATATTGGCTGGCGATGGCGCCGGCGACGCTCTGCGGCGACGAACCGTCGTCGACGAAATCGAGCCCTCGCGCCGCCAGTTCGCGCATGAAACCCTGGGTCGCGACCTGGTTTGCGGTGAAACGGCCGCCGAGAAAATTCATCACGCCGGTATAGCCGACGAAACGTCCCATCTGCCAGTGCAAATCTTCGGCCGCCTTGGCGCTGTCGGTGGCGCTCAGCACATGCGGTCCAAAGAAATCGGCGCTGTTGAACGGCTCCATCGGCGACTGGAGCAGGATTTCATGCCCCGCTTCGCGCGCCGCCGCCGCCTGCGCCGCCAGATCCGCGCCATAAGGCGCGAAAGCGAGCGTGACGGCCGCCGGCAGGCTCGCGATAGCCTCTCTGGTCGCCGCGGGATTCAAGCCCATGCCGCCGACCACCAAAGTTATGCGCGGCGTTCCGGGCTTGATCGGCGGCTGCATGGCCTTCGGGCTGGCGTAAACGGAAGAAGGCGAGGCGCCGTCGGCGCCGCGTCGCGGCAGCAGGCCGTAACGGCTGTCTTCGACCAGCCGTCCATCGGGCGCCGGCTTCAGCGCCGTCCCCGGCGCCCTGATGATCACCGAACCGGGCGCCGTCCCGCCGCCGCGAAAGACTTTTACGCCGCTTTCCGTCTCGACCTGTTGCGCGGATTCAACGCCGTCGTAGCTGGCCGATGGCCGCGCGGCGGCGGACGAAGACGGCGGCGCCAGCGGCTGAATCGGCGCGACCGCCCCCGGGTCGATTTTTCCGCCGATCAGGCCAGCGGCAATTCCGAGACCCGCGAGTCCAAGGACCAGGGAGGCAACCAGCCAGTGCCGTTTCCGCACGTTTCGCGGCGGCGGCTCCCGGTCCACTCCTAGCGGGCGGTTGAGATCGTTAAGCATGGTTTTTTCGCCAGCAATTCAAATCGCAATAAAAGTTCGCTCCGATAAGCTTTAGGCTTTTTTCATCAAATGTGACAGATTTTCGCGGCAATCCCGATGAAATCGGATCGTTATTCCGGCTTTTCGTTTTACGCTCCATATCGCAAAAAAAAGCCCCGGCCGCTGCGACCGGGGCTTTAAATTTCTACTGGCTCCGTCGAGGCCGAATCGGGATCAGTTCGGCTGGGTGGCCGGGCCCTGCCTGAGCACCGGTTCGGGCGACCCGAGCGGCGGAATCACCACCGGCGCATCGGGCGCCTTTTCGGTCCTGGGGGCTTCGGTCTTGGGCGCCTCAGCCTTGGCGGCATCGGATTTCACCGCCTGGACTTTGGCCATTTCGGACTTCAGAGCCTCGGCGGTCTTGACGCCGCGCAGAAGATCGAGGGCGGCGTGCAGCGCCTTGTCCTTGGCTTCGTCCGCGGGAACATAGGCTTGGGAGCCATGCTCCTCGGCATCGCCGTTCTTCAGATGGCCCTTGAGCGAAGCCTCGCCCTCGGTCGCGTCCTTGCCCTTCAACTCGTCCGGCACGTCCTCCAGCACCTGGATGTCCGGCTCGATGCCCTTGGCTTGGATCGAGCGGCCCGACGGCGTGTAATAACGAGCCGTGGTCAACCGCAGGGCGCCGTTGCTCTGGCCGAGCGGGATAATGGTCTGCACCGAGCCCTTTCCGAAGGAGCGCGTGCCGATCAGCGTGGCGCGCTTGTGATCCTGCAGCGCGCCAGCGACGATCTCCGAAGCCGAGGCCGAGCCGCCGTTGATGAGCACGACCACCGGCTTGCCCTTGGAAAGGTCGATCGGGCGGGCGTTGTAGCGCTGCGTTTCGTCTGCGTTGCGTCCCCGCGTGGAGACGATCTCGCCATGATCGATGAAGGCGTTGACCACCGCCACCGACTGGTCGAGCAGACCGCCGGGATTGTTGCGCAGGTCGAGGATATAACCCTTGAACTTGTCCGCCGGGATGTCGTGCTGGATCTTGGCCAGCGCCTCCTTGAGGCCGTCAAAGGTCTGTTCGGTGAACTGAGTGATGCGGATATAGCCGACATCGGGCTGATCGACATGCGAGCGAACCGACTTGATCTGGATGACCGCGCGAGTCAGCGTGACATCCACTTTGTCCTTCTTGGGGCCGCGCAGAACAGTCAGCTTGACGTTGGTGTTAACGTCGCCGCGCATCTTGTCGACGGCCTGGTTGAGGGTCATGCCCTGCACGTTCTCGCCGTCGATGGCGGTGATGAGGTCGCCGGAGAGAATGCCGGCGCGCGCCGCGGGGGTGTCGTCGATCGGCGCGACCACCTTGACCAGGCCGTCCTCCTGCATGACTTCTATGCCGAGGCCGCCGAAGGCGCCGCGCGTCTGCACCTGCATGTCCTGGAAGCTTTTGGCGTCCATATAGCTCGAATGCGGATCGAGCGAGGTGAGCATGCCGCTGACCGCCGCCTCGACCATTTTCTTGTCGTCAGGCTTTTCGACATAATCGGCGCGGACTTTTTCGAATACGTCGCCGAACAGATTGAGGTCGCGATAGACGTCCGAGGCGGCGGCTATGGCCGAACCGCCGCGCAAGGAACTCGTCTGAGAGACAAGGGAGACGGCCGAGGCGCCCATGAGGACGCCGAGCAGGACCAGAGATGTTTTGCGCATTATCCGCGAACCCTTTGAATTTCCGGTTTCGTCCACCATGGACCCGGATCGATTGCCGCCCCGTCTTTGCGAAACTCAACATAAAGCACCGGCTGCGTCGCCCCAATTGCGACGGCGGCCGCCGTTTTCGCCATCCCGTCGCCCATCGAGCCGACCGGTTCGCCGGCAAGCACGAACTGGCCGACGGCCACGTCGATATGCTGCAAGCCCGCCAGCACGACATAATAACCGCCGCCAGCGTTGACGATCAAGAGCTGCCCATAGCTCCGCCACGGCCCGCAAAATGCGATATAGCCATCACTTGGCGACGAAACAATGGCGCGCGGCCTCGTCGCGAGAGAAAGTCCCTTTTCCACGCCGCCGAATTCGCTCGTCGCGCCGAAATATTTGATCACGCTGCCATTGGCCGGCAGCGACAGCATGCCCTTGGCGTCGGCGAAGGCGATGGCCGGGGCGAGACGCGCCGGATCGCGCAGGGCGGCGCTGGCGAATCGCGCCTTGGCCTCCTCCGCCGCCTCCGCCGAAAGTTTTTCACGTTCCTCATCGGCCTTGCGCGCCTTTTCGGCGGCGTTTTTCGCCGATTCGAGCTCGCTTTCCATTCGCGCCATCAGATCCTTCAGGCTGGCGGCCTGATGGCTGAGTTTTTCCGCCCGCGCCCGCTCGGCCGCCAGCGCTTCCTGCGCCTCGCCGATTGATTTTTGCCGTTCCGCGATCAGCGCCTCGAGGCGCGCGCTTTCCTTTCGCCGCGTCGCCGTCTCCGTCGCCAGGTTTTCGCGCTCGCCCGCGATGGAGCGGCGCAGGTTGACCAGATCCTGCAGATCATTGGCAAGCGCCTCGGTCTCGTTGCGCAATTGCGGCAGCACCGCGCCGAGCATCATCGAGGCGCGGATGGCGCGCAAAACATCCTCCGGTTGCGCCAGCAAAGCCGGAGGCGGCTTGCGGCCCATGCGTTGGAGGGCCGACAGAACTTCAACGAGCACATCACGCCGGCTGTCGAGCGAACGGCGGATCGCCGCCTCGCTGCCGGTGAGCGTGTCGAGCCGGCTCTGCGCCTCGGCGGCTTTGTTTTCCGCTTCGTCGATCTTCTGCTTGGCGTCGAGCAAAGCCTTGGTCAAAGCGGCGCGATCGTTCTGGAAGGAGGCGATTTCCTGCTCGATCTTTTTGCGCTGCGCCTCCGATTGCGCCAGCGTGTCCTGCACACCCTGGAATTGCACCCGCTGGGCGTCAAGATCGGCGGCTTTCTTGTCTTTGCCCTGGTCTTGCACGACGGGCGACGGGGCCGGATTTTCCGCCCGCGCGGGGAAGCAGGCGAGCCAGACAAGCACGACTATCCGCGCCGAATGTGGCGCGGCTTGGCCGCTTCGCTTTTGTCTTCCCGGATTCATCGCCGCCGTCCGCCCGATTCGCTTGCCCTCAGCTTAAAGACGCATTCGAAGTCAGCATAGGCAAGTCAGCATGGGCACGAATGGCGCTTCCGCCGCCAGCGCTCTTTTTGAAGACTCCAAGGCGCGTCACCCCTGGCCGTTCATCGTAACCTGCGCCAGCGGCGCGGAAAGGCGATAGGTTAGCCCTTCCGTCGCATAGTGAAGCGCGCTTTCGCCCTGGATCGCCATGGGCGCCATCCGGGTCAGGACGGTGCTGCCAAAGCCGGCACGGGGCGGCGCGACCACCGCCGGGCCACCGCTCTCGCGCCAGGTCAAAACATAGTTGTTATGCTCGGGATCGAGGTGGAAACATAGTTCGATCGCGCCCGTCGGCGCCGACAGCGCCCCATATTTAACGGCGTTGGTCGAAAGTTCGTGCAAAGCCAGGCCGTAGGCCTCGGCCGCGCGCGGATTGATTTCAAGCAGATCGCCGGAAAGTGCGATTCTCGCCTGCGTCTCCTCGTCGAGATGGCTGAACTGGCTGTGGGTCAGGTCGGCGATCTGCACGCCGCGCCAGTCGCGGGACACCAGAAGGTCGTGGCTGGAGGCGATGGCGGCGAGACGCGCCATGAAACCCTCGATGAAAAGGTCGGGGGTCTCGGCGAGCCGAGCCGTCTGCCGCGCCACCGCCTGGACCACGGCGAGCATGTTCTTCGAGCGGTGATTGACCTCGCGCAACAGGAATTCGATATGTTCGGCGGCGCGCATCAGCGGCCCAACATCGCGGTAGATCGCCGAGATCGCTACGACCTCGCCTTGTTCATCGCGAATCGGCGCGGTGGAGAGGGAAAAATCGAGCCGATGGCCGTCCTTGCGCCGCCGACGCACGATCTGCGGCTTGATTGGACCCCTGGAAGCCCTTTGCAGCTTCTCCGCATGTTGCGGCCAGAAATCATCCGGCACGATCAGGTCGCCGAGTTTCGCGCCCTCGAGTTCCGCTGGCTCGTATTGGAAAATATCGCAAAAGGCGCGGTTGGCGTTCAAAATCGCCCCTTTCGGACTGACACTGACGATGGCGTCGCCGGAATTGGCGACGATCGCCGCCAATTGCTCCGCCGCCTGTTTGCCTTGGCGCAGTTCCGCCTCGTAGCGGGCGCGATACTCGCCGCGAAAGGCCGCGAAACGGATGGTCGCCGCGCCGGCGTCATCCGCGCTGGAGCCACCGCGCGCAAAATTGAAGTAGGTCGGCAGCAATCCGCCCGATTTGCAGTGCAGCAACAGGAAAATTTCGTCGACGGAGCTTTTTTCCTGCGCCAGTGCGTAAGCGAGATCGGCAAAAAATCGATTCCCGTCCCCGTCCAGCAGGTCTGCCAGCTTTTTCTCGCCCACCAGTTCGGGCGCCGAATAGCCGGTCCAGTCAAGCAGCGCGCGATTCACCCGCAAGAAAACACCGTCGGGCGCAAGCAGAGCCAGGCCGCAGGGGGCGAGATCAAAAGAATCTTCAACATTCACGGCGGGGCTCCGGCGAGCTATTGGTCAAGTTAACGATCAAGACGGCGCCAGGTTGCATAGCACGTTACGCTCGGTGATAGGGATGCCCGGAAAGGATTGTCATGGCGCGAAAAATTTGTTCAGCCGCCAAGGCGCGGACGATCTGATGCGGCCAGGTCATGGCGCCGAAAGCCAGCGCCAGATCCGCCTTTTCCCGCAAAGAGCGGTCCAAACCGTCCGGACCGCCGATGACCAGGGCGCAGCATCCGGCGCCAGAATCGCGCCACACCCCAAGCTTTTTAGCGAAATCCTCGCTGGAAAGCGCGCTGCCCCGCTCATCGAGGCAGACGATTTTCGCTTGCGCGGGCAACAGGCTTTCTATTGCCGTCGCCTCCTCGGCCTTGCGGTCTTCCGGGCGGCGAGCGCGCGATTCGTCGATCTCACGCATTTCAAAGGAGGAAAAGCCGATTTTTCGCCCGCTGGCGACGCAGCGCTCGGCATAGCGCGTCACAAGTTCGCGCTCGGGCCCAGCCTTTAGCCGCCCGACCGCGACCAGCAACAGTTTCAATTCCGCGCCTTTTTCAAGAAATTCGCCTCAAGCGCCTTGCCGCTTTTCGCCCGGCCGGTCGACGCCCCACATTTTTTCGAGATTGTAGAACTGCCGCACTTCCGGCCGGAACAGATGGACGATCAGGTCTCCGGCGTCGATCAGCACCCAGTCGTTGGCGGGAAAGCCCTCGACGGCTGGGGTTGAGCCGCCAGCTTCCTTGAGCGCCTTGATGATACGGTCGGCCAGCGCGCCGACCTGGGTGGTCGAACGGCCGCTGGCGATGATCATCCAGTCGGCGATAGAGGTTTTGCCGGCGAGGTCGATGATCACGGTCTCTTCCGCCTTCGATTCGTCGAGTGCGGTCAAAACGGCGCGCGCCAGCGGGGTTAAAAGCGCGGTGTTGAAACCGGCGGCGGGCTGAGGCTCCGCTCCTTTGGCTGTGGTAAGGCTCAGTTCAAAAATCCTCTCGTTTTCGCACGCAGGGCGCGGGTTTGACTTTATCGACTTACATGGCGGCTGAAAGGAAAAAGATCAATCACCTGATCGCAAAGCCGCCTGTCGCGCCCGCAATTGCGTCGAGGAAAGCGTTGAGCGCGGCCCATGCAGCACGATCAGCGCCGGCGGCGAACGGAAGGCGAGGTTTTTCGCGGATTTTTCCGGCAGACGACGCCGCTCGAACCAGGCCGCCGCCAGGCCGCGCGTCGCGCGATGGGTCGAGCCCGGCCGGTCGATCACCAGAATCGGCAATTTCCGGGCAATATCGCGCCAGCGCCGCCAGCGGAAGAAGTCGGCGAGATTGTCCGCGCCCATGATCCAGACGAATTTCACGCCCGGACAGGCTTGAAGCAAATGTTCGACGGTCTGGTAGGAATAGCGGGCGCCGATCTTCGCCTCGAAACCGGTGACTTTCACCCGGGAATCGCGTGTCAGACGTCGCGCAGCCGCCATGCGCTCCGCCAAGGGCGCGAGACCAGCGGCTTCTTTCAGCGGATTGCCGGGCGACACCATCAGCCACAGGCTGTCGAGCCTCAGACGCCGCAAGGCTATGGCGCAGACCAGGGCGTGGCCGGCGTGCGGCGGATTGAACGAGCCGCCGAACAGGCCGATGCGCATTCCCGGCGCGTGAGGCGGCAGAAGGGCCATGGTCAGGCGGAAGTTTTCACGGCCGGGTCTGGCCCGCGCCATGGACGACGTATTTAAACGAGGTCAGCTGCGCCACGCCGACCGGCCCACGCGCATGCATCCGCCCGGTGGCGATGCCGATCTCGGCGCCGAAACCGAATTCGCCGCCATCGGCGAATTGCGTCGAGGCGTTGTGAATGACGATGGCCGAATCCACTTCGCGCAGGAATTTTTCGGCGTGGCCCAGGTTTTCGGTGACGATGCAATCGGTGTGGTGGGAACCGTAAGTCTCGACATGGTCGATGGCGCCCTCGACGCCGTCGACCAGTTTCACCGCGATGATGGCGTCGAGATATTCGGTGGTCCAATCCTCTTCGCTGGCTTTTTTCACGCGATCGTCAACGGCCAAGGTCGCCTCGTCGCCGCGCACTTCGCATTTGTTGGCGAGCAGCGCCTCGACCAGCGGCGCCAGCAGGCGCCCGGCGCCGGCGCGATCGACCAGCAGGGTTTCCGCCGCGCCGCAAATGCCGGTGCGGCGCAATTTGGCGTTGAGCAGGATTTTCTCGGCCTTGGCGAGATCAGCGTCGCCATCAACATAGACATGAACGATGCCCTCGAGATGGGCGAAGACCGGAACACGCGCTTCCGCCTGCACCCGTGCGACAAGGCTCTTGCCGCCGCGCGGCACGATGACGTCAATGGCGCCATTCAGCCCCGCCAGCATGGCGCCCACGGCGGCGCGGTCGCGCGTCGGGATCAAGGCGATGCAATCTTCCGGCAGGCCGGCGGCTTTCAGCCCCTCGACGAGGCAGGAATGGATCAGCCGCGACGAGTGAAAGCTCTCGGAGCCGGCGCGAAGAATAGCGGCGTTGCCGGCCTTCAGGCAGAGCGCCCCGGCGTCGGCGGTGACATTGGGGCGGCTTTCGAAAATCACCCCGACCACGCCGAGCGGCGTGGCGACACGCTCGATGCGCAAGCCGTTGGGGCGGTCGAAACGCTCCAGCACACGGCCGACCGGATCGGGCAGCGCCGCTATGTCCTCGAGGCTTTGCGCCATGGAGGCGATGCGCGTCTCATTGAGCGACAGACGGTCGAGCGAAGCGGCGGGCAGGTTTTTCGCCCGCGCCTGTGTCATGTCCTGGGCGTTGGCCGCCAGCAGTTCGGTGGTTTTTTCGCGCAACAATGCGGCTGCGGCGAACAGCGCGCTGTTCTTCTGCTCCGGTGAAGCCAGCGCGAGTTTGCGCGCGGCTTTGCGGGCTTTCTGGCCGAGCGCCAGCAGATCGGCGTCGAGATCGGCGGGTTTCGCGTCGATAATGTGCAAGCTTTCCATCGTTTCACTCAATCCAACGCCCGGCGTCGATGACCAGGCCGAACGCGCCGTCAGACCAAATTCCTTACCAGAGCGCGCCGCCGCCGCCAAATGGCGCCCGAAATCGCGCCGACAGACCGGATATGCCGCCGCTTGCTGGGGCGCCGCGCCCAAGATAATTGTAGAAAACGATCAGGCGGTCCCCTCGCTCAAAAGAAAAATAATATCGTGATCCAATATGCTCCCGGCCTTGCCGCTTTGCTGCGTTACAAACCGTCGGATGTGAAAGCCGATGTCGCCGCCGGTCTCGCGGTTGCTTCGGTCGCCATTCCAGTCGGCGTCGCCTATGCCGAACTGGCCGGCTTCAGCCCCGAAATTGGCCTCTATTCGAGCATCCTGCCGCTCGTCGCCTACGCCATTTTCGGCAGTTCCCGGCAGGTGATCGTCGGCCCCGACGCCGCCACTTGCGCGCTCGTGGCCGCTGCGGTGGGGCCTTTGGCCGGCAACGATCCCAGCCTCTACGCCGCGCTTTCCGTGACTCTGGCCTTGCTCACCGGCCTGTTCTGCATCGCCGCGAGTTTTCTGCGTCTGGGCGCCTTGGCCGATTTCCTGTCCAAGCCGATCCTGGTCGGATTTCTCAACGGCGTCGCTCTGTCGATCGTGCTGGGCCAGATCGGCAAGCTGCTCGGCTTCACGATCACGGCGAAGCGTATCATTCCCACATTCATCGAGGTGTTGGGCAAGCTGGACCAGATTCAACTGCCGACCGCCCTTGTTGCGCTGAGCGCCTTCGCCGTGCTGATCGCCACGGCCCGCTACGCCAGATCCGTGCCGGCGAGCATTGTCGCGATGGCTGTGACGGGAGGCGCGGTCGCGCTGTTCGGACTGGAAGCCCAGGGCGTCAAAACCCTTGGCGTCGTCCCTGGCGGTCTGCCGGCTTTGCGCCTGCCGCAGCTCGATTGGAGCCTTCTTCCCGGCTTGAGCGCCGAAGCGGCCGGATTGGCGCTGGTGAGTTTTTCCAGCCTGATGCTCACGGGGCGCAGTTTTGCTTCGAAAAACGGTTACGAGGTCGACCCGGACCAGGACCTGGCTGCGCTCGGCGTGGCCAATCTGGCCTCCGCCCTGTCGCAGGGTTTTACCATCAGCGGCGCGGATTCCCGCACCGCCGTCGCCGACGCCGCCGGCGGCCGCACTCAGGCGACCGGCCTCGTCGCCGCCGCGGTGGTGGCGCTGGCCTTGGTCTTTCTCACAGGGCCGCTTCGCTACGTTCCCGTTCCCGCGATGGCGGCCGTGCTCGTCATGGCGAGTCTATCGTTGGTCGATCTCGGCACAGTGAGAATGCTCTACCGGATCGATCCGGTAGAGGCCGGGCTGTCGCTTCTCGCCACCGTGGGCGTCGTCGCCGTCGGGGCGGTCAACGCCATCCTGTTTGTCGTCGTGCTGGCTTTGCTCCGGTTCGTCCGGCTTGTGTCCCGCCCGCGGATCGAAATTCTCGGCAAGGTGGACGGCCTGCCCGGCTTTCATTCCCTCGCGCGCCATGAACAGGCGCAAGCCGAACCTGGCCTGCTGTTCTTCCGCTTCAACGGACCACTGGTTTTCTTCAATGCCTCGTTCTTCAAGCAGAAAATGTTGGAGGCTGTCGGCGAGGCGGGACCGAGCCTCCACCATGTCGTCCTCGATATGCTGCCGGTGTCGGAAATCGACGCCACCGGCCTGTTTGCGTTGAAGGAAATCAATGACGCTTTGGCGGCGCGCGGCATCAGCCTGTGCGCGGCCGGCCGGGCGACCGAATGGCGGCACTGGCTGGAGCGGCGTGATTTCGACACATCGATCCCCATCTTCCCCACCCTGCGCGCCGCCTTGCGAGAACTTGGGGGCTCTGCTTCGCCCAAGAGCCCCACGAGCCCCAAGAGCTAAGGCCCGCTCAATCCTGCGGCTTGGGGGCGGGTTGGTCCGCGTCCAGCTGAAACCGTCCGGCCTCCGCGATGTCGCGCTCGAGGAAGAAATTGAGGAAGGTGCGGATGAACGCGATCGCCGCAAGCCGCCCGATTTCTTCCCAACTCGGCGCGCGGGCCGAGCCGATGATGTCATTGGCGAGCTGGAAAGTCAGGCCCGCCATCAGCCAGCGCGCAAAGCGCAGATAGGCGTCGCGCAGATCGCGGCCGGTCGGCGAGGGATGGATGACCGAGCGGACGCAGGCGATGAACATTTCCAAAGCCCCGACGGCGACGATGAGCACCGCCGCCGCGTCGATCGCCATGACCGCACTGTCGGCGAAGACCGAAATCCATTCCTTCACGACGTTCTCCTTACCGGCCAGGGCATCGACGCTGGATCAACCCTCGACCGAGAAATCCCCGGCCAAAGCCATATCGTCGCGGTGGATCATTTCCACTCGTTCCTCAGCGCCAAGAATCTGGGCGATTTCGCGCGAATTGCGGCCCATGACGCGGGCGGCGCGCGGCGCGTCGAAACCGACCAGGCCGCGTCCGATCTCGCCGCCCAGACCATTGCGGATCAATACGCAATCGCCGCGCGAAAAATCGCCTTCGACATTTTTCACGCCTGCCGGCAACAGGCTGGCGCCGGCGATGATCGCGCGGGCGGCGCCGTCATCGATGTGCAGCACGCCGCGCGGAACCAGCGAGCCGGCGATCCATTTTTTCCGCGCCGTGACCGGCGTCGAGGGGGTGAGGAACCAGGTGCAAGGCGCCCCCGCGCCGATCCGCGCCACGGGGTTGATCTGGCGGCCGTCGGCGATCACCATATGGGCGCCGCCGGAAGTCGCGATCTTGCCCGCCTCGATCTTGGTCTGCATGCCGCCGCGCGAAAGCTCCGAGGCCGCGCCGCCTGCCATGGCCTCGATCTCGGCGTTGATCCGCGCCACCACCGGAATGAGCTTGGCGCCGGGATTGTCGGCCGGCGGGGCGTCGTAAAGACCTTCGATGTCGGACAGCAGGATCAGCAGATCGGCGGAAGCCATGGTGGCGACCCGCGCCGCCAGCCGGTCATTGTCGCCATAGCGGATTTCGCTGGTCGCCACCGTGTCGTTCTCGTTGATCACCGGCACGGCGCGCATGGCGAGCAGCCGCTCCAGCGTTTCGCGGGCGTTGAGGTAGCGCCGCCGCTCCTCGGTGTCGCCGAGGGTGACGAGAATCTGCCCGGCGACGATTTTTCGCTCAGCCAAGGCCTCGGCCCAGATGCGGGCCAGCGCGATCTGCCCCACGGCGGCGGAAGCCTGGCTGTCCTCCAGTTTCAGCGCCCCGGCCGGCAGCCCCAGCACCGAACGCCCCAAAGCTACCGCGCCCGACGACACCACCAGCACGTCGGCGCCGCGCCGGTGCAGATCGGCGAGGTCGTCGGCCAATGCGTGAAGCCAGTCGCGCTTCACTTTTCCGAGCGAGCGGTCGACCAGCAGCGATGAGCCGACTTTTATGACAATGCGCTTGAATTGATCGAGACGAGGCAATTCCATTCTTTTATTCCTGCGCCCCGCCGATCCGTCTCGGCGGATCGGTCAGGAGCGAATGCGATCATAGCCTGTCGAAGACGGGCGTCATTCGACGCCCTCTGGAGCCAGCGCGAGGGACTCATTTATCGCAACTTGTCGCGATAAATGAAACGAACTAAGGGCGCCATTCGGGCTGGGGAATGCGGGCGACGGCTTCCCGCCGTCGGGTCTCGATCAATTTCCAGACCAGGCGCAACGCGTCGGTTACGCCCTCGCCCGCAATGGCGGAAATCTTCAGCGGCGCGCGCGGCTTTTCGCCTTCCGGCAATACCGGGCCGGCGCTGCGGATGGCGCGCTTCAGTCGATCGACCTGTTGTTTCAGCGTCTCGGAGTCGATGGCGTCGATCTTGGTCAATGCGACGACTTCCTGCTTTTCGTCCAGCCCATTTCCATAGGCGGCAAGTTCGCCGCGCACCACCTTGTAGTCCTTGCCCGCATGTTCGCCGGTGGCGTCGACCAGATGCAGCAAAACGCCGCAACGTTCGACATGGCCGAGGAAACGGTCACCGAGCCCGTGGCCCTCATGCGCGCCTTCGATCAGCCCGGGAATGTCGGCGAGGACAAACTCCTTTTCGTCGATTTCGACGACGCCAAGGCCGGGATGCAAAGTGGTGAAGGGATAGTCGGCGATTTTCGGCCGGGCCGCCGAAACAGTGGCGAGAAAGGTCGATTTGCCGGCGTTGGGCAGCCCGACCAGACCGGCGTCGGCAATCAGTTTCAGGCGCAGGATGATCGTGCGCTCCTCGCCCGGCTGTCCGGCATTGGCCCGGCGCGGCGCCCGATTGGTCGAAGTGGTGAAATGGAGATTGCCGAAGCCGCCATTGCCGCCCTTGCAGATGATCGCGCGCTGGCCGACCTCGGTCAGGTCGGCGATCAGGGTTTCGCCATCCTCCTCGTAGATCTGGGTGCCTTCCGGCACTTTAAGCACGGCGTCGGCGCCGCCCGCGCCGTGGCGGTTCTTGCCCATGCCATGGCCGCCGGTCTTGCCTTTGAAATGCTGCTGATAGCGAAAATCGATCAGCGTGTTCAGCCCTTCGACGCATTCGGCGACGACATCGCCGCCGCGTCCGCCGTCGCCCCCATCGGGGCCGCCGAATTCGATGAATTTTTCGCGCCGGAAAGAAACGCAGCCGGCGCCGCCGTCGCCGGAACGCACATAGATCTTGGTCTGGTCGAGAAATTTCATGTTGTTAAATCCATCGCGACCGCGCCAAAACCTTTGGCGCGATCCCGTGGTCCTTTTTGTTCAAGTCAAGGCTCTATCGGAGCCCGCACGAAGCCGCAAGCGGCGTCGCTTTGCGCCTGCCAGTCGCGTCGCCGCAGGGCGAAACGCAGGGTTGGATTTCCAGCCAGGCGTCCCGGCCCCGAATCAAGGTTCTCGACCAAAACGAAGCCGAGACTTTCCAGCACGGAGCGCGAAGCGGCGTTTTCCGCCACAACCGTTGCGCCAAGTTGGCTTTCCCCGGTGATAAGGAAGAAGGCGTCAGTCATCGCCGCCGCAGCCTCGCTGGCGTAGCCGTTGCCCCAGAACGGCCGGCCAAGCCAATAGCCAAGCTGCGGCCCGCCATCGCCAGTTTCGACGCCGATCGCTCCAAGCAAGGTTCGCGGAAAGCCCTTGTCGGTCAGCACGAAACGCAAAGCCTCGCCGCGCGCGGCGTCCTCGCGGCTGGTTTTGATGAAAGTTTCCGCGTCGCCGACACGATAGGGATGAGGAAGCGTCGCGGTCATGCGCGCGACTTCCCATTCGCCGGCCAACTCGCTCAAGCGCGGCGCGTCGGCGGCTCGCGGCCAGCGCAGCCAGAGCCGCCTGGTTTCCAGACGGTACACATCGTCGCGGGCGAGTTCGGGAAACATGTTGGACTCCAGGCAAACGATAAGGGGAAACGACGCGCGTTCCCCCTTGAGCATCTGGCTCTGGATCGATTCCTGCTGGAAGAATGTGACTTCTTCGCGCCGGAACGTGGCCTTTTATCGTTTTGGCTCGCAAGCCGGTCGATTCAGGGCCTATCCTCGGGGGCTTTGCGCCTCGGAGGTCCCTGAAAGCGACCTCCGCTTACTCTGCTGCTTCCGCGGCCGGAGCCGGAACCGGAACCGGCACTACATTGATGTAGGCGCGGCCGTCGGTGCGGGCCTTGAACAACACCTTGCCGTCGACGAGGGCGAACAGGGTATGATCCTTGCCCATGCCGACATTGACGCCGGGGTGCCATTTGGTGCCGCGTTGGCGAACGATGATGTTGCCGCCGCGGACAGACTCGCCGCCGAATTTTTTAACACCCAGGCGACGACCTTCCGAGTCGCGCCCGTTGCGGGATGAACCGCCTGCTTTTTTGTGAGCCATGATCCTGCTCCGAAATTTGTCTCAGGCCGCTTTCGCGGCTGTTTCAACTGTTCAAGCGAAGCGCGAGCCTGTCAGGCGACGACTTCGGTGATGCGGACGAGCGTCAGATCCTGACGATGGCCGCGCTTGCGCTTCGAATTCTTGCGGCGGCGCTTCTTGAAGGAAATGACCTTCGGGCCGCGCGTCTGTTCGAGAATTTCGGCCTTGACCGAGGCGCCGGCGACGAAGGGCGCGCCCAATTCGGTGGCGCCGTCCTTTTCGACCAGCAGGACATCGGAAAAGGTCACGATTTCGCCGGCAGCGCCGGCGAGGGACATGACGGTGATCTGTTCATCGGCGGCGACGCGATACTGCTTGCCGCCGGTTTTGATAACTGCGAACATCGTTTTTCCTCGTGTTCGATCCGGCTCTGCGCAGGATTGCGCGACCGGCTTCTTTGCAGTGGAACCAGCAGGGTGAACCCAGTCTTGCCGCCGCGAAACGCAGCGTCCGGCAGGGTCCGGTTTTTCGGGCGAAGAGCAGAGCCTGAAGCATCAGAGTCTGAAAAACGCAAAATGCCGCGGCGGTAGCCACGACAAACCGTCGGGCTTGGTAAAATGCGCCGACCGCGAAGTCAAGCGGAAATGATTGGAAAAGCCGGGGTGTCGCGGGTTTCACGGGTTTTAAAGTCTTTTAGAGGGAGTCTGGCCAGGAGGCGCTTCGCGCAGATTCAGACAGCGGGACGGCCTATTATCGGGACAGGGCCTTGCGCCGTCGCTCGCGCTCATGTTATTGCGCCGCCTCGCCACCGGATCGGCTGATTTGCCATCCGTCACACCTTGGATTGGAGAGGTGGCAGAGTGGTCGAATGCACCGCACTCGAAATGCGATGCCGCGCAATAAGCCCTCAGTGCAGCCCGCCCTTCCCCGCCGCACCTTCGAAAAAACTCTTGATCCCCTCGTCCTTGATCGCGCTCAACGCTTCGGCGAGCGCCGCCTCTTCAGACTCGAAAGGCTCCTCCCAGAGAGTCGCACAACCATCACTGGCGACGATCTCCAGCGTCCAATCCGTATCGTCGAGACGGTAAATGGCAATTTCGACGCGGGCGCCATTTTCCTCAACGAACCGCGAAAGCCGAGAGGTGATGAGTTTTGGGTCTGGCACGGGCGCAATCCTCAGCAACTGGGCGACAGATTGATAACACAAGGCTGAGTTTGTGGCACGCATTGGAGGGACGCAAGACAGCCCTTCCATAAGGGGCCAAAAAGCCGCTTTTTCGCCCGCGACTGTCACTCGAAAGCGCGCCACTTCGACAAGATGTGTATCGCGAAGGCAACCACAACTGCCGTGCCCGTCACAATTGCAAAGGTCTGGGCAGGAGAATCGACCGGATAGAGTCCCGTGAGGACCATTGCAATTCGGCCAACGACATCAGCGACCAGACATACCATCGCGAGCGCTGCCGCCCATTTCCTCATAATTAGGACAAGCAAGCCTGCCGCTGCGTGGAGAACCCCAATCGATGCGCCTGCGTAGGCGGAGGTTGTTCCGGTTGCCGTCGTGAGGCCGAAGAATTGGTGCGTGAAACCCGTCGCCACCTCTGCGAGACCGAAGAAACTCATCAGGAATGCGACGACAGTGACGCCTCGGGGGCCGCTCCGCTTCACAGCAGTCATTCGCGCGCTCAACGCTTCGCCGACCCACTGCGCCCAAGTTATACACGCGAGCCCCGCAATACCCGCCGATACCGATTCAGCAGTATCGAACTCCACAAATAGGGGGCTATTCGTTTTGTTGGACGAACGGTAGCTTTTCCACCAGCCCCTGTCGAAAACGGTCGCGGACATAAGAGCGTTGTAGATCGATGTTGCAGAGTAATCATTGCTCAACAGACCATTGGTGGCCGAGGAACAAGGATGCCCGCAGCCCTCGTGATCGAGCACGAACCGGAACTTGCGACCTTTGCGGTCGCCGCGTTCAAATGGTTTGGCCTCGACGCGTTTTCAATCGAACGTGTCTCCGACGCTATTGAGATTCTGGAAAGCTCCAACGACATCGCGGTCGTGATGATCAATGACACCGAGGAAGGCAAAGAATTGCAGTTGATCAAGGTCGTCGCGAGGCGATGGCCGACCATCAAACTCGCGCTCCTGTCTGCTCATTTGGACAATTTACGCGATCTCCCACCCTTCGTATTTATAGCCAAACCTACGACCGCCGAATTGATCTTCGCAATCATCGAACGCGTCGCGCTTGCAGCGCGGCCAGATTTGAATTCGCCCAATGGCAAATCTTTCAACTGAGGACGGATTCGCAGCAGCTCAGCGGCGAAACGAACGCCCTGTCAGAGCCCTTAATGCAGCGCGCTCTTCGTCGCCACATCCTCAAAAAAGCTCGCGATCCCTTCTTCTTTAATCGCAGCCATCGCCTCCATCGCATCGCCAGCCACCGGACCGCCGGTCATGCAATCCTGATAGGTCCCTCCCTCGATGAATGTCGCGAGCACGGCGTCGGCGTCACGGTCGCTCCAAGCCTTGAAGTAGCGGCGCGTCTGTTCG
>NZ_JBKQOU010000005.1:0-3180 GCF_052145335.1 Rhodoblastus sp.
TCCAAATTCCAGCGCCGAATTGCGATGTGACGAGCAAAAAAGAGAAAGTGCCAAATTGTATCGGCGATGATGTGCTGAGAACGTGAATTGACAGAAGAAATTGCGCAATAGATGCGCCGATCGGACCAACCGTGGCGATAACATATAACCCAATCCGCGCCACAACGGCGCGTGGCTGGGACGATCGGTTGAGCAAAGCAAATACTTTCATCTTTTTGCGCCCGAATGAAACAAATGACCAACACGTCGGGCCCAAGGCGTGCCCTGGCGACGCAAAGTGATTTTTATTAGTCGTGGCGTCACGCTTCCGCCTCTGACCGTGTTTATTTACGTAAAGACGGGGCGAACAGCGGGATTCCAGACACCGGCGTCATCGATGATCTTAATGTCGACCAAGGTCTGGAAGAACTATCCAGGCGCGTCAATAACCGCCCCGATGCGTCGCTTGCTGGACATGTGCCACTGGATAATAGCGCTGCACGCCGGTGAAGCCGTCGAGCGAATTTCGCAGCTTGCCGTCGAAAGCAATAACCTTCGCTTTTTCGGCTCGCTGGCATGAAGCAAGAACTCAATCCACAATGAGGCGGTTACGCATTCTTCCTGATCATGGGACGGACGCCTTGCTTGCCGCTCGAGCGAGTTTCAAGCCCGAACGCAACCGCTGCGCCAGCCCCGGCAGCCAAGACCAAGCCTACAAGCGAAAAGATGATATATTTCGGAAACACCGGGTCGAGCGGTGTGAATGCGCGCTGGACAATCTTGACTGGAGTTATTTTGGCGCTGCTAAGTTCTGCTGAAATTCGCTCCTCCACGGTTCGCTTGCCATATGTGACCGCATTGACCTTCGCCTGCTCCACCGCCGCCTTGAGTTCCGAGAATTCTACGGCCTTGGTCGCCAACGCGCTGAGTTCTGCATTCGCTTCCGCGATTTGTTTGGTCAGCTCGCCTTCGACATTGGCCAGGCCAGAAAGATCGGAGTTGACTTTCAACAACTCCACCATCGCGTCCTGATAAACGCGCACCATCAACAATGGAGGGCCGGAGGACAAAACGGCGGAAGACGCCGCGTCTGCCGGTTCGTTTGGGCGATTGTTTCTTGCGGTTCCAAGGTTATCCACCAATGAACTGACATATGAGGATTGCGCCACCGCTTTCAGCCTGCGGAGCTGGTCTGTGAGACTCTGCTTGCGTCCCTGCTTCTCGACAATCGCGCTCCTGGCTGCAAGCAATGAACCCGTCAGCTCGCTCAGGCGCTTGAGCAAAAGGGTATTCTGCTCATCGATAGAGTAGGTCTTGTTCGCGACGGCGAAAATCTCAAAATTCTTGGAGGCGCCCCTCACTTCGTCACGAAATTTTTCTCCCTGTTGTTCGTAAAAGCGCGCGGCGCCAGTAAGGCTGATAACCGTCAGTTGTCGATTTATAACTTCCTCCGCAATCGCATTTGCAAAAGCTGACGCGATCGTAGGGTCTTTGTGCCTGAAGGCGATGGTAATCACGTCGGAGTTTGGTTCCAAGTGTACACTTAGAGACTTGGATAATAGGGGGATCGCCTTGTCCAGCGGCGAGGCGTTCGCCAATTTATCAGGTCGACTATTTCTCCAACCACCGAGAAGCGCTCTTCCGAGCAAGGACTTGTCTGCTAAGTCCGCCAGCCAGGAATTGCGGGGCGCGTCGCCTGGGCTAAGCAATTGGAGCAGACCGACTTTTGTGGCGGCGTCGCGGACGACCTCGCTGCTCTCGGCAATCAGAGCCAACGAAGAGCCGGCTGTCTTTCGAAAGGGATCGCTCGGATGCTCGCCGCTTACCTCTCCCACGATCAGCATTGCGGTCGCTTCATACTTTGGCGTGATAAGCAGCATTCCGACAAAGAACAAAGCCGCGACGGCAAAAGAGGTGGCAAATGCAACGTATCGCCGCCTCCACACGATTGATGCGATGTCGAGGGTTTCCCGTCGCTCAACGCGATTTTCAACGGCCACGCCACTGATTGCTGTCACGGGTTCTCTCCGTCGGTTTCGCAATCTGTCCCGTTTGACGGCGATTGCTCGTTGCATTTCACCGCGATGAGCGGCGGCGCTGGAATACAAACATGATAGAAATAGCGCACGAAATAACCCAACCGCAGCAATTTTATACACAATACATTATGTAAAATGGTGATACCTATGATAAATATCCGTATGATACTCTCGCACACATCGCGGCGCTTGCGCGCAATGAACTTGTAACCTGATAGCGCCGTCATTCCACTTAGCTAACAAGAAGCTGACGCCGCAGCGTACGCTATGCCGATTTGCTGTCTTCAATATTTGCGCGTCCATATTTCGTATCCGCACGACGCTGCCGGTCTGAATTAGTAGGTGTCGCGAGTGACTTTATTATGCCAGAATATGTGTCCTGCATCTTGGTTTCGGTTGGAAGCGTCGCGGCCAATTGTTCGACAGAACTGGCGAGTTGCCGCCGACGCTGTTCGTCAAATACAACGCAATTCATCGCCTGCGCCATTTCGTCAATATTTGCAGGGTCACAAAAAACGGCTGCGTGCGACCCGTTTGGCAAGCTGACGGCCTCAACTTGTGTCGGCACGTCGCTCACAAGCAAAGGACAGCGGGCGTAGATTGCTTCAAGGAGCGAAAAGCTGTGCCCTTCGTACATACTGACCTGAACGTATGCATCACATGCATATAATAAATTTATCACGTCCTCATTAGGACGCATTCCAAGCAATGTTACTTTTTTTGACAAATCGCCGTTGAATATTATCTGCTCTAATTCTTTTCTCTGCGGACCTTCTCCAGCCAAAACCAATCTGATATTGTTTGTCCTCGTCATAGCCAAAACTGCGGCCGAGACGTTTTTTTGAGGAGCGAGTCGGCCCGCCATAAAAAGAAATCCCTCGCTGTTTTCGATGCCGAGCCGCCGTCTGACTTCTTCCCGAGCCATTGTTGGAGTCAGAAACGGCAGGCCGTTGGTCACGACACGAATACGGCTCAGATAGTTGGCTGGATGACTTTCAAATGAAGTGGCGACAGCTTGTGACACGCAAACGATCTCATCATAAACTCCGACTGAGCCCATTACCATATCAATGAACTGCATAGACCTATGCTGCTTATTACGTGGGCAATGGTGCGTTGCGATGCATTTGCTCCCAGTGACGAGACCAGCGACGCCAGTGAG
>NZ_JBKQOU010000006.1:0-8975 GCF_052145335.1 Rhodoblastus sp.
CCGAAAAAAAAAAAGCGCCCGCCGGGGGGAGGAACCGGCGGGCGCAAACGCGTACGGGGGAAAGACCGCGCCGTACGTTCAAACTCGATCGAACGAACGGCTCTCGCCGCGCGTCGTTCAACAAGAATATGATCGCATGTGAACCATAACGAAACCCAAAATTCCGCAAAGCAGCATTTTTATTTTTGCATGGCAGCATTCAACTCATTCGGCCGCCAATTTACTTCCGGGCCGGCGCTGCAGAACCTCCTTCAAAAACTGTCCGGTATAGGAAGCGGGCTCGCGTACGATCGCTTCCGGAGGTCCCTGGGCGACGATGGTCCCGCCGCCGTCTCCGCCTTCCGGTCCCATATCGATCACCCAGTCCGCCGTTTTCACCACTTCCAGGTTATGTTCGATCACCACCACGCTGTTGCCCTGATCGACCAGTTCATGCAGCACTTCCAGCAGCTTCTTGACGTCATGGAAATGCAACCCGGTGGTCGGTTCGTCGAGAATATAAAGGGTGCGTCCGGTCGAGCGCCGCGACAATTCCTTGGATAATTTGACCCGCTGCGCCTCGCCGCCTGAGAGCGTGGTCGCTTGCTGGCCCACCTTCACATAGCCCAGGCCAACGCGCGCCAGCGTCTGCATCTTGTCGCGAATCGAGGGCACAGCCTTGAACAGGTCGGCGGCTTCTTCCACCGTCATGTCGAGCACATCGGCTATGCTCCTGTCGCGGTAACGGACTTCCAGCGTTTCGCGGTCGTATCTCTTGCCCTTGCAGACGTCACAGGTGACGTAAACATCGGGCAGGAAGTGCATTTCGATCTTGATGACGCCGTCGCCCTGACAGGCTTCGCAGCGGCCGCCCTTGACGTTGAACGAGAAGCGCCCCGGCCCATAGCCGCGCGCCTTGGCTTCCGGCAGGCCGGCGAACCAGTCGCGAATCGGCGTGAAGGCGCCGACATAGGTCGCGGGGTTAGAGCGCGGCGTGCGGCCGATCGGCGACTGGTCGATGTCGATGACCTTGTCGACATGTTCCAGGCCCTCCAACGAATCGAACGGGGCAGGGTGCTCAAGCGCGCCATTGAGCCGCCGCGCCACCGCCTTGTAGAGAGTGTCGACGACCAGGGTCGATTTGCCGCCCCCCGACACGCCCGTGATGCAGGTAAACAGCCCTAGCGGCAGCTCCGCCGTCACATTGCGGAGATTGTTGCCGCGCGCTCCGGTCAATTTCAATTTACGCGAGGGATCGGGTTTACGCCGCTTTTTTGGCGCCGCCACCGCCAGCCGACCGGTGAGATAGGCGCCGGTCAACGAATTCTCGTTGGCCATGATGTCGGACGGCGTCCCTTGCGCGACGATCTCGCCGCCATGCACGCCGGCGCCCGGGCCGACGTCGACGACATAATCGGCGGTGAGAATGGCGTCCTCGTCGTGCTCGACGACGATCACCGAATTGCCGAGGTCGCGCAGCCTCCGCAGGGTTTCAAGCAGGCGGAAATTATCGCGCTGGTGCAGGCCGATAGACGGTTCGTCGAGCACGTAAAGCACGCCGGTGAGGCCGGAGCCGATCTGCGAGGCGAGCCGGATGCGCTGGCTCTCGCCGCCCGAAAGCGTGCCGGAGCCCCGCGCAAGAGTGAGGTAATCCAGCCCAACGTCGACCAGGAATCTCAGCCTGTCGCCGATTTCGCGCAAAATGCGGTCGGCGATCTCGTTGCGCTTTGGATCGAGGCGCGAAGGGAGGTCGGCGAACCATTTTTGCGCCTCGCGCACCGAGAGTTCGGAAATCTCGCCAATATGGCGATGGTCGATCTTGACCGCCAAAGCCTCAGGCTTGAGGCGGAAACCCTTGCAAGCGGCGCAGGGGCTGGCCGACATGTAGCGCGAAATTTCCTCGCGCGCCCATTCGCTCTCGGTTTCGAGATAGCGCCGCTCCAGATTGCGGATCACCCCCTCGAAGGGCTTTTTAACCTCATAGGAGCGCATTCCGTCGGCATAGGTGAACAGCACCTGCTGCTCGCCCGCGCCATAAAAAATGATCTTCCGCGCATCCGGGGATAGCGCCGACCAGCGGTCTTCCATGCGGAATTTGAAAGCCTTGCCGAGCGCTTCGAGCGTCTGTGCGTAATAGGGGGAGGGCGATTTGGCCCAGGGCGCGATGGCGCCCTTGCGCAGGGTCATTTCGGGATTGGGGACGATCAATTCGGGATCGACCTTCTGCTCGAAGCCGATGCCGCCGCATTTCGGACAGGCGCCGTGGGGGCTGTTGAAGGAAAACAGCCGAGGCTCGATTTCGGAAATCGAAAAGCCCGACACCGGGCAGGAGAATTTCGACGAGAAGACAATTCGTTCCGGTTCTTTGCCGTCCGCGCTCTCGGCGAATTCGACAATCGCCACGCCATCGGCGAGATCGAGCGCGGTCTCGAAACTTTCCGCCAGCCGCGAGGAAATGTCTGCGCGCACGACAATGCGGTCGACCACCACGTCGATGTCGTGCTTCAGTTTCTTGTCGAGAGTTGGCGTGTCCGCGATATCATGGAACTGCCCGTCGATCTTCAGGCGCTGATAGCCGCGTTTGAGAAATTCGGCGATTTCCTTGCGATATTCGCCTTTGCGGCCGCGCACCACGGGGGCCAGCAGAAACAGGCGCGTGCGCTCGGGCAAAGCCAGGACGCGATCGACCATCTGGCTCACCGTCTGGCTCTCGATCGGCAGACCGGTGGCGGGCGAATAGGGAATGCCGACCCGCGCCCACAAAAGGCGCATGTAATCGTTGATTTCCGTCACCGTGCCGACGGTCGAGCGCGGATTTTTCGACGTGGTCTTCTGTTCGATGGAGATGGCTGGCGACAATCCCTCGATATGATCGACGTCGGGCTTCTGCATCATTTCGAGGAATTGCCGCGCATAGGCGGAAAGGCTCTCGACATAGCGCCGCTGGCCCTCGGCATAGATGGTGTCGAAGGCGAGAGAGGATTTGCCTGAACCGGACAGGCCGGTGAACACCACCAGCTTGTCGCGCGGAATGGTGAGATCGACGTTCTTGAGATTATGCTCGCGCGCGCCGCGCAGGGAAATCACCCGGCCTTCGCCGATTCGATAGGCCGCCTGTTCGACGCTCTCGGCCGAATTTTCCGGGGAGGGGGCTTTCTTGGGCTTTTTTGCCAAGGGCTTGGTCGTCAGGGGTTTGGTGGCGGGCTTTTTGGCTTTGGTTGAATCCATCATCACATTCCAAAAAGCGCGGTCGTCGCAGCGAGATCGAAGTCTGCCTGTATTTAGCGCCGATTTTTATAAATTCCAGCGTCCCAAGCTTGCATGATTCGCGCCATGAGGCTAGAACATAAATAGAACACGATCAGGTTTGGCGGTTTTTGCCGCGCCGCTGTGGATAAGGGCGGAAAGAGGGCGCAGGCTTTCGGGCAGGCGTATAGGATAGCCCGGCTTTTGCGCGGGTTAGGAGAGAGAGTTCCATGGCGGGCAGCGTCAATAAAGTCATTCTGATCGGCAATCTTGGCCGCGATCCCGAAGTGCGGCGGATGAATTCCGGCGACAGCGTGGTGTCCTTCTCGCTGGCGACGACCGAGAGCTGGCGCGACAAGGCCACCGGAGAGCGCAAGGACCGCACCGAATGGCATAATATCGTGATCTTCAACGAGGCCTTGGGCAAGATCGCCGAGCAATATTGCAAGAAAGGCGCGAAAGTCTATCTCGAAGGCCAGTTGCAGACGCGCGAATATACCGACAAGGAAGGCCACCAGCGCAAGACCACGGAAGTGGTGCTGCAAAGGTTTCGCGGCGAACTGACCCTGCTCGACAGCCGCGGCGGACGCGGCGACGACGCGGGTTATGGCGGCGCTTCGGGCGGCGCATCCGGAGGTTCTTCGGGCAGCTCGTTCGGCCGGCAATCGCCGATGGAGCGCGGTCCTGCCGAGCGGGGAGGAGGCATGGGCGGCGGCGGTCGCGCTTCGGACACGCTCGACGACGATATTCCGTTCTAGGGTTGAGCCGAAGGAACCGTCAGCTAATACGCTTTTCAAAGGCTCGTGGCAGGCAGGGGCGGACCTCGATCGAACGCTGGCCAAACAGCGTGACCGGAATTAAGGTGGCTGTGGCCAAGCTCGCGGTCGCAAGGCTTCTGTGATTCGACCGCATACTTGGCCAAAGCAACCTCAAACGCTCTCACCTCGCGGGCGACCAAATCCTTCAGCTTGTGGCATTGGTCGTTTTCCGGTCCAGCCAAATTTGACGCGTTGTCTCACCCTCCTGCCTGACCAAAAATAATGGAGATTGCCATGAACAAGATTTTGCGCTCGGCTCTGCTGACGGCTTCGCTCGCCCTCGCCGGCGTCGCGACGACCTCCGCCGCCATGGCCGATACGGCCCGCCTCAATTTCACCATCTACAAGGCCGGATTCATTGTCGGCGTCTCCGGCGGCAAGGGCACGGTGACTTTCCACGGCAAGACTTATCCGATCAAGATCGGCGGCGTCAGCCTCGGCGCCACCATCGGCGCGTCCAAGGCGCAAATGGTCGGAACCGCCTTTAACGTCCATAACGTCTCGGACGTCGCCGGAACCTATACGGCGGTCGGCGCTGGGCTGTCCGTCGCGGGCGGCAAAAATGTGGCGCAGCTCAAGAACGTCAATGACGTGGTCCTCAAGGTCAAGGGCAGGCAGATTGGCTTCCAGTTTTCGGTAGACCTGAGCGGCATGGAAGTGCAGGTCGGGCATTGATCCGTCCGCCCTTCGCGGGCGGGTCGGGGGACACGGTTTGCTGAAGATCAAGTGGGCGGCTTTGCTACCTTCGGGTTACGCAATGCCGCTCATTGTTTTTTGCTCCCTTGCCCTGCGAACTAGAGCGGTCGGCGGCGCGGATTCGGCCTTTGGCGCATTTGATGATGATTTTATGTCAGCTTCTTTCACGGCGCGCCGGAAATACGGCGCAACATGTTGACATAGCAGTATAAATTCAAAAAGCCGCAGGGGGCTCCAAACTGGCTTTCCCCACAAGAATCGCCTAAGAAAGACGGACCTTTTTTCGTTCAGCGCAAGGGTCTGTTTTGACCGATCAAAACGCAGCACCGCCGGTCCCGCCTTCATCCGACATTCGCCCCGTCTCCATCACCGACGAGATGAAGAGCTCCTATCTCGCTTACGCCATGAGCGTGATCGTGAGCCGCGCTCTGCCGGACGTGCGCGATGGCTTGAAACCGGTGCACCGGCGCATCCTGTTTTCGGCGCAGGAAAACAATTTCCTCCCCGACCGCTCTTACGTGAAATCGGCGCGCATCGTCGGCGAGGTGATGGGCAAATACCATCCCCATGGCGACGCCGCGATCTATGACGCCCTGGTGCGCATGGCGCAGCCCTTTTCGATGAGCCTCCCGCTGATCGACGGGCAGGGCAATTTCGGCTCGGTGGACGGCGACCGCGCCGCCGCCATGCGTTACACCGAATCGCGCCTGGCGCGGCCGTCGCTGGCGCTGATCGAGGACATCGATTCCGACACCGTCGATTTCCATCCCAATTATGACGGCAAGGAACTAGAGCCGGCGGTGCTGCCGGCGCGTTTCCCCAATCTGCTGGTCAATGGCGCCGGCGGCATCGCCGTCGGCATGGCGACCAATATTCCACCGCATAATCTCGGCGAGATCATCGACGCCTGCGTCGCCTTGATCGACCGTCCGGACATGACGCTGTCCGAACTGATGGAAATCGTGCCGGGGCCGGATTTCCCTACCGGCGGCAACATATTAGGCCGCGCCGGCATAAGGCAGGCCTACGAGACCAGCCGCGGCTCGGTGCTCATGCGCGCCACCTCGAGCATCGAGGCGATCCGCAAGGACCGCGAAGCGATCATCTTCACCGAAATTCCCTATCAGGTGAACAAGGCGACGCTGATCGAAAAAATCGCCGAACTAGTGCGCGACAAGAAGATCGAGGGCATTTCCGACCTGCGCGACGAATCCGATCGCGAGGGCATGCGCATCGTCGTCGAGATCAAGCGCGACGCAGTCGCCGATGTCGTGCTGAACCAGCTCTACCGCTTCACCGCCCTGCAAAGCTCGTTCGGCGTCAACATGATCGCGCTGAACGGCGGCCGGCCGGAAAGCCTGACCATCATGGATTGCCTGAAGGCGTTCATCGACTTCCGCGAGGAAGTGGTCAGCCGCCGCACCAAGTTCCTGCTGAACAAGGCGCGCGACGGCGCCCATATTCAGGTCGGCTTGGCGATCGCCGTGGCCAATATCGACGAAGTGATCCGGCTGATCCGCACTTCCGCCGACGCCGCCTCCGCCCGCGAGGCCTTGATGGAGCGGCTGTGGCCGGCGCGCGACATGGCCCCTCTGGTCGCCTTGATCGCCGACCCGCGCCACGGCATCGACGCGGATGGCAATTGCCGTCTGTCCGAGGCGCAGGCCCGCGCCATTCTCGAATTGCGCCTGCAGAGGCTGACCGCGCTCGGACGCGACGAAATCGCCGAGGCGCTCAACCGTCTGGCGGTGGAAATCGCCGAATATCTCGAAATTTTACGCTCGCGCGAACGATTGTTCGGCATCGTCAAGGACGAAATGCTGGCGGTGAAGACGGCGCACGCCGTTCCGCGCCGCACCCAGATCCTCGACGTCGAAGGCGACATGATGGATGAGGATCTCATCCAGCGCGAGGAAATGGTCGTCACGGTCTCGCACGCCGGCTATATCAAGCGGGTGCCGCTCTCCACCTATCGCGCGCAGAAACGCGGGGGCAAGGGCCGCGCCGGCATGCAGACGCGCGAGGAGGATTTCGTCCAGAGGCTGTTCGTCGCCTCGACCCATGCGCCGGTGCTGTTCTTCTCCTCGCTCGGCCAGGTCTACAAGGAAAAGGTCTGGCGACTGCCGCTCGCCGCCCCGCAGGCGCGCGGAAAAGCCCTGGTCAATATGCTGCCGCTGGAGCAGGGCGAACGCATCACCTCGATCATGGCGCTGCCCGAGGATGAGGCGCTGTGGGAGGGCCTCGACGTGATGTTCGCGACGACGCGCGGCACGGTCCGCCGCAACAAACTGTCGGACTTCACGCAGGTCAATCGCGCCGGCAAGATCGCCATGAAGCTCGATCCCGGCGAGGGCATCGTCGATGTTCAGATCTGCACCGAATCCGACGACGTGCTGCTGACCACCGCCAAGGGCCAGTGCATCCGCTTCGCGGTGACGGACGTCCGGGTGTTCAAGGGCCGCGATTCCATGGGCGTGCGCGGCGTCACCCTTGCGGATGGCGATGTGGTGATCGCCATGTCGATCCTGTTTCACATCGACGCCAGCGGCCCGGAACGCGCTGCCTTCGTCAAGATGCGCCGGGCGCAGGTCGGGGAGCCGGTGGAGCCGGAGGTTTCCGACGCGGAGGAGGGCGCGGAAGAGGCGGCGCTGTCGCCGGAACGCTTCGAGGAGCTTTCTGCGCGGGAACAGCAGATCCTGACCATTTCGGTCAATGGCTATGGCAAGCGCTCATCCTCCTACGAATATCGCGTCACCGGGCGTGGCGGCAAAGGCATTGTCGCCATGGCGGTCAACGCCCGCAACGGCGATCTCGTCGCCTCCATGCCGGTCGAGCCGACCGACCAGATCATGCTCGTCACCGATGGCGGGCAACTGATCCGCTGTCCGGTCGCGGGCATACGCGTCATCGGGCGCGGATCGCAGGGCGTGATCGTGTTCAATACCGCCGAGACGGAAAAAGTGGTTTCGGTCGAGCGGGTTGGCGAGGTCGAAAACGGCGAAGTCGAGAACGGCGAGGTCGAGGCTGAGACGGAAGAGTAAGGTTCGCCAAATTGCCCGAAAAGCCGCAGCATTTCGATCCTCTTGACCCAGCCTCGAAGGAGCGCCGCGCCGCTGCGCGTAAAAGGCTGGACGCCATCGATCCGGCCAAACAGCCGGGCGGCGCGCTGGACGATCCCTATCGGCGCGACTGGTTCGAGGCGGTTTATGCGCTTGCCGAAGGCGATCCGGCCAATGTGCCCTGGGGCAATATGGTCGCCCACCCGCTGCTGCGCGACTGGCTGGCGCGAAATCCCCGCCTCGACGGTTTGCGGGCCCTGGATATCGGCTGCGGCCTCGGCGACAATGCCGCGGCTCTGGTCGGGCAGGGGGCGGAAGTCACGGGTTTCGATCTGGTTTTACGCGCGGTGGAATGGGCGAGAGAGCGTTTTCCCGACAGCGGCATAGAGTTTTGCGCGGCAGACCTGTTCGATCCGCCCGAAAGTTGGTTCGAGGCGTTCGATTTCGTCCACGAAACCTATACTTTGCAAGCCCTGCCGGCGGAAATTCTCGATTCCGCGCAAAAAGCCATTGCGAGCTTCGTCAAGCCCGGGGGCCGCCTTCTGCTGATCGCCCGAGCCCGCGACGAGGCTCAGGAGTTCGACGGGCCGCCGTGGCCGCTGACGCGGAAAAATATCGAGGCTTTCGCCGCCTATGGCCTGGATATAGAAAAACTGGAGGATGTGCCGCGCACGGTGACGCCCAATCGCCATTGGCGGGCCTTGTTGCGGAAAAGCGCCGCGTAAGGCGCTTCAGCCGACGCTTTCCAGCGTCTTGGCCTCATCCCATAAAGCGTCCATTTCCTGCAACGTAGCTGCGCCGAGAACCTTGCCTTGCGCGGCCAGACGCTCCTCGATATGGCGGAAGCGGCGTTCAAATTTGGCGTTGGTCTGGCGCAGGGCGCTTTCGGCGTCAGTCTTGGCGTGGCGGGCCAGATTGGCGACGGCGAACAGCACGTCGCCGATTTCACTCGCCACATGCGCCTTGTCGCCGCGGTCGAGAGCCTCCTCGACCTCATCGCATTCCTCGCGAATTTTCGCCAGGACGAGCCGGGCGTCGTTCCAGTCGAAACCGACTTTCGAGGCCTTTTCCTGCAGCTTTATCGCGCGCGTAAGGGCGGGCAGGGCGACCGGAATATCGGCGAGGAGGCCCTGCCGGGCCTGCTCGGGCAGGCCGGCGGCGCGGCGCGCTGCCGCTT
>NZ_JBKQOU010000007.1:0-8521 GCF_052145335.1 Rhodoblastus sp.
CGTGGCGGTAAAACGCTGGGGCTCCACCGCAGTTCCGGGCGATACGCCCTATATCTTCGCCCGCCACAAGGCCCATTGGCGACGCCATTGCGCCACTTCGACCAATGTCTTGTATGGGTCGTAATCCCTGCGCTCCATTTCGCGCAGATAAAGCTCCGGCAGGGCGAGCGGCAGATAGGCCAGGCGCTCCTGCGTCTGCAGCGCGGCGACGGCCTGGCGCGCCCTGCTGAGATGATCGCGGGCCAGCGCCCGCATTTCCGCCAGCGCCGATCGCAATCCCGGACCGTCTTCGCGGGCGAAAAGATTTCGCGGCTCCAGCCCATGGCGCTGCAGAACGTCGCGCGGCAGGTAGCATTGATGATGGACCACATGCCACGGAAAGGCCCGCAGCAGCCCGGTGAGCGCATAGGCGCATCCGGCATGGCCGGCGGCTTCGGCGCTTTCCTTGCCGCCCGTCCCCCCGAGGATCAGGCCCGCGAGGCGAAACAGCGACGAGCAGGTTTCGCCGCAATAGGCTTCGAGGAAATGCAGGTCGGGCGCCGGATCGTCGTAAAGATCGAAACGCCGCGCTTCCAACAGATCGACCAAGGTTTTTCGCGGCAGCGAGAGGGTCTCGACGGTCGACAGCAGCGCGTCGGCCACCGGATGGGCGTGCAGGTCGCCCCTGACCTCGCCCCCCGGCGAACCGTTCAGCGCTTCGATCCACCATTGCAGCCGCATTTCGCCGAGGATCGGCTGCGAAACATGTTCGCGAATCCGTGAGACTTCGGCGTTGAAAGCGTAAAGCGCGAACAGGTGCGGCCGCTCCGCGTCGGGCGCAAACAGGCAGGCCAGCCAGCGATCGCGGTCGCTATCCCGCAGGGCGACGCCGCACAGGGCGTAATGTTCGGCCAGCCGATCCAAGAAAGCTCCTCGCTCAGACCTTCAGCCGCATGCCGTCATAGGCCGGCTCGACGCCGTCCGGCAGATTTCCGCGCAGGGTTTCGTAATCGAGATCGGTATGGAGATTGGTCAGGACCGCGCGTTTGGGACGGAAATGCGCGATCAGCTCCAGGGTTTCGCCAAGCGAGAGATGGCTCGGGTGCGGGCGGTGGCGCAGCGCGTCGACGATCCACAGGTCGAGGTTTTCCAGAAAGGGAAAGCTCTCCTCCGGCACATATTTGACGTCCGGCGTATAGGCGCTGGCGCCGAAACGAAAGCCGAGCGCGTCGATGTCGCCGTGATTGAGGCGGAAAGGCATGGTCTTGATCGCCCCGCCAGGCCCCGCTGGCGAAAAGGCCACGCCGGGCGTCAGGCGATGCGGAATGTACAAGGGCGGGTAATTGCTGCCGGGCGGCGTCTCGAAACAATAATCGAAGCGCACGCTGACTTTTTCCCAGGTTGGCTCGTCGAGATAGACATCGATCAGGCGATGCATGACCATGGTCAAGGGCCGCAGATCGTCAAAGCCATGGACGTGGTCGGCGTGGGCGTGGGTGAGCAGCAGCGCGTCGAGTCGGTCGACGTTCTCGCCGATCAACTGTTCGCGCACGTCGGCGCCGGCGTCGACCAGCAACCGCGTCGGCTCGCCCTCGCCGGACTGCTCCACCATGATGGAGCAACGGCGGCGGCGGTTTCGAGGGTTGCCGGGGTCGCATTGCCCCCAGCCCTGGGCGACACGCGGAACGCCCCCCGATGAGCCGCAGCCCAATATGACGATCTCCACGCTCATGCGGCGAACGACGGCATTTTATCGAATATACGCAGTGCGTTGGCTGTTGTTATCTCAGCTAACGCATCAACTTCGATTCCCTTGACGCCGGCGAGAAGCCTCGCCGTCTCGGCGACATAGGCGGGCTCGTTGGTCTTGCCGCGATAGGGCGTCGGGGCGAGGAAGGGCGCGTCGGTTTCGACCAGCAACCGGTCGAGCGGCACGATTTCGGCAATGTCCCGCAAATCCTGCGAGTTCTTGAAGGTCACGATCCCGGAAAAGGAAATGTAACACCCCAGCGTTAGAGCCTTTTCCGCCAGTTCGCGGCCGGAGGTGAAGCAGTGCAGCAGCGCCTTGAACGGCCCGGCGGCCATTTCCTCGGTCAAGATCCGGGCCATGTCGTCGTCGGCGTCGCGGCTGTGAATGACCAGCGGCAGACCGGTTTTACGCGCGGCCGAGATGTGGCTGCGGAAAACCCGCTGCGCCAGCTCGCGCGGGGCGCGGTCATAGTGATAATCGAGCCCGGTTTCGCCGATGGCGACGCATTTCGGATGCGCCGCCAGCGTGACCAGTTCCTCGGCGGAAAACTCCCGCTCCTCGTGGGCGTGACTGGGATGGGTGCCGACCGAGCAATAGATTTCCGCGTGGCTTTCGGCGATGGCGGCAAGCTGTGAGAACTTTTCGACCTCGGTGGAAATGGTGATCATCCGCGCCACGCCCGCCGCTCCGGCGCGGCTCAGCACGCCGGCGCGGTCGCGGGCGAGTTCGGGAAAATCGAGATGGCAATGGGTGTCGATCAGCCTCATTTCGACGCCTCTTCCGGCTCGACGTAGCGGGGAAAGATCGGCGCCGGAGCGGGCAGTTCAACGCCGGCGAACAGCCGATGTTCCGGCGTGGCGAAGGCGAGGTCGCGCTCGTTGGCCCGCACCGCCAGCAGATCGAGCAATTTTCCCGCCGCCTCCGGGATGAAAGGCTGGCACAGGATGCCGATTACCCGCAGGGTCTCGATGGTGGTGAACAAGACGGCGTCACGCCGCGCCGGATCGGTCTTGCTGAGTTTCCAAGGCTCCTGGCCGGCGAAATAGCGGTTGGCCTCGCCGACCACCGACCAGATTTCAGCGAGGGCGAGATGCGGCGCATAGCGGAACATTTCCGCCTGCACAGCTTCCAGCGCGTCATAGGCCTTGGTCAGCATGGCGACGTCGACGTCGGGAACCTCGACCTGATCCGGGATGCGGCCGGCGCAGTTCCTGGCGACCATCGACAGCGACCTTTGCGCCAGATTGCCGAGGTCGTTGGCGAGATCGGCGTTGATGCGCGCGACGATGGCCTCGTGCGAATAATTGCCGTCCTGTCCGAACGGCACTTCGCGCAGGAAGAAATAGCGCAGGGCGTCGACCCCGTAATGATCGGCCAGCGTGAAGGGGTCGATGACATTGCCGACCGATTTCGACATTTTCTCGCCGCGATTGAACAGAAAGCCATGGACGACGATCTGTCTTGGCAAATCGATGCCCGCCGACATCAGGAAAGCCGGCCAGTAGATGGCGTGGAAGCGGGTGATGTCCTTGCCGATCACATGGGCGTCGCAGGGCCAAAAGCGCCAGCGCTCGCCCCGCTCCGGGAAACCGGCGCCGGTGAGGTAATTGGTCAGCGCGTCGACCCAGACATACATGACGTGTTTTGGATCGTCTGGCGTTTCGACGCCCCAGTCGAACGTGGTGCGGCTGACCGACAGATCCTTCAGCCCGCGCTTGACGAAGGCGACGATCTCGTTGCGATATTTTTCAGGGGTGATGAACTCCGGATTGGCATCGTAATGCGCCAGCAGCCGTTCGCCATAGTCGGAAAGGCGGAAGAAATAACTCTCCTCCTCGACCCATTCGACCGGCGTTCCGGTCGGCGCAAGCTTTTTGCCGTCCGGGCCAAGCATCAGTTCGGACTCGTCGTAATAGGCCTCGTCGCGCACCGAGTACCAGCCGGCATATTTCGACAGGTAGATATCGCCATTGGCCGCCATGCGCCGCCAGATTTCCTGCGACGCCGCCTTGTGGCGCGGCTGCGTCGTGCGCACGACGTCGTCGGCGACGGCGTTGAGTTTTTCACCCATGGCGAGGAACTGCGCCGCGGTGCGGTCGGCCAGCGCCAGCGGCGTCAGGTTTTCGCGCGCCGCCGTCTGCTGCATTTTCAGGCCGTGTTCGTCCATTCCGGTGACGAACAGCACGTCGCGGCCGTCAAGCCGGTTGAAACGGGCGAAGGCGTCGGTAGCGATGCGCTCATAGGCATGGCCGATATGCGGCGCCCCGTTGGCGTAGGGAATGGCGGTGGTGACGTAATAGCTTGCTTTTTCGGGCATGAAATCGGCGGTCTCGAACTTTTTGGCGGCGTCGGGGCAAACTAGAGAAAGCCCGCCCCAAGGGAAAGACATTTCAGCAGGACGGCGAGGCGCCGCGGCGTGATGATCAAGAAGCGTTTTGACATGCGTCAATGAGCGAAGTCCTCGAAAAACCTAAACAGACCCGTTGCTTTCACGGGATGACGCCATGCTGAATTACGACGCCTTTCGCGCCTCGCCGACCCAGACCGATCCTTTTCCCTATTCGGTGACGCCGGGCCTTCTTCCGCCCCAGGCCTTGGCCGAGGCGATCCGGGATTACCCCAGGATCGACATGGGCGGCCTGTTCCTGCCGGAAATGGCCTCCTACGGCCCGGCTTTCGCCAACCTGCTCAAAGAGCTGGAAGGACCGGAAGTGCGGAGAATCATCGGGCAGAAGCTCAACATAGACCTCACCGACCGCCCGACCATGGTGACCTTGCGCTGCAACTGCCAGGCCAAGGACGGCCGCATCCACGCCGATTCCAAATTCAAGGTGGCGACCCTGTTGCTCTACCTCAACGACGATTGGGCGGACAATGAGGGCGGCAAATTGCGGGTGCTGCGCTCGGGAACCGATCTGGAGGACTATGCCGCGGAAGTCGCGCCGCAGGGCGGGCTGGCGGTCTGCTTCCGCGTCCAGCCCAATTCCTGGCACGGCCACAAGCCCTTCATCGGTCCGCGCCGCTATGTGATGCTGAATTATTGCACCGACGTCGAAGCGCGCGACCGCGAAGTGGCCCGCCATCGCTGGTCGAACCGGGTGAAGAAATTCAAGCGCCTGTTCGGTATCGGCCATATCCAGCAAAAGGCGGCGTGAACCGGGCTTTTTAGTCCGTCGGTCGGTTGGCCCAAGCCGATCCGTTTGCGGGCCTGCGACATGCCAGTCTTGTTGGCGGCTATAACCGTACACATCAACGGATGTTCCGACAGGGAAATGTACCAGCGCTCGTGACATAAGGCCGTCGGTCGCCGATCGCCGCGCAAACGTCTGTCGGCTTTTGACGTCCCGACCGCGCTTCGATAACCCGACGAAATGGGGTGGCCCGGAGGGGCCACCCGCTCCTGAGCCAGCCAGGGGATCAGTCGTCGCCCTTGTTCTTTTCCATTTCCTGGAGGATGCCGTTGAGATTATAGGTCTCGGCAGCCTGCAGCGGCGGGAACTCCTTGAAGGAATAGAGTTCCTTGAACCAGAGCTGCTGACCGATCGGCAGCATGTTCCAGTCATATAGATACGCGGTGGACGGGGAGCCCAACGTTCCGCCCAACTCCATCGCCGACTTCGATGACGTGAAGCCAACAGTCTGTTCGAACGGATCGCGCTTGACGTTCGAAACGAGGGTCCAGTGGTAGTTGATGAGCGGCATGAACCAGCCGGCAGCTCCCCCTTCCGCCATCGTGTAGTACATCTTCCAATTCTTATAGCGCACCGCGGAAGGCGTCGCGCCGGAATAGTAGAAGAAGACATCGCGCGCGGACTTTTCGGACTTTCCTTCCAGATAGTCGCGTTGGTCGAAACCGTCCAAGGTCGTCTTCACGATGCCCGGATATTTTCCCCCCTCAATCTGTTTCTTCAGATCGTCGCCTTTGGGTCCACCCGCGATATCGACAAAGGTCGGTAGCCAGTCGAGCGCGGCGAACATCTGGTTCTTGATCGTGCCCGGCTTGATGTGGCCCGGCCAGCGGACGACCTGCGGAGCGCGGTAGCCGCCTTCCCAGGCTTCGCCCTTCTGACCCTTGAACGGCGTGATGCCGCCGTCGGGGTAGCTGACCGTCTCGGCGCCATTGTCGGTTGTGAAAACGACGATGGTGTTGTCGAGTTCGCCCATGTCCTCAAGCTTCTTGAGGACATAGCCGATGTTGTCGTCCATCTGCTTCATGCCGGCTTCGTTGAGGCCCCAGTCCTTGCCGCCGGCCTCGCCGATCATCGCCTCGTATTTCGGCGGCAGCATGGTGGTGACATGCATGCGGGCCGGGTTGTACCAGACGAAGAACGGCTTGTTGGTCTTCTTGGGGTCGTTGCGGTCGAGGAAGTCGATGACCTTGGAGGAGATTTCCTCATCGACGGTCCGCGACCGATCGAGCGTCAGCGGACCTTCATCCTTGCAGGACTGGTTCGCTTCCGTGCCGTCGGAGGAATGGCACCACAAGACATTGCGCGGCGGCGTCAGGCAGGTTGTTGTCTTGGGGTCCACGGCGCCGGGGACTTCAGCCAGGCCGGGAATCGGCGTGTTCATGCAAGGCGGCGCGATGCCCTGCGTCGACACATTCTTGTTGATGTCGGGGAAGCTCACCTGCTGCATCGCGTCGAGATGGTAGAGATAGCCCCAATATTCCTCGAAACCATGCGCGGTCGGCAAGGCGGCGGTGTGGTCGCCGAGATGGTTCTTGCCGAATTCCCCGGTGGAATAGCCGAGGTCATGCAGGAATTTCGCGATCGCCGGCGTGCCGGGGCGCAGATAGGACGGGCTGCCGGGCAGTTGGGGCGGTATCATGCCGGTGCGCAGCGGATACATGCCGGTGAAGAAGGCGTTGCGGCCCGAGGTGCAGCTTTGCATGGCGAGATAGTCCATGAAGATCGCGCCTTCATTGCCGATACGGTCGATATTGGGCGTCTCGCCGACCATCAGGCCGCGATGATAGATGCTCGGCTGCATCCAGCCGATATCGTCGCCCATGATGAACATGATGTTGGGCTTGCTTTCTTCCGCTGCCGCGGCGCTTGACGTGGGCAACGCGGACGCTGCCGCGAGGACAGCCAGCTTTCCGCCAAATGACCAAATTTTTTTGCGTAAAGCCATCACCACCTCCCGTTTTCTCCTGTCGTTATGCGCTGTGAGTTTTTACTTCGTCAGCACCGAAGGACGGCGCGAATGAAGCTTGCTTTTTCTCTCGCTCGGCAGCAACCGATGATGAGCATGGCCGCATGACGATTCATGCGTTGGCATGTTCAAAACTTCGTGTGCGTGCTTGAAAGCGAAGCGTTGGGTACAAAGGCAATGGAGCCGGGACCTCCGCATCGCAGAACCGCAACGGGCCGTCGCTCGCCTTCGGTAGCCTTGGGCAAGACGCGGATCGCGAAGCCTCAATTATTGGTCGGGCAAAAATCCCGACCCAATCACCCCGCGCATGCGATGCATCTGGTCGCCGTGGGGAGCGCCTTGAGGCGCCTGGGATCGATCGTCTCGCCGCATTGGGCGCAGACGCCATAGCTCCCTTCACCGATCCTCTGCAACGCTTCACGAATCTGGTGGATTTCCTGCAGCTTGGATTTCTCTATGCCTTCGAGCGCATCCTGGTTTTCCAGTTGCGTCGCCTGCTCTTTCCAATCGGCGGGTAGCAGGCTGCGCAATTCGTTGTCGATCTCCGTTATATTGCTTGTCAGCTCGGCTAGGCGGTTTTCGAGTGCTTTGGCAATTTCTTGGTAGGTTTCCATTTCAGGGTCGATTCCAATGGCCATCAGGTTTGCGGACGCCAGGAGGCTCTCATGAATCCGTCCGATCCCTGCGCATAATTTGTTTCGTGTAGAGCCACAACTCATGACGGCCAGCTTATGACCACCGGCGCAACATGCAAATCTGTTTTCCTTGCGCGACGGCGGGCGAGGTGCGAAGCGCTAGATCGGGCGCCTTGACGCTTCGTCTGAACGCGTCGCGCGCGTCTTGTCACAGGAGCTGCTCGGGAGTAAATCTTCTCGATCCTTTCTTTTCACTGCACGTGCCGCGACATGGAGGCGGTGATGCAAACCTGCATACGCATTGCCCTCATTGACGACAGGGAATTCGCGAAGTGTCTCAGGATCATCGCCGAAGAGCTTCGCCTTGACGATCGGGCGTTCGAGGTGCAGGAGCGCCGTCCCGACTCGGTGGTGATCTGCTTCGATCGCGTGGATCACGCGAAGCTGTTCGGCCTGTACTACGCCCTGGACAATTCGTCGAAACATTGATGATCAGCGACTCGCGCCCCGAGCGTGGGAAGAGCCGATCATCGCGCCGGCCCCAGGAACTCAATTCCTCTCTTCACGCAGCAGCAGGCAGGCGTCGCCATAGGAGTAGAAGCGATATTCCGCTTCTATCGCATGGGCATAGGCCGCCTTCATGTTTTCCAGCCCGGCGAAGGCGCAGACCAGCATGAACAGGGTCGAGCGCGGCAGGTGGAAATTGGTCATCAGCACATCCACGGCGCGAAACGCATAGCCGGGGGTGATGAAAATATTGGTGTCGCCGGCGAACGGCATGATCCGTCCGGAAGCGTCGGCGGCGCTCTCCAATATGCGCAAGGATGTCGTGCCGACGGCGACGATCCGCCCTCCCGCCTCCCGCGCCGCATTGAGCCGCGCCGCCGTGGCGGCGTCGATCTCCCCCCATTCGCTGTGCATGACGTGATCGGCCGTGTCTTCCGCCTTGACCGGCAGGAAGGTGCCGGCGCCAACCAGCAGCGTGACTTTCTCGATGCCG
>NZ_JBKQOU010000008.1:0-9876 GCF_052145335.1 Rhodoblastus sp.
TGGTGAGCGCGATGGGACTCGAACCCATGACCCTCTGATTAAAAGTCAGATGCTCTACCAGCTGAGCTACGCGCTCCCTTGCGGGCGAAACGGGAAGTACAGGGCTTCTTCCCCCCGGTCAATAGGACGATCAATTGGCGCCTCGCCTCGCCGCCCTGCGAACGTGAAGAAAACGCGTCAAAGCAAAAGCCAGAGCCCTGCTCCGATTTAATTGGAGCGGAAAAGGCTCTGCCCCCGTCGCATCCTGTCGAACAGCCGCCAAAGGCTCGGATTTTGCTTGATCGTCGTTTTCGCAACAAGGCTCGCAACGAAAAAGGGCTGCGCCAAAAGCCCGAAAAAGCTGGGGGCGAAAAGCGTGTCTGCAATGGATTCGACATCGTCGCAAAAAGTTTTCTTGTAACGAGCGTCTCCAAGGCCGAGATCGAATGCCGTGACTTTTCGCGCGCAGGCGTCGCGCAGGACATGGCTGAGCAAAATCTCACCGGGACTGCACTGGGCGATGGGTGGATCGGCGTCGAAGGAATTGAACAAAGCTTGCAACCGGCCGCCGTTGAGCCCCGCCGCAAGAGTGGCGATCACACGGCCGCCCAGCGTCAGAGCATGAAGCTCGACCGCCGGCGCCGCGCCTTCGGCGCCAAAGGAGCTCAGCGCCGCATAAAAGTCCTGCGTCGCCGCTGCTTCGGCCTGATCGGCCAAACCGGCAAAGCGGCGGCTTTTCTGCCGGAAAAAGCTGTCGAGAATTTCCTGCGCCTGCGCCTGGTTTTTGGCGCGAAAATAGGACAGTTCGCCCATGCCGGCCAGGCGCTTCTCCTTCTTGCGCCACTTTTTTCGCGTGGCGGCGGAAAGCCGCGTCGCGAGCCACGCGTCGCCGTCCTCGCCCAGGGCCGTGGCGTAAGCATGGTCCGCGCCAGATCGATGCGGTAGCAGGGTCAAGGGATTGGCTGCGCCGCGCCAAAACAGCGGCATGTTCAAAAGGCAATAGAGATGCGGGCCACCTTTCGCGCGCGCCGCTTCGCGCAGCAGAAGGCGCAGATCCCGCGCGGAAAATGCGGCGTCCCCGCGAAACAGGCCGAGATTGTAATTGGCGTGCTTGCCCCCGAGAAATTGAGCCACGCGCAGTGGTCCAAAGCGAAAGAGGCCCAGAGGCAGCAGCGCTAGCGGCGCGCCACAGGCGTCACGCGCGACAATGAAGAAGGGCTCGACCTTCTCCTTGGCGCCGAGATGTTCGAGCCAGGCCAGCAGGAATTTTTCGCTTTGATAGAAGGAGCCGCGACCCGCCGGCGCCAGTGTGCGCCAGACCGCGAGCGCGTCGAGAGGATTCCGGCAAACCTCCAAGCCGGCAAAAACCGCCCTGTCCGGGCGGGAAGCGGCTTGGCGCGGCCAGTCTGTTTGCGGCGCGGTGACGAACATATGGCGTCCCAATTCGAGGTGGAAAGCGCTTTCTAGCAACGAAAGGTCAACGCAAGATTGCTATCTTGGGTTGTGTGGCGGGTTTCGAGTTGTGGCAGGAATGGCTCTGAAGCAAAATCTGATCGCGGCGGGATTCGGCCTGTTTCGCGCAACCCGTTTGCATCGCCTCGCCAGCCGTCGCTTTCGTGGCAACGGCGCCATCCTGACTTTTCATCGCATACGTCCCCCCGAAGGTCGCGGCTTCGCGCCCAACGCCCTGCTCGAGATCACGCCCGAATTCCTTGATTGCGTGCTGACCCGCCTGCGCGAAAACGGGATGGAAATCGTTTCGCTCGACGAGGCGGCGGCGCGGATCTCCTACGGCGAGGGCGCGCCTTTCGCGGCGCTGACGTTCGACGACGGTTTTCGCGATGTCGTCGCTTATGGCCTGCCGGTTCTCGAGCGCCACGACGCGCCTTTCACCTGCTACATCGCGCCGGGTTTCGCCGACCGCACAGCGTGTCCGTGGTGGATTGAACTGGAGGCGACGACAAACCGGCTGGACCGGATCGAACTGGAGCTCAACGGCGCGCTTCTGTCGCTGCCGGCGAAAAGCGGAAGAGAAAAAAGCGCCACATTCCAGCGCCTCGCTCTTCGGCTGCGAAAAGGCGACGAGGAAAATTTCATGCGATCTATCGCGCGCGAGAATGACCACGCCTGTGTCGATTCGCATGCGTTGGTCGACAGAATGTGCCTCGACTGGGACGAATTGCGCGCCCTGGCCTCGCATCCGCTGGCGACTATCGGCGCCCATACGCTGACCCATCCGCGCCTGGCGCGATTGCCGGAGGACGCGGCCGTATTGGAAATGGCGGGAAGCCGGGAAAGACTGGAGCAAGAACTAGGTCGGCCCTGCCGGCATTTCGCTTTTCCATACGGCGACGCCCGATCGGCGGGGCCGCGCGAATTCGCCTTGGCCGAGAAGCTGGATTTCGTCACTGCGGTGACGACCCGCCCCGGCATGATCTTTCCCGAGCATGGCGCGCACAAGCGGGCGCTGCCGCGGCTTTCGGTGAATGGCCTGTGGCAGGACGCCCACTGTTTCGACGCGCTTTTGTCCGGCGCGCCATTCGCCTTGTGGAATCGCGGCCGCCGACTCAACGTCGGCTGAAAAAAGAACTTCTCAGTCTCGCCGCTCCATCCACAGGATCAAAGGAATCAGCGGAACCGCCCAGCCGAGGCCGAGCAGAGCGAAAATGATAGTTCTCCAGAAGCCGGATTCGACCTGCATGGCGGTCTTTTGCGCCAGCACCATGGCCACCAGCGCGTAGACGACGACGAACAGGACCATGAAAATCGTCCCGATCAACTTCTTGCTGCGGTTGCGCATCAAAATCCTCTTGTCGCGTTCATTACAAGTTCATTCCCGATCGGGCAAATTACCATCCGACGCGCCGCCATAACGCGCGTAATCAGGAAAGCTCCTGGGAGACCAAGATGCGTATTTTAAAAATTTCCGCCCTCATGCTCGCCTGCGCCGCTGGCGCGCTGGCTCTTTCGCCCGCCCGCGCCGAAATGGATGAGCACGGGGGGCCGCAGGCCGCAATCGAGAAAATGTGCTCGGACACGGGCATGAGTGAAAAAATCGTCGAAGAGCAGGCTGTGATGGCCGCGCGCATTGGCGTTCGCCTCCAACTGACCGACGCCCAGAAGGCCGCTTTCAAGGATCTGCAGGATACCCGCGCCAAGGCCCACGCCGACGCCAAGGCCGAGCTCTGCGCCAGCAAGCCCGACTTCTCGTCCTTCGAGAAAAGGCTCGCCTTCCGGGGCGCCATGCTGCAGCGCCGCCTCGACACTTTCAAGACCGTGGAGCCCAAGCTGCTCGCCTTCTACAACAGCCTCGACGACAAGCAGAAAAAGGAATTTGCGGAAATGCGTCAGCACATGATGCATCGTGCGATGGAGCACGGCTGGCGCCATCACGGCGGCGGCGAGGGCTGGAGCCATCACGAACACGAAGACAATTCCGACGACGAGTGATCCCGTCACCTTTTTTGAGGGCAGAACCGCATCGGCGCCCGCCGGTGCGGTTTTTTCTTTGCTTCCCCTGGCGCTCTCGGCCTAAATGCCGCCGATAATTCGCCGGAACGCGACATGCCGAATCGAAACCAGCACAAGGTTCAACAGGCGCCCGACCCCTTTCGTGGCGTCCGCCTGTGGCTTTGGCTCGTCGCCGCCCTCATTCTCGCCATGGTGGTGGTCGGTGGCGCAACGCGGCTGACCGAATCCGGCCTGTCGATCACCGAATGGAAGCCGCTGACCGGCGCCCTGCCGCCCCTCAAAGACGCCGATTGGCGCGAGGCTTTCGAGAAATACCAGCAGATCCCGCAGTATCGCGAATTATTCCCGGACATGGACCTTGCCCGGTTCAAGACCATCTACGCGTGGGAATGGAGCCATCGCCTGCTCGGCCGGCTGCTCGGGCTGATTTTCGCCATCCCCTTCCTGTGGTTTCTGGCGCGAGGAAAAATCGTCGGCGAATTGCGCTGGCGGCTTGCCGGCATTTTCGCCCTGGGCGCCCTTCAGGGTTTCGTCGGCTGGTGGATGGTCTCATCCGGCCTCGTCCATCGCGTCGAAGTGGCGCAGGAGCGCCTCGCCATTCATCTTCTGTTGGCCAGCGCGACTTTCGTCGCCGTGCTGTGGACCGCCGCAGGGCTCCAGCCCAATTACCGAGATTCGCTTGGCTGCGGCGCGCCCCGCCTGCGAGGCGAGGCGAGCGCCATCCTGGCTCTGGCTTTGGTCCAGATCGGCCTCGGCGGTCTGGTCGCCGGCCTGCGCGCCGGTCTGATTTATAACGAATGGCCGCTGATGGACGGGCGTTTCATCCCGCCGCTTGACCATTTGTTCAAACTGACGCCGTGGACCGCCAATTTCCTCGACAATGTCACAATGGTGCAGTTCCAGCACCGCATGGTCGCCTATTTATTGCTGGCTCTGGCTTTCTTTCACGCGATTCACGCGCAGCAACCGGCACTGGGACGGCGGGCGGCGCGGCGCGCGATTCTGCTGGCGCTTTTCATATTGCTTCAGGCCGGATTGGGGATCACCACCTTGGTGCTCGCCGTGCCCCTGTGGGCGGCTTTGGCGCATCAGGCCATGGCCATGGGCGTTCTCGGCATGGCTACAATCCATCGGCGGAAGATGGCTTGAATCGCCAACTCAGGCAGTTCGCGCTTCACCGGGCGATCGGGCGCTTGCGTGCAGGGAGCGGCCCATGAAATCCATTTTCATCGCTTTTTTGATCGCATTGGCGGCGCCGCCGGCCTGGGCGGGAAATGTTGCGCCGACGTTACGGAAGATGCCCAACCTCGCCAAAAACGCCGAGGCCTTGCCGATGCTGGTCGGCAAAACAAAAGCGATCGCCAAAATCAATCGCGCCTTGCGCGCCGCCAACCGGGAGCAACTCAAGGACATGGCGGATTGTCTGCGCGATTCGCCGCAAGAGGGCTATTGGTGGGAGCAAGGCGTCGATGCGCCCCTGCTCGGCGCCAGCTTCGTCAGTTTCTTCAGGCACGGAAATGTATCCTGCGGCGGCGCCCATCCCAATTTCATCATGGACTCCCTGGTTTTCGATCTGAACACCGGTGAACGAGCGGACTGGAAAAAGCTGCTTCCCTCTGAACTCAAGGAGGAGCCCTCCGACGCGCCGCCAACGCCCAACGGGGTCGCCTCGCCGCGTTTGCAGGCGCTTTTCGTGGAGCAGTCGGCAAAGGAAAGCCCGGAATGCCAGGAGGAATTCGCACATCAGAAATTGACTTTCCAGCTGTGGCCGGACGCGAAGGAAAAAGGATTGGCCATGCACGCCTGCTGCCTGCCGCACGCGGTGGAAGGCGTCTGCTCCGGGCCGGTGACCATTTCCCTGGAAAGACTAAAGCAACTCGGCGTGAACGCGGCGCTGGTCAAGGATATCGAAACGGGCAGCAACCAAACTCAGGACTGATTCATCTTCCCTGGCGCGCGCATCAGATAAGCCCGCGCCTCGTCGGAAAACGGCTTCGAGCGCCGCGTCGTCACGTCGGTGAGCACGACGATGGATTCCGCAGTGGCGACGCAGACGTCCCTCTGGAACAGCGCCTGGGAGATGCGCAGCGAACTGCGCCCGACGCTCTCGACATTGGCGCCAATCTCGATCTCGCCGGGCCAGATCATTTCCCTGCGATAATCAACCAACAACCGCGCCAGCACAAACGCGCCGTCTGGTCCGCACAGATCGACTTCGCTGTTCAGCAAGAGTTCTACTCGGCCGGTTTCGAGAAAAGTGACAAAAACCGCATTATTGACGTGGCCCTGCCGGTCGGTGTCGCCATAGCGCAGTTTTTCGCGCGCGATATGGGTGAAGTCGCTCAATTTCGGGGCGGGTCCTGGCGGTGAATTGGAAATCAACGAAGTTTGTGACATGACGCCTTCCGGAAAGGTTTATTCTTTTCCCGCGGGCCGCGACTCGCTCGGCCAAAATTTCCCCTATGTTATCCGTCATTTAACAGGACAAGAAAAGCCCGGGCCGAGCTTTTGCCGGCGACGTCGCTTTGCTTAAATGCAATCGTTTTTACGGCCGTTTTTTCTCGGTCGCAGGCTTCAGCCCAGCCAGTTCGTCAGGACGACGATGAGCGCATAGACGAGCCCCGCGAGGAGCGTGGTGGCGACAGCCTTTTTCGCCAGCATCGGCGCGACCGGCGCGCCAGGATCGGCCCCTTTGGGCAGGTTCTCGGCTTCTTCCTGATGGTTGCGGACGCCAAATGGCAGCACCACGAACAGGCAGACCCACCAGGCGGTGAAAAAAACCGCCAAAGCCATTGGCAGGGAGAAGGGGGCGAAATTGAAACCCGACATTTCCTCGACCTTCCCCCTTACTTTAACGATTCACACCTGCTCGATTTCGACCAGGGTTCCATTGAAATCCTTGGGATGCAGGAACAGCACCGGCTTGCCGTGGGCGCCGATCTTCGGATTGCCGTCGCCAATCACCCGCACGCCGGCGCTTTTAAGTTTTTCACGCGCGGCGTAAATGTCTTCGACTTCGTAGCAGACGTGATGCATGCCGCCGTCGGGGTTTTTTTCGAGAAACTTGGCGATCGGCGAATTGACGCCGAGCGGCTCCAGCAACTCGATCTTGGTGTTGGGCAATTCGATGAAAACCACGGTTACGCCGTGATCGGGCTGCTGCGTTGGAGCGGACACCTTGGCGCCGAGAACGTCGCGATAGGTGGCGGAAGAGGCGGCGATATCCTTGACTGCGATGGCGACATGGTTGAGACGGCCAATCATTTAAGACTCCTTCATTTTCTGTTGATCGCGACAAGTCGCGTTCAACGAATCCCTCGCATCAGCCACATAGGGCGGCGTCTTTAGACGCCCGTCTAAAGACGGGCTTTGGTCGCATTCGCTCCTAGCAATTGCGCATCGGCTACGCCATTGCGCAATCGCCTTAAACTTCGATCGCCAGAACATGGACATGCGGCTTCTTGCCCCAGGCGTTGGAGACGGCGGCGCGCACCGCGCGCTCGACCGCCGTGCAGGCGGCGTCGGCGTCCTTTTTCTTTCCGCGCGGCAGCCCGTCGAGGGTCTGGAATAAGGCGCGATCCACCACTTCGTCCATTGGACGATTGTCGCGCGTCATCGTAGGCAGGCCGAACATCAGCACATCGGGCGTCCCGGCGATATCGCCTTTCGCGGTGACCGCGAAAGCGATGGTGACGATGCCGGCGGCGGCGAGGCGATGGCGCTGGCGGAAACAATCGTCCGTCTCGGGAAGGATCACCTCGCCGTCGCGATAGAGCCGGCCATGGTGGATTTGCTGCAGATGCGCCGGCGCGTCGGGGCCGAGCGAGATCATGTCGCCGTTGTGCGCCACCAGAACCTGCTTGACGCCCAGCTCACGGGCAAAATCGGCGTGCACGCGCAGATGCAGCGCTTCGCCATGGGCGGGAACGGCGATTTGCGGCCGCAGCCATTCATAGAGCTTCGCCACCTCGCCCCGACGCGGATGACCGGAGCAATGGACCAGCGCATCGCGGTCTGTGATCACGTCGGCGCCCTGCAGGATAAGGGCGTTGACGATGGCGTTCACTTCCCGCTCGTTGCCGGGAATGCTGCGCGAGGAAAAGATCACCAGATCGTTGGCGGAGAGTTTTACCGGATGGTCGCCCCTGATAATGCGCGACATGGCGGCGCGGGCCTCGCCCTGGCTGCCGGTGGCGAGAACCAGCACGCGATTGGGCGGGAGGCGCGAAAACGAGTCCAGCCCCAGCAGTTCCGGCACGCCGTCGAGAAAGCCACATTCGCGCGCCACATCCATGGCGCGCTCCATGGCGCGGCCGGCAAGGACGATCTGGCGCCCCGCCCTGTGCGCCGCGAGACAAACCGAGCGCAGCCGCGACACATTGGAGGCGAAAGTCGTGACCAGCACGCGCCCCTTTGCCGCCGAAATCTTTTCGGACAACACCTTGGCGACCTCTGCTTCCGAAGGGCTTTCGCCGTCGCGCAGGATATTGGTGGAATCGCTGATCAGGGCGCGCACGCCCTCATCGCCAATCTGCTTCAGCCGCTCGATATCGGTGGAGCGGCCGAGGCCGGGATTGGCGTCGAGTTTCCAGTCGCCGCTGTGCACCACGGTCCCCGCGGCTGTGCGGATCACCAGCAGGTTGGATTCCGGAATCGAATGCGACATCGGCACGAATTCGATCTCGAACGGCCCCAGCGTCAGACGCGAGCCCTGGGCGACGATCTCGATCGGCACATTCGGCGCGCCGGGTTCGGCGAGGCGGCGGGTATGCAGAAGGCCGGCGGCGAATTTTGTAGCGTAGACCGTGCAGCCAAGACGCGGCCACAGCGCGGCGATGGCGCCGACATGATCCTCATGGGCGTGCGTGATGATGAGGCCGAGCAGGTCTTTTTTGTTCTTCTCGATGAAAGCGGGATCGGGCAGGATCAGATCGACGCCGGGCATGTCGGCGCCGGCGAAGGCGACGCCGCAATCGACCATGATCCATTTGCGCTTGCCGGGAGGGCCAAAACCGTAGAGCGCGGCGTTCATTCCGATCTCGCCCAGGCCGCCAAGCGGGGCAAACACAATTTCGTCAGTTCCAGACGCCATTTCTTGTTCTTTCACCGGTCTTGATCGCCCCAAAACCTGGGCGCCCTGCCCGGCTTTTTGCAATGCTTTCAGAAGTTTCGACTTTGGTTGCGGTGACATTGGGCGATCCGCCGCCATCGCGCAAGTTTTAACCTAATGCGACATCTCCCGCCTCTATGATCTCCACTGCCCCGTCGGCGGTCTCCAGCAGCATCCGCCCCTGCGCGTCGACGCCACGAAAAATCCCCTGTCTTTGCGAGCCATTCCGGCTGACCCGGACCGGGCCGCCAATTCCCCCGGCGTAGTCCAGCCACACGGCGCGGATGGCGGCGAAATTCTCTCCGCGCGCCCAGATTTCCAGCCAGTCGACGACAAAGTCCGACAGGGCGGCGAACAAGGTTTCGCGATCCGCCGAGGCCGCGCCGATGCTCCTGAGACTGGCCGTCGGATAGGGCGCTTCATCTGGCGAGGACTGGCAATTGACGCCGAAACCGATGACGCAGCCGAACAGGCCAGAGGGCAGGCAGACCCCTTCAAGCAGCAGGCCGGACAATTTGGCGCCGTCGTAGAGCGCGTCGTTCGGCCATTTGAGTTTCAGCTTTCCGTCGCCGCCGAGCATTTTCCGCAGCGCGGAAGCCAGGGCGACGCCGGCGACGAAGCCGAGTTGCGCCGACAGCGGCGGCGGCGCCGGATCGATCAGCAGCAGACTGGCGTAGAGATTGCCCGGCGGGGAGCGCCATTGCCGGCCGAAACGGCCCCTGCCCCGCGACTGTTCGTCGGCGACGATCCACAGCCGTCCCGGATCGCCCAGCGCAACCCGGCTCATCGCCTCGTCATTGGTCGAGCCGAGCGCCGCGAATTCCTGCAGCCGGTATCCGGCCGCCGAAGCTTTTACGCCCAGCTTCACTTAATCAGAACAAAGACTTCGCCGCCGACGTGGCCGCCTGGACCAGCGGAGCCGGATAGACCCAGAAAAGCAGCATGGCCAGCGAAGCCAGGGCCAGCACCGTGCGCTGGGTGAAGGTCGCCTTGTCGAAGGCCGGCGCGGCTTCGTCGAAATAGATGATCTTGACGACGCGCAGGTAATAGAAGGCCGCCACCGCGCTGGTGAGAACGCCGATCACCGCCAGCCAGTAGAGATGCGCCTCGACCGCCGCCATGAAGACATAGAACTTGGCGAAGAAGCCGGCGAGCGGCGGCACGCCGGCGAGCGAGAACATCAGCATCGACAGGAAGAACGCCATCGCCGGGTCGGTTTTCGACAGTCCGGCGAGATCGGTGATTTTCTCGACCGGCCGGCCGTCGACCCGCATCGACAGGATCGCGGCGAAGGCGCCGAGCGTCATCACCATATA
>NZ_JBKQOU010000009.1:0-3573 GCF_052145335.1 Rhodoblastus sp.
ATCGAGGCGCCGGCTTGGCCAAGCCTCGCCGCCGGCGCGCTCACGATCGCCGTCCCCTTTTTCGTCCACTCGAACCTGTTCGATTCGCCGGCGCTACTTTGGCTCGGGCTCGGCGTGGCCCTGCCGAACACCCTCGACTGGCGCCCGCTGCTGCCCTGGTCGGGCGTCGTCTTCCTCGGCCTCGGCGTCGCGCGCCTGCCAGGGGTCATCGGCCGATTGACCGCCCCCGGGCGCTGGGGGGCGAAATCCGGACCGGCCCGAGCCCTGTGCTTCGCCGGACGGCACAGCCTGCCGATCTATCTCATTCACCAGCCGATCCTGATCGGACTGGTCGCCGCCGTGGCCTGGCTCGGCGTCGCGCCCTCCGTCCCGCCGCCGAAACCGGACGCCGGCGCCTTCGTCGCAGCTTGCGAGCGCGCCTGCGTCGCGGGCGGCCGGGCGGCGGACGACTGCGGCGGCTCCTGCCAATGCGTGGCCGACGCGATCGAGCATTCGGGCGAGGCTGAGCGGCTCGGCGCGGGCGCGCTCGACGCGCCGCACATGGACGAGCTCAAACGCATGGCCGACGCCTGCATGGGCCGATAGGTTCGAGGGCGTTTCGGCGGGCATGCGGCTTGCTCGAACGCGCCACTACGGCCATGCGCTAGCGGGGGAGGAGGCCCCGGATTTCCGGGCGCTGATCTCGACGTTTCAAAGGGTTGCGGCGCCATTTCCGGGCGAACTCCAAAGCTGGCGCACTCGAGGCGCGACGTCGCAGGGTTTTCAGAAGTCTTCCGAACGTTTCAAATCACTTCGATTTCCTTCACAAACCCCTTCAATTCGCTTCCAAACCTTTCCAAAAATTTCTATTCCTTTCGCGGAATCCGGACTTATCAAGCGCTTACGGGCGATGGAGGCAAAAAAATTCATGAAGCCGCTCCTCTTGCCCTCGTCCTGACCCCGGGCTTGGACCCGCGGTTGTCGAAGGACGTCCTGACCCCCGAGCTTGGACCCTACCGCATTCACACATCTCAAGTCGCAGGCCTTCCCTTCCCCAGCTTGCTGCACGGCTGTCCGGGGAAAGTTTCAGGCCTGATTCAAAATGTCGCGGCGCATGCCCCGCAAAACCGAGGAAATCAATGAGATTCCTTGGTATTTTCTGGTTGTTGAGACTCAGAAAAGGCAGCGGGGCATGCGCTTTACTCCTACCATTTTCAACCAGCTCGTCGAGCCCCTCGATCGGCGGCGGTTCGAGGCGATCGTGGCGCGTTGGGGCGCCGACGCCTACGACAAATCGTTCCGCAGTTGGGACCATCTGATGGTGTTGATCCATGCCCAGATGACCGGCGCGTCGTCGCTGCGCGCGCTCGCGGCCAATTGGAACGCCCACGCCAACGCCCATTATCACCTCGGTTGCGCCGAGATCGCCCGCTCGACGCTCGCCGACGCCAACGCGCGCCGGCCTGTCGAAGCCTTCGCCGACGTCCTGGCGATGGTCGCCGCCTTGACCGACCGCTCGACCCGAGCCGGTGCCAAAATGCTGCTGCGCCTGATCGACTCGACACCCATCCCGCTGGGAAAACAGTACGACTGGGCCAAATCCAATGGCCGCATTCGCGGCATGAAGGCCCATGTCGTCTACGATCCGGGCCGCGATCTGCCGCGCATCCTCGACATCACCGACGCCAACGTCAACGACGCCCAGATCGGCCGACAGATCGAGATCGAGCCCGGCCTCACCTATGTCTTCGACAAAGGCTACTGCCATTACGGCTGGTGGAGAGCCATTCATGCGGCCGAGGCCTTCTTCGTCACAAGGCCCAAGACCAACATGGGCCTGACCGTCAAGACCGAGCGCCAATACGGGCCCTCGCGCGGAGACGGCTTCACCGTGATCGCCGATCAGGAGGTCGAGTTCTCGAGCAAAGGCGATTCCAAACTCCCGATCCGGCTGCGCCGGATCGAAATCCTGCGCGACGAGGACGCAAAGACGATCATCGTGATCACCAACGACCTGAAGCGCTCCGCCGTCGAAATCGCTCAGGCCTACAAGTTCCGCTGGCAAATCGAGTTGCTGTTCCGCTGGCTCAAGCAACACCTGAAGCTGCGCACCTTTCTCGGAACCAGTCCAAACGCCGTCAAACTGCAGATCTACGCGGCGATGATCGCCTACATCCTGCTGCGGCTGGCGGCCAAGGCCGCCAAAACCCATTTCGACATCCTGCGCTTCGCCGAACTCGTCGGCCGCTTCCTCTTCGATCGCCGCCGCCTGGCCGCCATCGACATCCCGCCCCCGCCCAATCCCAGTAAGAAACGCGACAAGTCCAATCCCAATCAGCTGGCCTTCCGCTATGCGTAAAATTTCCCCGGACAGCCGTGCGGAATCCGGGGGTCAGGCACAACCCGCATATGATCCAGAAACCCAAGCGACATCGCGTGATCCTCTCACGCCTCTTCGAATCCAACTTGGTTAACCAGACCTTAACGATTTAGGACTCTGCCCTGGCCGACAGGGCTGCCGGAGGAGTGGGCTTCGGCCGAACACTCTCGACGAATCAACCAAATCAGGTCAGGATCCGCGTTTACGCGGCGCGATGCGCCGCGTTGATTCGATCAACAATGCGGAGAAACCAAGCCCCAGAAACACCAAACCCGCCTTGAAGGCGGGGCCGGTCCCCGGCAAGCGGGGGAATAACAGAGTTCTCGCAGTCCTGATACTCCCCGAAAATCTGAATCGTTGCAAGCCCGATTGTGGGCAAAGTAAGAGTTTTGCCCACAATCGACTCGCCTTCGGCGGGCTGACCTTCAGCCCAGGGAGAACCCATGTCTTTTGCTGCTACCCTCCCCGCCACCTACGACCCCGCCGCGAGAAGGTTTTCGGCGACGGGCGCCCGCGCCCGCTCGACCGCAACGCCAAGGCGCGGATCATGGCCTTTGCCCGCGGCCGCATGCGCCGGACGGAGAAGGGCAAGGCTTACGGCGCAATCACCGCCAAGGCCCTCGCCGTCCTCGAGGCGCTGTTGTGGGGCTTCCACAACGCCCGCAGCGGCCTTTGCTTCCCGTCCTATGCGACGATCGCCGAGCGCGCCGGCTGCGCCCGCTCGACCGTCGCCGAGGCAATCAAGGCGCTTGAGGATGCCGGCCTCTTGACCTGGGTGAACCGCATTGTCCGCATCCGCAAGCGCTGCGCAGACCTTTTCGGGCGCTTCGGCAGCCGCGTCCGCGTCATCCGCACCAGCAACGGCTACCGGTTTAACGACCCTAAGGGGGCGGCTTCAAAGGGCTTTCCTTACAATGCCGATCGGCGTCCGGACCCCTAGCCGATTTACACTCGGGGTCCAAAAAAGTACCTCGGGGTGGACCATTTGAAGGGGGAAGGATCAAAGCGAACTGGAGTTGTCAAGCGTTTAGTAAATTCGGACACGCTCATCCGTGGCCGTTATGGTCGCCGAGCTTCTCCGCGATATTCGATGCAGAGCCTCCGACGGCGTACTGGTCGAAGCAATTCGGTGCCTGCGGGACAGAAAGTCTTAGGGACGGCTGACCAAGCTAAGGTAATTCGAGAATCTGATCTAAAATCACCCGGAAGTATCA
>NZ_JBKQOU010000010.1:0-3826 GCF_052145335.1 Rhodoblastus sp.
GAACATTCCGGTGGCGAAGAACCTGCCGCTCTATGGCGAGCCGGCGCGGCTCTACTGCCCGGCGGGCGTCTATGAAGTGCTTTACGGCGACGAGGTCAAAAAAGCCGATCCGCGCTTCGTCATCAACGCGCAGTATTGCGTCCACTGCATAACCTGCGACTTCAAGGATCCGGCGCAGAACATCACCTGGACGACGCCCGAAGGCGGCGGCGGGCCGAACTACCCCAATATGTGAGGAGAAGCCGGCTCATACCTCGCGAACCGGCGAAAACCGCTCCGGACTGGCGCGGTCCCAGATCGCGCGCAACCGCGCATCCTCGGCGCCGCGCAAAAACTCAGCTCGCTGCACCGCCGGGAAAAGATCGGCGAAACTGATGACGCTGCTTTCGGAAACCCGCCGGCGGAAATGGTCGAGTTCGAACTGATTGGGATGGTCCAGGCCCGCCGCCGCGGTCAGTTCGGCAAGGCATTGCAGGGTCGCGGCGTGGAAATTGGCGACGCGCACGGTCTTGTCGGAAACATCGATGGCGCGGCCGCGCCAGGGATTTTGTGTCGCCACCCCCGTCGGGCAGTTATCGGTATGGCAGGACAGCGACTGGATGCAGCCGACCGAGAACATGAAGCCGCGCGCGGAATTGCACCAGTCCGCGCCGAGCGCCATGGCCCGCGCCATGTCGAAAGCGGTGAGAATCTTGCCGGAGCAGCCGAGCTTGATCCTGTCGCGCAATCCCGCGCCGACCAAAGCATTATGAACGAAATTGAGGCCCTCGCGCATCGGCGTGCCGAGATGGTCCATGAATTCGAGCGGCGCCGCGCCGGTGCCGCCTTCCTTGCCGTCGACGACGATGAAATCCGGCGTCACTCCACTCGCCAGCATGGCCTTGCACAGGCTCAGGAATTCCACCGGCTGGCCGAGGCAGAGCTTGAAACCGACCGGCTTGCCGCCGGACAGGTCGCGCAGCTTCATGATGAATTCCATCATTTCCAGCGGCGTCGAAAAGGCGCTGTGGCAGGCCGGCGAAATGCAGTCGCGCCCCATCGGCACGCCGCGAATGGTTGAAATTTCCTCGGTCACTTTCGCCGCCGGCAACACGCCGCCATGGCCGGGCTTGGCGCCCTGGCTGAGTTTGATCTCGATCATCTTGATCTGCGGATTTAAGGCCGCGGCGGAGAATTTCTCCGACGAAAAGGCGCCTTCCGGCGTGCGGCAGCCGAAATAGCCGGAGCCGATCTCCCAGATGATGTCGCCGCCCTTTTCGGCGTGATAGGGCGAAAATCCGCCCTCGCCGGTATCATGCGCGAAGCCGCCGAGCTTGGCGCCGCCGTTGAGCGCGCGGATCGCATTGGCGCTGAGCGAGCCGAAACTCATCGCCGAAATATTGAAGACGGAAGCTGAATAGGGCTGTTTGCAGTCCGGGCCGCCGATGGTGATGCGGAACGGCTTCTTCACCACCGGGCGGGGCGACAGCGAATGCAGCATCCATTCGAAACCGTCGGAATAGACCGGCAATTGCGTGCCGAAGGGACGTTTGTCGAGTTGCATTTTGGCGCGCTGGTAGACCAGGGCGCGGCGGTCGCGGGAAAAGGGCGAGCCGTCGGTCTCGCTCTCGAACAGATATTGCCGGATTTCCGGACGGATTTCCTCGATCATGAAGCGCAGATGAGCCAGGATCGGATAATTGCGCAGCACCGAATGGCGCTTCTGCAGCAGGTCGCCCAGACCGATTGTGGCCAGGCCGCCGAAGATCAACAGCGGAATGGCCAGCAACAAGGCCCTGTCATGGTGATAGGCCATGGCGAGCAATGTGCCGATAAAGAAAAGGATGCTGAACAGGAGCGCGGCGTGACGCGGGGCAAAAATCAGTTTGAGTAGGCGCATGGACGATCCTCGGAGAGCAGCAGGCCTATATCACGGTCGAGTTGTGACGATCAGATGAAATTCCCCCTGCGCAAGGCTGACCGGCCGCTTGCGCGGAAGGGCCTTTGCAGGGCGGCAAGGACGCCAGTGGGAGGCAATGATAGTTTGACAAAGGACTGAAGCAACGTGAAACACCCCATTTCCGACATGAGCCAGACCTCCCCAAAATCCCCCCTCCCCGCGAGCGCCATCCTGGTCGCCGGCTGTCTGGTCGCGCTTTTGTCCTTCGGGCCGCGCTCCGTGATGGGCGCCTTTCAACTGCCGGTGTTTTCCTCGCGCTCCTGGGGCGCCGAAAGCTTCTCCATCGCCCTGTCCGCGCAAAATCTGCTGTGGGGCGTCGGCCAGCCCTTCGCCGGCGCGCTGGCCGATCGTTTCGGCTCGAAATACGTGCTGGTCGCGGGCGCCCTGCTCTATGCCGCCGGCCTCGCCTTGATGGGCCAGGCGCAAACGGCGATAGGCTTCGATCTCGGCGCCGGCGTGCTGATCGGTTTCGGCCTGTCCGGCGCCTCGTTCAATCTGGTGCTCGGCTCCTTCGCCAAGTTGCTGCCGCCGGAAAAGCTGAGCATCGCCTTCGGCGCGGCGACGGCGGCAGGCTCGTTCGGCCAGTTCCTGTTCTCGCCGCTCGCCGGCGGCTTGATCGAGCGTTTCAGCTGGGAAGGCGCCTGCCTGATTTTTGCCGCCCTGATTCTGCCGATCGTGCCGCTGTCGCTGGCGCTCGCCAGCCCGCCCGCCGCCCTTATCCATCGTGGCGGCCAGGGCGCCACCTTCCGCCACGCTCTGGCGCACAAGTCCTATATGCTGCTGGTCGCCGGTTTTTTCACCTGCGGCTTTCAGCTCGCCTTCATCACCGTTCATTTCCAGCGCTATATCGTGGAAAGCGGCCTCTCCCCGCAGATCGGCTATTGGGCCATCGCGCTGGTCGGCGTGTTCAATATTTTCGGCTCGCTGCTCTCCGGCTGGCTCGGGATGCGCATGCCGCGCCGCTATATTCTTTCCGGCATCTATCTTTCCCGCGCCGTGGCCACCGCCCTGTTCATCGCTCTGCCCGCCAGCCCCAGTTCCGCGCTGCTGTTCGGCGCCGTCACAGGCCTGTTGTGGCTCTCGACGGTGCCGCCGACCTCCTCGCTGATCGGCCAGATGTTCGGCGCCCGCAACTTGTCCATGCTCTACGGCTTCGCCTTTTTCTCGCACCAGCTCGGCGGCTTCCTCGGCGTCCTCCTCGGCGGATTTTTCCGCCAAAGCACCGGATCCTATTTGCCGGTCTGGCTGCTCTCCATTGCGCTTGGCGTGATTTCGGCCTTGCTCAATCTGCCGATCGTCGAGGCGCAAGCCGCGCCGGTCGCGCAGCCGGCGGAATAACGCAGGCGGCGGCGGGAGCGAACGCTCCACCGCTCGATCCCGGCGACGACGATCTACTTGTAATAGCCCACGCCGCAGGCGTAATCGTTATCCACTCTCGTCACGAAGCTGGTCTTGGCGGCTGGCTTTGGGTCCGTCGGCTTTGCAAACAGGTAGCTGACCTCGGTAATTTCACCTTCCGGCTTCTGTCCCGCAGCGTAAATTTCCTGACCATAGGCCTTGCCCGTGGGGTCCTTCAGGGTCCTTACGTCCTGGCCGAGCAATTCTTTCGCATTGGGGTTGCCCATGGCGACGAATTTTCCGTCCTTCGCATTGGTGCAAAACACATAAATATCGCCGTTCCGGAACCTGCCTTCGCCCTGGTTGAACATATCCAATGCTTGCTGCCTGTTGACTTTCACCTCGTCAACCACATTCCTGAGCATGGCCCTGGCTTCGTAGCCACCTGCCAAATGCTCTGTCTGCTGAGCGAAAGCCGCCGGCGAAAGCGCCAGGACTGCGCCAGACGCCGCAGCAAAGATGATCTTGCGTACCATGTCATTTCCTCCT
>NZ_JBKQOU010000011.1:0-4830 GCF_052145335.1 Rhodoblastus sp.
AGCTGAACCTCTAGGCTCAAATGGAGACGCGTCAGCAACCGCCGCTCAGTCCGCGGCAGCGCCGTCGATGTCCGGCTTATAAGTCCAACTAACCGGAACCGTCAAGCAGAAAAATTCGGGAAAATGCTGCATCGCATCCTGAAATCGGACGAGAGCCACGGCAGCTATCCAATGAACTGGTTGTTTTTCAACAAGATGCGGAAACGAAACCGTTTTATCCACAGGGCCAGAATTCATAGGACTGTCACGCTTTGCGGTCTTGGCGCGGCCCGGCGATTCACCGCCAAGTGCCCGTCAAGATGAGAAATATCGCCGAATCTCGACTGCGATATCCTCAAAAAGCGCGGGCCAGTCATCGTTATCGTCGCAACGGAACAGCCTCATGGTCGGATACCACGGCGAATCCATGCGTTCTGTCATCCAGCGCCATTCGGAGACATGGCGCAGGGCGACCCAGACCGGGCGTCCCAGCGCGCCCGCCAGATGCGCGATGGAGGTGTCGCAGGTAACGATCAGATCCAGCTTGACCATAAGAGCCGCCGTGTCGATGAAGGCGTCGGGACCGTCGTCGAAATCTTTAGCAAAACTCCGCACGCGCTCCGCCAGCGCGGCTGGAACGGCTTCATTGGCGCCTTTTTGCAGGCTGAACAGGGATATCCCCTCCAATTTTGTCAAGGGAAGCAGCGATTCTGGCGGGATCGATCGGCGCGGATCGACGCGAAAATCGATATTGCCGCGCCAGCACAACCCAATTTTCAGACCGGCGCCGGCAAGGCGTTCCCGCCAAAGCGCGACGCGCTCCGGTTCGGCGCGCAAATAGGGTATCGGCGAAGGAATCGTGTCCATGCGCGTAAAACAGGCGCGCGGAAGACTGCTGATGGCGAGCACAGCATCGAAATTCCCGGACAAATCTTCCTCGTTGCGCCAGGCGATCGGCGCGGCAGACGAAGCGAACAGCCGTCGCAGTTTCCGCGGCCCGGCGAAAGCGATCTCGGCTCCCGCCTGCGCCAGCAGCACGACGTAGCGAAAGAACTGGATGGCGTCGCCAAGCCCGTGATCATGAACGACCAGGATTTTTTGCCCGGCTAATCTGGCGGCATCGTTGAGATAGAGCCGGGCCGCCGACGCGGGAACGGGCCTTCGCCCTTCCGCCCATCGATATTCGTAACCTTCCCAGCCCTCGGCGAAATCGCCCAGCAGGAGCTGGAGACAGCCTTTATTGCAGCGCGCCTCTTCCGAATCTGGGGCCAAGCATAGGGATTGATCAAAAGCACGCATGGCTTCATCGAAATGACCCAGTTCCTTAGCCACGATGCCCAGACCGCAAAACGCCAAAGCATAATCGCTGCGCAGAACAATCGCCCGTAAATAGGCTTGCCGCGCCTCTTCATTTCGGCCGAGCCGCATCAGCGCATTGCCGAGATTGAGTTCCGCCTCCGGCAGATCTTCCTGCAAGCCCAAGGCCTGGCGATAGGCTTCCGCCGCCTCGCGCAGCCTTCCCAATGCGTAAAGCGCCGCGCCGCGATTGCAGTGAGCGCCGGCGTATTCGGGCTGCGAGGCGCAGGCCCGGTCGAAACACGAGAGAGCGGCTTCCGCGTTGCCATGGGCCAGCAAGAGGCCGCCGCGGTTGAACCAGGCGACGGCGTAAACCGGATCGAAGTGGAGGGCTCGGTCGTAAAAGGCCAGCGCGCCGGCGGCATAGCCCCGGCTTTGCAAAATATAGCCGCCGCTGCACAGCGCCTCGGGAAAATCCGGCCGCGCCCGCAAGGCCGCGTCGAACCAGGCAATCGCTGCGTCCAGCCGCCCCGCCGCCTGTTCCCCCAGGCCGATCTGGTAAAGGGTGTCGGCCTCGCCGGTCACGAGCCGCCCAGCTGCAAGTTCTGGAGGCTCATCAACAAATCGGTGCTGAAGCCGGTGTTGGCGCTAGCCGTCGTCAGAAAGGGACTGACGATCGTGGATGTCCCGCCAGTCGTCGAAGTCGAAGACGTCGAATTGTTCAGATCATATTGCGCCGTGAAGCGCTCGAGAAAATTCTGGACATAACCGGGTTTCTGGAAATCGGAGTAATTCAGCAGGCCATTGAGCTGCTGCGCCTGGGTGTCGATGTTTTCGACCGACGTGTACGAAGAAATACCAAGCGTGGTCTGCACCACGTTCAAAAGATTCGGGTCGGCCAATATGCTGTAGCCATTGGTGATATTGGACGCGTTCTGCTGGAAATAGAGCGCGAGCTGCACGCCCGGGTCTTGTGCGCCCTGGTTGGTCTCCAGCGTCTGCATCACATATTTGTTGGCCACGTCGGTCGTCGCCGCCAGTGTCTGGGTCGTGGACGTCCCGTAAAGGGAAAAATTGAACGCCTGGGCAAAAGCCAGGATATTCGGGTTGTTCAGCGTATTGGCGAGAGCCTTCGAACTGGACGTCCCCTGCTCCAGCACCTGTTGCATCAGGTTCTTGGCGTAGGTCATATCGCCAAGGCCGAAGGCCGTCATCGCGTAATTGAAAAGGCGCGGATTGTTGACCAGTTGCGCGGGTGTGGTGACGCTGCCGATATTTGCCTGAAAATAGCTCGTCGCCTGGGCGACGGTCGGATCGGACGCCGTCATGGTCTGGTAACGGCTGAGATTGTTCGCAATCGACAGATAGGTTGTGAAAGTGCTCATAGCCGCCCCTCGTCCCGCGCGCCGCGCCCTTTACCATCGTGCCGGCGAGGACTTGCGCGAGGCTTGGCGGACCGACGAAAAATCAGCCCCCGGAGTTTTCAAAAGCCGCCGCCGGCGCGGAGCAATCGATCAGGCGAAAGCGCCGCGCGGGACCGTCGTTGGGCGCCTGGGCGGCGATAGCGTGCAAATCGCGCAGGCAAGTCGCGACGGCTCCGGCTATGCGCGGATCGTTGCCGGAATATTCAGATGCTGCGCGCAATGCACGATAGATCTCTTCCAGGCCGCGAACGATTTGTTCCATCGAGTCTTCCGTCATTACGGCGGTCATCGGCGGCAGCATCTTCGCAGCGCGTTAATATCAGCTCAATTTCGTTTGCCGGTTGCGAACGATCAGACAGCCTGCGCGCGGGGCGCGGGTTGATAAGTTGTCGCGCGGGCGCCGTTGCGCTGGTCGATTTTGGCGGCCAAGGTTTCGGCAAAAGCAGTGGCGATGGCGTTCTGGCGGGCCGGCGCGGCTTCCGGCGCGATGACCTGAGGAACATGAGCCGGCGGCGGCGCAACGGCGGACTCACGGGCGGCGGCGGGGAACGAATCCTGCAAGATGAGGCAGATCTCGTCGATCGAGTGATCGAGCGCCACCAGGGCGCGATATTCCGGAACTTGCAGCAGACGCTGACGCATGTCTTCGCGCAAGGCGCGCATCGAATTCAGAATGTCATGTGGCATCGACTTCATTCTCCCCAAGTTCCCTGCGACATTTTCCATCGTTGCCGAATCGGCTGGCGCGAGGCTGGATTGCTCGCGCGCAAGCTTCGCAAAAGCGTGAGGGCGTTCAATTCAGCGGCGACGCAAGAAAACCTCCCGCCCTACGGTCGGGAAACTGGAGTGAATCAGCGCCGATGGTTTCCGATCGACAAAACACCTCTCATGGCGGCTTCGCCGCCGCATCCGATGGCCCCGCCATTCTGCGTCTGAAAATGCTCGAAATGAAAATTGCCGTCGCGGGCCCCCTCCCCGACGAGACCCGCCTGTCGGCGCAAAACCTCATCGGCGCCTTGAAACGCGCCATCGCCGATAAGCCCAGCCTGACTTTCGCCGACGTCGTCGCCAAACTTAAAACCTGCGATGAACTGGCGCGCGATGACATAGGTGAAAAAGCGGACGCCTTGCGGATGAGCATGATCAAAAGCGCCATCGCCGATCTGCGCCGCCTTCCCTCGTCCGTTTGATCGATGGCGGCGCCATGACCGAACGCGAAATCACGGCGTTGAAGCTGGCCTATGGACTCAAACCCTCAGGCCTCGATTGGCTCCGGCGCGGCCCGGTGGCATCCGGCGTCGTCACTTATAGCATCCTGCCTTCCAGCGTCCTGCCTTCGCCCTCGCCTCATCCTTACGAAAGGCGCCGCGCGCGGCGGCGACGCACGCGACTGCGTTCAGGGAAAATTCTCGATCGACGCAATCTGTTCCTGATCGAAGCGAACATTCTCGACCGCTCCTCCTGCGGCCTGCGCCTGCGCCTTGCCAAGGACGTGGCGATTCCGGAAATCTTCCATCTTTACGACGACGAAGCCGAAATCATCCTCGTCGCGCGGATCGTCTGGCGTCGGCAGGCTTTGGTCGGCGCCCGGATCGACCCGTCAGGACCGGCGCGGGCCAGCCGCCGGCAGCTCGCTTCCTTGCGCGGCAAATTTTACGCCATGCGGGACTGACAGCCGCTTTTGCTCGCGACGCGAACACGCAAAAAGGCGAGCGTGATCCCACGCTCGCCTTTGGCAAAACATCTTGTCGATTGGATCAGTTCAGTGTCAGGCAATAGCCGAGATAGCGCTTGGAATCGATCGGATCGTAGCCGAGGCGGTGGCGTAATTTCTTGCGTAATTTGCTGATGTGGCTTTCGACGACGTCCTCCTCGACCTCATCGTCGAACAGTCCGTAGATGGCGTTGAAAATCTGCGCCTTGGTCACGCGCCTGGTCTGGTGCATCACCAGATATTCGAGGATGCGGCGCTCGCGCCGCGGCAGCGGCAAGGCGGCGCCCTTCACTTCCGGGTCGCGTCCGTCGAAATAAACCCGCATTTCGCCGACCACCTTATATTCCGTTTGCGGCTCCTTGCGGCGGCGAATGGCGCCAACGCGCGCCATGATTTCGCGCACATGGACCGGCTTGC
>NZ_JBKQOU010000012.1:0-48474 GCF_052145335.1 Rhodoblastus sp.
GAAAGACCAGCCTATAACAAGTGACAAACCTATCGTCATCTCAGCTTGACCAGCTTCAACTGCGCTCGCCTACCGAAGCAATTCCAGTTTTGCCTAATTGGTGAAGAGCGGATAACCAATCATCGCGCCAGTATATCACACATGTCTTCATGAAAAATCAAGGGATAAGACTTTGGGTATTCTATTCCTGCTTGCGGTTCTTTTAGCTTGGCCAACGGCCGGCCTTTCCGTTGTCGCCTACATCGCCTTTTTTATATTCCAAAGTTTATTGAAGGCAAAAACTCGCATGCATCATTCGGATAAGCTCGCAGCGCAACGTGCGGTGAGGGCGGGCTCTGAGCGCGTTCCAACCTGGGCTGGAACACGAGACAAAAGTGAGACCTTCGTGTACACGATCCAAAATTTTGCGATGGAGCATGGCGTGCCCCAAGCCTTTTTGCAGGCAGTATTAGGTGATAGCAACACATTCAAAACCCTCGTCCATTATGCCGGAGCAATGGAGGAAGAAGGTGCATCATTCATCGAACAGCAAATGGCTGTTTCAGAAAAACTCATTGAACTCTGGAGCGTTGCGCCAAAAGAGGTTCAGGAAGCCGCTTTGAGCGAATGAACGGCGCAGCGATGACGGCTGACGCCGCCCGCCTCTTGGGCCTGTACCAAGGGGTGGTCGGTTCCGAGGTCGAAAATGGCCTGAAACCGACCCAGGCGTCAGCTCGATTTTACGTCCGATATAAGCCAAAGGTCAGACTTCAACCAAATTCACAATTGAGCTCATGATGAGACGGTTGCCAACCCAATCGGGAAGGTCTCCTTCGAGCCGATTTCGGTCATCGCCTTGTAGGGGCCAGGCATGTGATTTCGACCATTAGGCTGGATCGCGGGGCGGGTCTTGCGGGCGATATCGGAACATCCAGATCGCCGAGGCCAGGCAGATCGGCGCCAGCAGCGCGCTCGCGCCGGCAAGGCTCAGGCCCGCTGCCTGCAGCATGGAAAAAACCACAGTCCCCGCGACCATGAAGGCCGAGTTGAGCACGTTGATCGCGGCGATGACCCGCGCCCGGCTTGAAGCCGGCGCCCAGGCCTGCGCCGCCGAAAAGCTCGGTACGGCCAGCACCCCGCCCGCCGCAGCTATCAGCGCCAGATCGAAGGCGATGCGCCAGGCGGCGGAGGCGTCAAAAAACTCGCCGAGGCTCTTTGTCGCAACTGCCGGGGTCATGCCGTGCAAAGTGAAGGCGAGATCGGCGCCGCCGAGGCCGATCGCCAAAGTCGCGAAAGGCGCCGACGCGAGCTTGATGCCGTCGCGGCAGAAAAAGGCGCCAAGCGCCGAGCCGAAACCGACCGAGACCGCGAACAGCGCCAGCATCAGGCTGACCGCCATCTCGTCGCCGCCCATCTGCATCTTGACCATCGGCGGCAGCAGCGACAAGGCGATGATGCCGAACATCCAGAACAGGCTGACCATTACCCCGGCGCGCCAGAGATTGGAGTCGGCCCAGAGATCGCCGAGCAACCGCCCCGTCGAGCGGAAGATATTGGCCTCGATGACGAGATCGGGCGCGGCTTCGCCGGTCGGCGGAATGAGCAGGCTGGCGCCATAGCAGGCAAGCGAGATCGCGGTCATCCCCACCGCAAAAGGCGCGGGATCGCCGCTGTTGCGCGCTGCGAGGCCGCCGGCCAGAGTTCCAAAAAGTATGGCGATAAACGTCGCGCCTTCGATCAGCGCGTTGCCGGCGGGCAATTCAGCTTTGAGCAGATGGTCGGGCAGTATGCCGTATTTGATCGGGCCGAACAGCGACGACACGACGCCGAACAGCACCAGGGCCAGGAACAGCAGCGGTATCGACTGTTCGATGAAGCCGACGACGCTGAGCGCGCTCGCGGCCAGTTCCGAAAGTTTCAGCCTTTGCGCGACCTTCGCCTTGTCGTAGCGGTCGGCCATTTCGCCGCCCAGTCCCGACAGCAGGAAAAATGGCAGGATGAACAAGCCGCCCGCCAAGGTGATTCGCGTCTGCGCCTCGCCCGCCGACAATTTGGCCATGATCAGGAAGATCAGCGAGTTTTTCAAAAAATTGTCGTTGAAGGCGGCAAGGAACTGCGTCCAGAACAGCGGCGCGAAACGTCTCTGGGTCAAAAGGGCGAGCATGAACGTCTCCGGATCGACGCATGATAGACGGTGAAGCGCGTTAAGGAAGTGTTGCTGCATCGCAGCAGGCGGAAACGCATGAAAAATCCAGGGAAGGCCTATGAAAACTGTTGCGCGCCCGCGCCAGCAGGGTCCAATTTAAAACCATAAAATCGAATCCGGCGAACAAGCCAGATCGAGGGACCGAGGAGCGCTCGCATCATGGAAGCCAGTGGAACCGGCGCCTCGGCGGCGCCGAAAAGCCCCTTTTATCGTCAGCTCTATGTGCAGGTTCTCTTCGCCATCGCGCTCGGCGTCATCGTCGGCGTGGCTTTCCCTGATTTCGCGACGACTCCCGGCGTAAAAGCGCTGGGCGACGGCTTCATCAAGTTGATCAAGATGGTGATCGCGCCGATCATCTTCTGCACCGTGGTTTCGGGCATCAGCCATATCCAGGACGCCCGCAAGGTCGGGCGAGTCGGCGTCAAGGCGCTGGTCTATTTCGAGGTCGTCTCGACTTTCGCCTTGGCCATAGGCCTGGTGATCGGCAATGTAGTCAAGCCCGGCGCCGGGTTTGCGGGAAAACCCGACGCCGCCGCCGTCGCCCAATACGTCAATGCGCCGCATAAAAGCACGGTCGATTTATTCCACGACGTCATTCCCGATTCGGTGGTCGGCGCCTTCGCCCGGGGCGACATTCTGCAGGTGCTGTTTTTCTCCATCCTGATGGGCTTTTCACTGCTGTCGATGGGCGAGCGCGCCGCGCCGCTGCGCAAGCTGATCGACGAATTCGCCCATGCGGTGTTTGGCGTGCTCGGCTTCGTGATGAAGGCGGCTCCTTTCGGCGCGTTCGGCGCCATGGCCTATACGATCGGCAAATATGGCCCGACCGTGCTGAGCAATCTCGCCGGGTTGATCGCGACCTTCTATTTCGCCTCGGCGGTGTTCATCGTCGTCGTCCTGGGCCTGATCGCCCGTTTCGCCGGGTTCAATATTTTCAAATTCCTTTACTACATCAAGGATGAATTGCTGATCGTGCTCGGCACTTCCTCGTCGGAAAGCGCGCTGCCGAACCTCATGGCCAAGCTGGAGCATCTTGGCTGTTCGCGCTCGGTGGTCGGACTGGTGGTGCCGACCGGCTATTCCTTCAATCTCGACGGCACCAATATCTACATGACCCTGGCGACCCTGTTCATCGCCCAGGCTTTGGACATTCCGCTGACTTTGCAGCAGCAACTGGTCATTCTCGGCGTCGCCATGCTGACCTCGAAAGGCGCGTCGGGCGTGACCGGCGCCGGCTTCATCACCCTGGCCGCGACGCTCGCCGCCGTCGATCCGCGCATGGTGCCGGGCATGGCCATCGTTTTCAGCATCGACAAATTCATGAGCGAAAATCGCGCCCTGACCAATATCATCGGCAATGGCGTGGCGACCGTGGTCATTTCGGGTTGGGAAGGCGAGTTGGACCGCGAGAAAATGAACGCTGTTCTGAATGGCCCCACCGACGCCTTCGCCATTGTGCGGGAAGAGGCGGACGAACCGGCCGTGTGATCTTCCCCGCACTTTATTCTTCCCCGAAGCTGAACCTTTCGGTTGCGAGCCCGGCAAGGAAGTGGCGCGAATGTCCTGGGGCGTCAGCGAAGCTTCGGAGCCCTGAAGGCGGCGCTCTGACGCAATGATTTTCTCGCGGACCGTAACTTTCAAGGGTCGTCCTTCGTATAGACGACAAGATCTCGGCCGGGGAGGATTCCATGGATAGAAGGCGACTGTTTTTGACGGCGTTTGTCTTGGCGGGGCTTTCGGGCCTTCCGGCTCGGGCCTTTGACGTCCAGCCTTACAGCAAGGCCGCGGCGCATGACGCGATCTCTTCCGGCAAGCCGGTGATCGTCGAGGTTTACGCCTCATGGTGTCCGATTTGTCAGGCGCAGGCCACGGCCGTCGACGCCATGAAGAAAGAGGCGGCCTACAAGGACCTCTCGTTTTTCCGGGTCGACTATGACCAGCAGAAGGACGTCGTGAAAATGCTGAATAGTCCGCGCGCGACTTTCATCATCTATCGCGGCGGCAAGGAGATCGCCCGCGAGTCCTGGGGCGCCACGGACGAAGATGTGGCCAGGGTTTTCATGAAGGCGACCCGGTAATGTCGCTGTGGACGCTGCCGCTGTCGTTCTTGGCTGGGGCGTTGACCATTCTTAGCCCCTGCGTCCTGCCGCTCGTTCCGGTGGTGGTGGCTGGAGCGCGGGCGGAAAATCCGCGCGCGCCGCTGGCTCTGGCCGCAGGCATGGCGGTCACTTTCGGTCTCGTCGGCGGCTTTCTGGCGTCGCTCGGCGTGGATTTCGGCGGCTCGCCGCTATTGCGCAACCTGGCGGCGGCGCTGATCCTCGTGATCGGCCTGGTGTTGATTTTTCCCGCGCTGGCGCATCGGCTGGAAGCGGCTTTGGCGCCGCTACAGCGGCTGGGCGCTTTTCTGCAAACCAAACTTCCCAGTTCCGGGCTACTGGGACAGGCGGCGGCGGGCGCCTTGCTGGCCCTGGTCTGGGCGCCTTGCGCCGGGCCGACGCTGGCGGCGGCTTTCGTCCTCGCCGCCCGTGGCGGCAGCCTCCCCTTAGCCATTCTGTCGATGAGCGTTTACGCCCTCGGCGCCGCCGGCGCCTTGCTGGCCCTGGGTTATGGCTTCGGCCGCCTCGCGGGCTCCGGGCGCCGCGCCGCCTTGGCGACGGGCGCCGGCGCGCGGCTCTTGCTGGGCGGCGCCTTTGCTGTGGTCGGGCTGCTGATCCTGACCGGCGCGGATCATGTCTTGGAAACCGTGCTCACGGCGCATATGCCGGACGCGCTGATCCGGTTCGCCGCCAGTCTTTAATGAGGAGTTCCTTGTTCAGCCATTGAGCCGCCAGATGGCGAAATTGAGCGCGCCGGCATAGGAAACCCAGAGAAATAGCGGCAGCAGGCAGAGGCCGGCAAGCCGGTCGAGGCGCCAGAACAGCACCAGCGTGGCGGCGACGAGAATGATCTGCGGCACAATGTCGACCAAGCCGAGCAGCGGGCTATGGGCCGCAAAAAAAGCCCAGGACCACAAGACATTGAGCGCAAGCTGAGCAAGAAACACCATGATCGCAAGCTTGCGGCCCTGCTGTTCCGGCAGGATGAGGATTCTCCAGAACGCCAGAGCCATCAAGGCGTAAAGCAGGGTCCAGACGGGGCCAAAAACCGCGTTGGGCGGGTTGAAACCCGGCTTGACGAGGTTGGCGTACCAGGGGACGAGATTGGGCAGGGTCGCCACCTGCCCGAGGATAGAATCGAGAAAGACCAGGCCGGCGGCGATAAGGGCGGCGCGGCCCGGCGGCAGGCCCGGACGGATTTTGGCGATGTCGGTCATGGGTTTTTCGCGCGAGGTTCAGCTAAGGGTCGGATCGGATTTCGTGGCAGGCGGGTTGCGAAAAGTCCACAACCGATTGCCGGCGAAACTCCAGAACATGACCAGTCCGGTGGTCAGGATCTGGGCCGGCAGATAGGGCGCGTCCCAATTCTCGACAAACAGCCGCATGAAACCCCAGGTGAGGAAAAAACCGACGGTGGCCACCAGAGCGAAGCGCCAGCCGGCCTCCGCATGGGGGCGGTCGCTGTCGAAGACATGGCGGCGGTTCAGGCTGTAGGAGACAAGGCCGCCGCAGCAATAGCCTGAAAGCGTCGAGGGGATCACCGCCCAGTGCGCCAGCTCCTTCAGGCCGATCAGCGCCGCGTAGTGGACGGCTGTGGCGATGGCGCCGACCAGCGCGAAAGCGGAAAACTGTCGATGCAGCTTCATGCGGGGGGTCTCATTGTTTCATTCAGCAAGCTCGTCATTCGCTCCTGACCGATCCCATAGTTTATCAACTCTATGATCGGTTTTCAGCGCGGCGGCAGGGAGGAGAAATAGGCGGCGAGCGCCTGCATGTCCTCGTCGGTCATCTTGCGGCTCATGTAGAGCATTTCCTTGTGGATGCGGCGGCCCTGATGGAAGGCGCGCAATTGATTGAGCAGATAGGCTTCGTTCTGGCCGGCGAGATTGGGCACTTCGGCGTCGCGCGCGATGCCGTCGAGGCCATGGCAAGGAATGCAAGATTCCAGCATGCCGCCGCTATGGGTTGGCTCGGCGAGGCAAGGCGCGCCAGCGAGCGCAAAAACACCGATCAAGCTGTAAAGTTTCACGTTCAATCACAAATCCCCGAGGCGCATCCCTGGTTGGCGCAAGCCAAGTTTATCACATCGCAGCCTTCGCTGCATAAAGACGTCGGCCCGCTTTTTTGTGGCGAACCGCCGTGGCGGAGGATGCTTGCCCGGCAAGGGGGTTCACAGGGCGAAAAAACTCGTTTAACACGTGCGACACATTCGGGTCGGGCGTCTTCCGTCCGAACCCCAGAGGTTCTCTCCCTTCGAGGGATGATCGACGAAGGGCGTGCTCCGGCTATTCAGCCGAAAGTGCGGCCTTTTTTTGTGCGCGCGGCGCCTTGGCCACATCAGGTGCAGACGGTATCCCGCCTGCCCCCCAGGGGCTGGCCAGGAGCGAACGCGACCAATAGCCCGTCGAAGGACGGGCGTCTAAAGACGCCCTATGGGCTTGCGCGAGGGGCGCCTAAACCCCGACGAGTCGGGGTTTAGGCAAACAAAGAAGTAGATTTCAAATGCCGAAACGGACAGACATCCAGACGATCATGATCATCGGCGCCGGCCCGATCGTCATCGGCCAGGCGTGCGAATTCGATTATTCCGGCACCCAGGCTTGCAAGGCGCTGCGCGCCGAGGGCTATCGCATCGTCCTGGTCAATTCCAATCCGGCGACGATCATGACCGATCCCGATCTCGCCGACCGCACCTATGTCGAGCCGATCACCCCGGAAATCGTGGCGAAAATCATCGAGAAGGAGCGTTACGCCGTCCCCGGCGGCTTCGCCCTGCTGCCGACCATGGGCGGTCAGACGGCGTTGAACTGCGCGCTTTCGCTTAAGAAAATGGGCGTGCTCGACGATTTCGACATCGAAATGATCGGCGCCACCGCCCACGCCATCGACAAGGCGGAGGACCGCGAGCTGTTCCGCGAGGCGATGACCAAGATCGGCCTCGACACCCCGCGCTCCCATCACATCAAGACCTTGAGCCAGGCGCTGGAGGCGCTCGAAGACATCGGCCTGCCGGCGATCATCCGGCCTTCCTTCACCCTCGGCGGCACCGGCGGCGGCATCGCCTATAACAAGGCGGAATTCATCGACATTGTCGAGCGCGGCATCGACGCCTCGCCGACCTCCGAGGTCCTGATCGAGGAAAGCGTCCTCGGCTGGAAGGAATATGAAATGGAGGTCGTCCGCGACAAGGCGGACAATTGCATCATCGTCTGCTCGATCGAGAATATCGATCCGATGGGCGTGCATACCGGCGACTCCATCACCGTCGCCCCGGCTTTGACCCTCACCGACAAGGAATACCAGATCATGCGCGACGCCTCGCTGGCGGTTCTGCGCGAGATCGGGGTGGAGACCGGCGGCTCCAACGTGCAATTCGCCATCAACCCGGCCAATGGCCGGATGATCGTGATCGAGATGAATCCGCGCGTCTCGCGCTCCTCGGCGCTCGCCTCCAAGGCGACCGGCTTCCCCATCGCCAAGGTCGCGGCCAAGCTCGCGGTCGGCTATACGCTCGACGAAATCGCCAATGACATTACCGGCGGCGCGACGCCGGCCTCGTTCGAGCCGACCATCGACTATGTCGTGACGAAAATTCCGCGCTTCGCCTTCGAGAAATTCCCCGGCGCCGAGCCGATTCTGACCACGGCGATGAAATCGGTCGGCGAGGCCATGGCCATCGGCCGCACCTTCGCCGAATCGCTGCAAAAAGCCTTGCGCTCGCTGGAAACCGGCCTGTCGGGCCTCGACGAAATCGAGATCGAGGGCCTGGGCAAGGGCGACGACAAGAATGTTTTGCGCGGCGCCTTGGGAACTCCCACGCCCGACCGGCTGCTGATGGTCGGGCAGGCCATGCGCATGGGCATGAGCGACGAGGAGATTTTCGAAGCCTGCAAGATCGACCCGTGGTTCCTCGCGCGCATCCGCGAAATCGTCGAGCTGGAGCGCAAGATCAAGACCTTCGGCCTGCCAGAGGACGCGGAAAACCTGCGCATGCTCAAGGCGGCGGGCTTTTCCGACATTCAGCTGGCTTCGCTGACCGGAAAATCCGAGGCGGAGGTGGCCCGGTTGCGGCGAACCTTGAACGTGCGGCCGGTCTACAAGCGCATCGACACCTGCGCGGCCGAGTTTTTCGCCCCGACCGCCTACATGTATTCGACCTATGAGGCGCCTTTCGCCGGCGTTCCCGCCTGCGAGGCGCGCCCCTCATCGCGCGAAAAAATCGTCATTCTCGGCGGCGGCCCGAACCGCATCGGCCAAGGCATCGAATTCGATTATTGTTGCTGCCACGCCTGTTTCGCGCTCAGCGAGGCCGGTTATGAAACCATCATGATCAACTGCAATCCGGAGACGGTGTCGACCGATTACGACACTTCCGACCGGCTCTATTTCGAGCCGCTGACTCGTGAGGACGTACTGGAAATTCTCGCCAAGGAGCAGGAGGCGGGGACGCTGAAGGGCGTGATCGTGCAGTTCGGCGGCCAGACGCCGCTGAAACTGGCCAAGGCGCTGGAAGACGCGGGCATTCCCATTCTCGGCACTTCGGTCGATTCGATCGACCTCGCCGAGGACCGCGACCAGTTCAAGCGGCTGCTCGACAAGCTCGGCCTGAAACAGCCAAAGAACGGCATCGCCTATTCGGTCGAACAGGCGCGGATAGTCGCGCAGGAGCTGGGCCTGCCACTGGTAGTGCGGCCTTCCTATGTGCTTGGCGGGCGGGCGATGGCGATCATCCGCGACGGCTCGGACCTCGACGATTACCTGCTTGGAACCCTGCCGGGCCTGGTGCCGTCCGACGTCAAGGCGCGCTACCCCAATGACAAGACCGGCCAGATCAACATGGTGCTGGGCAAGAACCCGCTGCTGTTCGACCGCTATCTGATCGACGCGGTCGAGATGGACGTCGATTGCCTGTGCGATGGGAAGGACGTGTTCGTCGCCGGGGTGATGGAGCATATCGAGGAAGCCGGCATTCATTCGGGCGATTCGGCCTGTTCGCTGCCGCCGCGCTCGCTGGCGCCGGAAATGATCGCCCGACTGGAACAGCAGACCGGCAAAATGGCGCTGGCGTTGAACGTCGGCGGGTTGATGAACGTGCAATTCGCGCTCAAGGGCGACGAGATCTATGTGCTCGAAGTCAATCCGCGGGCGTCGCGCACGGTGCCCTTCGTGGCCAAGGTGATCGGCTTGCCGTTGGCGAAAATCGCTTCGCGCATCATGGCGGGCGAAAGTCTCGCCAGCTTTGGCCTTAAACCCTGGAAGGGCGGCCATGTCGGGGTGAAGGAGGCGGTATTCCCCTTCGCCCGCTTCCCCGGCGTCGATACGGTGCTGGGGCCGGAAATGCGCTCGACCGGCGAGGTGATCGGCCTCGACCGCTCGTTCGACGTCGCCTTCGCCAAGAGCCAGCTCGGAGCGGGAACGAAAGTGCCGACGTCGGGCGCCTTGTTCGTGTCGGTGCGCGAGGTCGACAAGCTGCGGGTGCTCGACGCGGTGAGGCTTTTGTCGAAGCTCGGCTTCAAGGTGCTCGCCACCGGCGGCACGGCGCGCTTTCTCAACGAACAGGGCATTCCGGCGCAGCGAATCAACAAGGTATCGGAAGGGCGGCCGCATGTCGTGGACGCCATCAAGAACGGCGGCGTGCAACTGGTGTTCAACACCACCGAAGGCGCGCAGGCTTTGGCCGATTCGCGCTCGCTGCGGCGCGCGGCCCTGCTGCACCGGGCGCCCTATTACACGACCCTCGCCGGGGCGCTGGCGGCGGCCGAAGGGGTCAAGGCTTTTCTCGCCGGCGAGCTGGAAGTTCGCGCCTTGCAAGACTATTTCGTCTGAGCCGCGCCCTCGCCGGCGCGACGAATTTCGATCGGGTAACCAGTCGAAATCACGGGAATTGACCTGAAGCCCGCGCTGTATCATCATGAACATCCGGCTTGCCAATAGCCGCCGACGCGCCCCAACGGGCGCGTTACGCTTTTGTCCCCGGCGGCGTCTTTCCATGGCGCCCCGGCCAGAAAAAATTGAAAGAGTCGCAGGATGGAAATGCTTCCCATGACCCTCGCCGGATTCGCGGCCCTCGAGGCGGAATTGAAGCGCCGCCAGCAGGAGGAGCGTCCCCGCATCATCCAGGCTATCGCCGAAGCGCGGTCGCATGGCGATCTGTCGGAAAACGCCGAGTATCATGCCGCGAAGGAATCGCAATCGCTCAACGAGGGACGAATCGCCGAACTGGAGGACAAGATTTCGCGCGCCGACATCATCGACGTCAGCAAATTGTCGGGCAATACGATCAAGTTCGGCGCCACCGTGACCTTGATCGACGAGGACACCGAGTCCGAAAAGCGTTACCAGATCGTTGGCGACAGCGAAGCCGACGTCAAGGCGGGCAAAGTGTCGATCTCCTCGCCGATCTCGCGCGCCCTGATCGGCAAGAAGGTCGGCGATGCGGTGGAAGTGAACACTCCCGGCGGCGGCAAGAGCTATGAAATCGTGAAGATCGATTTCATCTGAGCGCTCGGCCGCAGATCTCACGTCATCGCGAGGAGCGAAGCGACGCGGCCATCCAATGGCTGGCAAGCAAGGCTGCTTCTAGTTCCGGCGCCTGTCGCTTAGCTCGCGATGACGGTATTGGAAAACTCTAGCGCTGCCGGGCTTCTAGAGCCTTTGCCACGGGCGACGACGCGGCTCATGCTTTCACGCAAACCCGCTCTTCCATAATCGCTCCTCATGAGAGGTTGCCGGTAAGGGCCCGCGCGCCTAGCCTGCCAGCTCGCTTTTTCTCGTCCCGGAATCCCCGCCATGTTCAAAGTCAAAGCCTATGCCACGCCGGCGCCGGACGCGCCGCTTGCGCCCTTTTCCTTCGAACGCCGCGATCCCGGCCCGCATGACGTGCGGATCGACATTCTCTATTGCGGAGTCTGCCATTCCGACCTGCATCAGGCGCGCGACGACTGGGGCGGTTCGCTTTATCCCATGGTCCCCGGCCATGAAATCGTCGGCCGCGTGGTCGCGGTTGGAGAGCATGTGACCAAATTCAAAGCGGGCGATCTCGCCGGGATCGGCTGCATGGTCGATTCCTGCCGCCGCTGCGAGCCCTGCGAGGCCGGTGAAGAGCAATATTGCTGCGAGGGTTTCACCGGAACCTATAATTCGCGCGAGCGGGAAACGAAAAACCTTACCTTCGGCGGCTATTCGGAGCAGATCGTCGTGGAACAGCGATTTGTCGTCAAAGTTCCGGAAAATCTCGATCTGAAGGCGGTGGCGCCGCTGCTGTGCGCCGGCATCACCACCTATTCGCCGCTGCGCCACTGGAAGGTCGGCAAGGGGCAGAATGTCGGGATCGTCGGCCTTGGCGGTCTCGGCCACATGGGCGTGAAACTGGCCAAGGCGATGGGCGCGCGGGTGACCATGATCACCACCTCTCCAGAAAAGGGCAAGGACGCTTTGCGCCTCGGCGCCGACGAGGTGCTGGTCTCGCGCGACGACGAGGCGATGAAAAAAGCGCGTGGAAAATTCGATTTCCTGCTCAACACCATTCCGGTCGGTCACGATATCAATCCCTATCTGGCGCTGCTGAAGCTCGATGGGGCGATGGTGCTGGTCGGCGCGCTGACTGCGCTCGATCCCGTGCTGGGGGTCAATCTCATTTTCGGGAGGAAAACCGTCGCGGGTTCGCTGATCGGCGGCATGGCGGAAACGCAGGAAATGCTCGATTTCTGCGGCGAGCATAATATCGTCAGCGACATCGAGATGATCCGCATCGACGAGATCAACGCGGCCTATGAGCGGATGCTGAAGAACGACGTCCGCTATCGTTTCGTCATCGATATCGCGTCGCTGAAGGCGTAAGCCGCCGCGTCATGGTCCCGAACGATGCGGTGATAGGTAGAAGCCTGTTCATGCGGAACTATATCGCGCGCTGGTCGTTTGAAGCGCGCATCCGCTGAAACGGAGCAGATCATGCGCAATCGTGCTTTCCCCATTCTGGCTTTGCTGGCAAGCGCGAGCTTCGGCCTGCCTCCCGCCGAGGCATGGGCGCAGGAGGAGCCAAGCGCGGATGCGGTGATCGCCACGTTCGAAAAGCTTTCCGGCGTGCATGCGGGACTGCGTCGCAACCACGCCAAGGGCCTTTGCGCCTCGGGCTCGTTCCAGGCCGGCGCGGACGCCGGGGCGCTCAGCGCCTCGACCCTGTTTTCCGGACAATCCGTTCCGGTCACGGCGCGCTTTTCCGTTTCCGGCCCAGATCCGGCCGTTGCCGATACGCTCAAGAATCCGATTGGCATGGCTTTGCAATTCCAGCTTCCCGGCGGCGAATTGCAGAACATGACGATGATCCAGGTTCCGGTGTTCCTGGCGGCGAAGCCAGCGGACTTTCTTGAGCTGCTGCAAGCCCAGGTCCCCGATCCCGCCACCGGCAAGACGGATCCCGAAAAGCTGAAAACCTATGTCGCCAATCATCCCGAGTTCAAGAATTTTGCCGGCTGGATGGCGACGCACAATCCGCCGGCCTCTTACGCCGAGACGGCTTTTTACAGCGTGCACGCCTTCAAATTCGTCGATTCCGGCAAAAAGGCGCAATGGGTGAAATGGCGCTTCGAACCGCGCGACGGCGAGAAATTTATCAGCGACGAGGAAATGACCACTTTGCCGAAAGATTTCCTGGCGGCACGATTGTCCGAGCGTGCGCAAAAAGGGCCCATTCTTTGGGACATGGTTGTCGTGCTGGGCGAAAAAGACGATCCGATCGACAATCCCACCATCCCCTGGCCGGCGAACCGGCGCGAGATCAAGGCGGGGACCCTGACCTTGACCAAGGTGGGCGAGGACGCCGCGGGCCAATGCGAGGATATCAACTACGATCCCAATCTGGTCAGCGCCGGAATCGAGACTTCGCCCGATCCGATCCTCGCCTTCCGTTCGTCCGCCTATGCCGTGTCTTACGGCAAGAGGCTGGACGAAAAGGCGAAGTAAGGCGCTCCGCGAAAATCTGCGCCATTGAAACCAACCGGCCGCCTGAAGCGTCCAGCCAAATGGGGCGGCCCATGGCGACTAGGGCTCGTCGAGCTTGACCGCGAGGTCGGGTCTTTGCCCCATGTGGAGCAAAGAGCGATGGATCAAAAGACGACGGAAATCGGAAACGAAGGCGATGGCGCCCGCGCCGAGCGCAACAGCGGACAGGATGCGCGCAAGCGCCAGGCCGACGCTCGCGAGGTCGAAGACCGATCCAGCCCGCCCACGCCGGTGATTTATGCGGTCGTGCGGAAACTTGGCGAGGAGGAAATGGCGCGCCCGGCGATATCGCTGTGGTGGTCCGGCTTCGCCGCCGGCCTGTCGATCAGCCTTTCGCTGCTGGCCCAGGCGATATTGCAGTCGCGCCTGCCCGACGCGCCCTGGCGGCCGCTGATCGCTGATTTCGGTTACTGCGTCGGTTTCATCGTGGCGATCCTGTCCCGCCAGCAATTGTTCACCGAAAACACCATCACCGCGGTGCTGCCGGTGCTCGCCGAATTCGACTTCGGCAATGTCGTGAAACTGGTCCGATTGTGGTGCATCGTCTTCGTTGCAAATATGGCGGGAGCGCTGTGCGCCGCGCTGTTCTTCGATTTGACGCCGGTCTTCGAACCTGGGCTGAAGCAGGAAATGTTGAACATCAGCCTTCACATTCAAAATCACGGCTGGCCGGAAATGCTGTTCAAGGCGATCGCCGCGGGTTTTCTCATGGCCGCCTTGGTGTGGATGCTGCCGGGCGCGGAAGCGGCGCAATTCCAGGTTATCGCCATGATGACCTGGCTGATTGTCGCCGGCGGCCTGATGCATATCGTTGCTGGCGGCGTCGAAGCTTTCATGCTTGTGCTCGACGGCGCTGTTGGCTGGGGCGCGATGCTGGCGCAGTTCGGATTGCCCGTGCTGTTTGGCAATATCATCGGCGGAACGGCTTTGTTCGCCTTGCTTGCTTATGCCCAGGTGATGAGAGAGATCTGAGGGCAAACCTTTAGTGTCTAGCGCAAAACGGGCGTTCCACCACGTTGGGGAACTTCTTCACAGGGCGAGCGTTGATGCCTGGTTCGCGACTGCTTTGGCAATGCGACGTTCATCATCACCACTCAATGCAACGACGAATTCCGCCTCGCTCAGCGTCACGGCGTAGCGGCCTTGCACGCGAATGCGAAACGCGCCGTCGTCATCGAAAAAGGGAGCATGGAATCATGGGTAGGGGTATTCTGCTTTGGCTGCTTGGGGTTCCGATTCCGATCATCATCTTGATAGCCCTCCTGTACCATCACTGAGGCGATCATGCGCGCAGCCAATCAAACATCTGCGAAGAACCGCAAGCCCCCTGAAACCGGGCGTTATGTGCTGTTGGTCGATGCACAGGCCAAGCGCAGTTTCGACAGTTGGGACGCCGCCGCAGCGGAAGCCAAGCGCATACTCGACCGGTTTCCACATCTGCACGTCGGCGTCGAGGATCGGGAAAGAAGCAACGACGGCATTCGCACGCGTTCCTGAGCGCATGCGTCCCATTGGGGCATGATTTCGAACTTCGCTGGGATTCGGAACGATCGAAGCCAAGAGACGTTTGTTTTCAGTAAATTAGGCGCTGTCGCGGAAGGCCGGTTATCCTGAATTTGACAATCTTCCTGGCCGGAGACGCGCAGTTTACCTGAGCCCCGATTGCGACGCGCATTGGCGCTCACCACCGCTCCCGACTCGAAGCATGGGGTTTTGAGTCCCGAGGCGCCGAACCATGACGGAGAATGCAATCATGACCACCAGCAAGACGGACAAAATCAAGGGCGCCGCCAACGAAATGGCGGGCAAGGTGAAACAGGGCGTCGGCTCTGCGACGGGCGACGATAACCTGCGCGCCAAGGGCGCCGCTCAGGAGCTGAAAGGCTCCGCGCAGAAGGCCGGCGGCGCCGCCAAGGACACCGTCAAGAAGGCGGTTGACAAAGCCTAGACGTTTCGATGCGGCGGTCGCCGGCGAACAGGCGGCCGCCGGGTTCCCGGAGCATTTCGCGTGGCCCCCCGAGCAAACTGGAAGGGCTTTCTTCGCCTGGAAGCGGCGACCTGCGAGGTCGCCCTTTTCACCGCCGCTTCGACTTCCGAGCGGATTGCGTTGAACACGGTCAATCGGGCTTCCGGTCACCGCGTCCGCCGCGAATTTTTCGATAGCGTCACCGACGAACGCGTCGAAAAGGACGATCAGGTCAAGGGCTATGAGACGGAGAAGGATCAATACGTTTCGTTTGAAGCCGAGGAGATCGCCGAAGCCGGCCCCAAGAGCGACAAGATCCTTTCAGTCCACGCCTTTGTCGCGCTCGCCGACTTCGACGAAACCTGCTTTGACAAGCCCTATTACCTGACCCCGGCGAGCAATCGCGATGTCGAGTTTTTCAGCATCCTGCGCGAGGGCTTGCGCGACCGCCATGCTGGCGCCATCGCTGAGGCCGTGGTTTTCCGGAGGCTCCGCACCTTGCTGATCCGCCCCTATGAATCGGGGATGATCGCGACCACGCTGCACTTCGATTACGAGCTTCGTCGCGCGGCTGAAGTTTTCGGCGAAATTCCAGATCTGAGGATACCGGGCGAAATGCTCGATCTCGCCAAACACATCATCAAGACGAAGCAGGCTCCTTTCGATCCCGCGCAGTATGTCGATCGTTACGAGTCGGCGCTGGCCGATCTCGTCAAGGCCAAATTGGAGGGCCGCACGATCGCCGCGCCTCCCAAAGGGAAGCCCACCCCTTCGATGGATCTCATGCGGGCTCTGCGCGATAGCGCTGGCCTGTCCGTCAAAAGCGAGAGGCGGGGAAAGACCGCCAAGTCTGCTTCCAAGTCTTCTTCCAAGTCTTCTTCCAAGTCTGCTTCCAAGTCTTCCTCCAAGCCCTCTCCCAAGCCCCAGCAGGGAGGCCGACGGGCCGGCGCAAAACGCAGCAAGGCGGGTTGATCCATGGCGCTGGGGGCTTACCGCAGCAAACGCGATTTCAACAAGACTGGCGAGCCTCCAGGCGCGCCCGGCGCAAAAAAACAACGGTCTTCAATTGGCAAGTTCGTCGTACAGAAGCACGCCGCGCGGCGGCTGCACTATGATCTTCGCCTTGAGTTAAACGGCGTCCTGAAAAGCTGGGCCGTCACCAAAGGTCCGAGCCTTGTGCCCGGCGAAAAACGGCTGGCCGTCGAGGTCGAGGACCATCCACTCGAATATGGGGATTTCGAAGGAAATATACCGAAGGGGGAATACGGCGCGGGAACGGTGATCGTGTGGGACAAGGGCTCGTGGCGGCCCCTGCATGACCCCGTAAAAAGCCTCGCCAAGGGCCATCTCGATTTCGAACTCGAGGGCGAAAAGTTGAACGGCCGCTGGCATCTCGTGCGCATGGCGCCAAAGCCCCGCGAAAAACATGAAAACTGGCTTCTGATCAAGGGCGACGACGAAGCGGCGCGCGCAGAGCAGGACGCCGACATTCTCGACGAGCAACCGGCCTCCGCAAAAACCGGCCGCACTTTGGCGGAGGTCGCGGACACAGGCGCCGCTCCTCCCGCTCCGCCAGTTGCGCCTTCACAAATCAAGGGCGCGAAAAAGGCGCCGACGCCGAGGTTTATCGAGCCCGCGCTGGCCTCATTGGCGTCCAAGCCGCCGGTTGCGGCCGGATGGCTGCATGAGATCAAGTTCGACGGCTATCGTCTGCAGGCGCGGATTGAATCCGGCAAGGTGACGCTGCTGACGCGCAATGGGCTCGACTGGACGCAGAGATTCGGCGCCGACGTGAACGATGCGCTTCGCAAGCTTCCTGTGAATACCGCAGTGCTCGATGGCGAACTTGTCGTCGAAAATGGCAACGGCGCGTCGGATTTTTCCGCGCTGCAGAGCGATCTTGGCGAGGGACGCAGCGACCGATTCAGATTCTACCTTTTCGACATCCTCTATTGCGACGGCTACGATCTCCGCGCCGCCGCGCTGATCGAACGCAAGGGGCTGCTCGCAAAAATCCTGGCGGGACGAAAAGGAGCGCTGCGCTACAGCGAACATTTCGAGCAAAGCGGCGCGCTGGTTCTTCGCCATGTCTGTCGCTTGAGCCTCGAAGGCGTGGTGTCGAAAAAGAAGGACGCGCCCTACCGATCGGGGCGCGGCAAAGCCTGGATCAAGTCGAAGTGCACAGCCCGGCAGGAATTCGTGATCGGAGGCTTCACGCCATCGACGGTTTCCCGGCGAGCGATCGGCGCGCTGGCGTTGGGTTTTTATGAGGACGGCGTATTGAAGTACGCCGGGCGGGTGGGGACAGGTTTTTCCGCTGCGATGGCGCAAAGCTTGTTTCAGAAACTCGATCCTCTGCAAATTCAGAAAACGCCTTTCGCGGACAGGCTCACGACGGAGGAATCGCGCCAGCTGCGATATGTCAAACCGGAACTGATCGCGGAGATCGAATTTCGCGCATGGACCGCCGACGGTCATCTGCGACACGCTTCCTTTCGCGGGTTGCGGGAGGACAAAGCCGCGAGCGCGGTTTTACGCGAGACGGAGCCGTCAAGGCGGCAATCCCAGGAGCCACGACAATCCCAGGAGCTTCGGCAATCAATGGACTCTCGGCGGAATATCAAGCTCACCCACGCCGACCGGATCTACTGGCCGGACGCCGGCGTGACGAAGGAGGGGCTAGCGGATTATTACGCGGAAATCTGGCCCCATGCGGCGCCCTTCGTCGTCGGTCGTCCGTTGGCGCTGCTTCGCTGCCCGACAGGCATCACGGGGGAGCAGTTCTTCCAGAAACATCTCTGGAAAGGCGCGGGGTCGGCGCTGGTTGCGCTTCGCGATCCGCGCGAGCCCGGCGTCCTCATCGGGATCAATGACCTCGACGGATTCCTGACGCTCGCACAAGGCGCGGTGCTGGAAATTCACCCTTGGGGATCGATGGCGAACGATCTGGAAAGGCCGGACATGCTGATCATGGATCTCGATCCCGGCGAGGACGTTTCCTGGGAGCGAATTATCGCGGCGGCGCAGGAAACACGCGATCGACTGCAGAGCGAGGGACTGACGGCGTTCATCAAGACGTCTGGAGGCAAGGGACTGCATGTCGCGGCGCCGCTGCGGCCGCAGGCCGAGTGGCCGGAGGTCAAGGCGTTTTGCAAAGCCATGGCCGACGCCATGGCCGCGGATAGCCCCGACTTCTACGTATCGACCATCGCCAAGGCGTCGCGGCGCGGAAAAATCTTTGTCGATTATTTGCGCAACCAGCGCGGCGCGACGGCGATCGCGCCATACAGCCCGCGGGCGCGTCCGGGCGCGCCGGTATCGATGCCGATCGACTGGAGCGAACTGAACGACGCCATCGGTCCGGCCCATTTCACCATCGCCAATACGCCCGCGCGAATGTCGGCGATCGAGACGATTCCGTGGGCGCAATTTCGCGAGCAGGCCGCGCCATTACGCCAAAGCGCGTCGCGGCGGAAGAAGTCTGGCTAAAGCCGGACGCGCCCGTCTCCCTATCGTCATAATATAACGTGATTTCAATCGATTAGCCGAAAATTATTTTTGAACTTTTCGCGATTTCCTGGGTTTTTTGAAGCGGGCGCGGCCATGATCGTCCTATCTGACCAAGCCGTCATGCGCCGCCCGCAATTCTCGAATTGTACATCAGCGCGATTTCGGCGATCCGGTTTCCGCCTTCAGGCTTTTACGCAGCGCGTCCATGATATCGATGACCTTGCCCGTCGGGCGCGCAACATCGGCGGCCTTGCTCGCAACCTGTTGACCCTTGCGCTTCGCGGCGATCATGTCCTGAAGTTTTTGTTGGGTCGGATCGCGCACCAGGTTTGCGCTCCAGGGCGCGCTCATTTTGTCGATGAGTTTTTCGACTAGAACGAGCGCCGGCGGGTCGGCCTTCACATCGACTATGCCTTCAAAATAGTTTTTTGAATTTCGTATTTCGTCGGCATAGCGCAAGGTCCAGAGGATGATGCCGTTGCCGCTGTGTTTCAGCATGACCGGTCGCTCGCGGCGGTAGAGAACAAGGCGCGAAAGCGCGACCGTTTTCGTCGCCTTCATCGCTTCGCGGATAACCGCGAAGGCCTCCTCGCCCACTTTATCGTTGGGCGTCATGTAATGGGCCCGATCGAACCACATCCAGTCGATCGCGTCTTCGGGGGCGAAACGTTCAATGTCGATGGTTCGGGTGCTTTCGAGCGCCAAGCTTTCCAGTTCGTCGTCATCAAGGAGGACAAACTCGTTCTCCGATTTCGGATAACCCTTGACGAGGTCATCCTCCTCGACCGGATCGCCGTCATCCGCATCGACGTAGCGGCTGACGACGCGATTGCCGGTGCGCCGATTCAGGACATGAAAGCGGATCTTCGCATTTTCCGTTATCGCAGGAGTCAGGGCCACAGCGCATGTCACGAGCGACAGCTTCAGGTAGCCTTTCCAGAACGGACGCGACGCCATATGCGCTCCTGCCAACATGAAGTGCGCTCGCGCTGAACCTGGGGGCGGAATTAGTTCGCTGCCTGCCTGTACAGCTGCCGCGCCATTTCGAGATGATGCTCCAGCATCGACTGCGTCTGCTGCGCCCATTGCTTGAGCGCCGGGTTATCGCCGCCCTTCGCATAGCGCTGGAACAACGACACCGCGTCCTTGTGCGCGCTGTACTGATCGTCGCGATATTGCTTGTCGAAATCCGCGCCTTTCAGCTGTTCCAGCTTTTCCAGTTTCGACTGTTGCGCCTTCGTCAGGTCGCCGGGAATCGTCACGTCGATCTTCTTCGATTGCACCAGATCCTTCAGTTCGGCGTCGGCCTTCTTGTGGTCTGCGATCATCGTCTGGGCGAAGGACTTGCTCGACGCGTCACCGCGCGTCAGCGCCAGTTGACTTGTCTTGATTTCGAATAGGCCGCCGGTCGCGGCTTCGGAAACAAAATCCACAGTCGTCGGGCTGATGCCGAGCGCGGAATTGGAGCCGAGCTTTTCGCTCGCCGATTGAGCCAGCGCCGGGGCGCACATCAGAGCGCAGGCGGTTACGATCAATAATCTTTTCATCAGCTCTCCCGAAATGAGCGGCTTGAGGCCCCGCCATCCAGCGCTTGCAACGCGTGGCTGGTCAGATTGGTTGCGCGTCCGCGCCGGCTTTCGCCGAGTTGCGGGCGACCTTCGCCAAGTGTCGGCGCCTCCCGCCGGCGCCATGCCGGTGGTTCCTCCTCCCGGAAGCCCGGGCGGCGATCCCACGGTCCAGCCGAAATAGGCTCGGGCTTGACCTTGGAGATGTCGTCCTCGAACCGGTCTCAAGCCTTGCGGCGTTGGCGCGACTGCGGTTCGTCGATTCCCGCTAGAGCGCAATAATTCCGCTGCCATGAAACCAAAGAAAACTGCGTGGCGTTTGATCGCTGACGTTCGAGCAGCGCGGTTTCGCCGCGAAGCGGGCGATGTTTCGTGATTGATCAGACTGCAAGGGAAAGGATGGATCTCAATGCGTATCGCCCAAATCGCCCCGTTGACGGAAGCCGTTCCGCCCATGCTTTACGGAGGAACCGAAAGGGTCATTTCCTGGCTCACCGAAGACCTGGTTGCGCTTGGACACGACGTGACCCTGTTCGCCAGCGGCGATTCGGTGACCGACGCCAGGCTTGAGCCGATGTGGCCTCGCGCCTTGCGGCTCGACGGCGCCGTTCGCGACCCCAACGCCTTGCATATGATGATGCTCGAAAAGATTTTTCGACGCGCCGACGAATTCGACCTGATGCATTTCCATACCGATTATTACGCTTTTTCCTTGATGTCGCAGCAGAGGACTCCCTTCGTCACGACCATGCATGGACGGCTGGACCTGCCCGAACATCAGCCTGTTTTCGAGACTTTCTCCTCCGTGCCGGTCATCTCGATTTCCAAGTCGCAACTGCGTCCCTTGCCAGGCGCCAACTGGGTCGCGACGATCCCTCACGGATTGCCGGTAAACCTGTTGCGGCCAAGGCCCGCGAGACCGTCTTACCTCGCCTTTCTCGGCCGGGTCTCTCCGGAAAAGCGACTCGATAACGCCATCCGCATCGCCCGGCGCTGCGGGATCCCGATCAAAATCGCCGCGAAGATCGATCGCGCCGACTTTGATTATTTCAGTGAAGTGGTTCGTCCTCTGCTCGATGCGCCGGACGTGGAATTCATCGGCGAAATCGGCGATGATCGCAAAGCGGAATTTTTGAGCGGCGCGACCGCGCTGCTGGTTCCGATCGATTGGCCCGAACCCTTCGGCCTGGTGATGATCGAAGCCATGGCCTGCGGCGTGCCGGTGGTGGCTTTCAACCGCGGATCCGTCGCCGAAATCATCGAAGACGGCGTCACCGGTTTTGTCGTCGAGGACGAGACCGGCGCCGTCGAAGCGGTGCGCAAGGTCGAGCAGCTGTCGCGCAAAATAATTCGCATGAAATTCGAGGAAAGGTTCACGTCCCGCCGCATGGCGATGGATTATATTTCCGTCTATCGCAAATTGGTCGAAAGCGCGCGCGAGCGGCCTCGACTCGTCGTCGGTTAACCCCATAGGCGCGGCGTCACCCGCGCAGGGAACGCCGCTCCCGGCCACATCGTTATAAAAGCGGGGCGCTAAAAAGCCGCCAATCACGGCAAGGCTGAGCGCCTATGGGAGCAATCATGACAATGAATTCGAAACGGAATTCGAAATTGCTGGCCGCGGTCTTTCTTGTGCTTGCCGCTTCGCCCGCTCCGGTGATGGCGAAAGGATGCATCAAGGGCGCTATCGTGGGAGGCGTCGCCGGACATATGGTAGGGCACGGCAAGATGGGCGCGGCGGCCGGATGCGTGGTGGGCCACCATAACGCCAATAAAACTCAGCCCGGGGCCTCGGACCAACCGGACGCCCCGCAGAATCGATAACGGAGCCGACGAGCGAGTCGCTGCAATTCAATGCCGATCGGCGACGAGGCCAAGTTCCATTTTCGCGTTGCCGGAAATGTCGTCGTTATCGCTCACGGCAAGCATCATAATGGCGCCGGCAATAGCCGCGGTGGCGAATGTCGACGCCGAGCAAACGAATAGCATGACAATGGCGGTGAGCGCGGTGTCGCCCGACAGGGCGAGCGTGCGCAAGTCAGCCATGTCGAAGACCAGCAAAACCGTCGCCAATATCGCCCCCAGAACCGCTCCGCCGAACAGGTTCGCCGCAATGAGTTTGATCAGTGGATCAGACCTGTTGTTCAGTCGCTTCACGCGCACCACCCCTAATTCGACGCGGGCAACGGAAAACGGAAGACGCGCCTTCGGCGCGTCTTCCTCTCATCGCATTTCAGAAGACGTAGACGATATCGAATGTGGCGGGATCGATGATGACGATCTCGTCGTGGATACGAACGACGCGATAGGCGCCCCAGGCGGGAACGATTTCCAGGATCGAGGCCGGAACCGGCTCCCAATATTCGCTCACAGTCCTGGGAATGCTTGCGCCGACACGAACATTGGTGATGCCGACGCCCGATGCTTCGCGAACCTGGACGCCCTTGAAGCCGGTTCTCAGCTTGCTGCGCTGTTCGGATGAAATCTGCCCGCCGCCTCTTTCGCCGCCTTCGGTCGAAGTGGCTCGCTGTCCACGCTGCTCACCCTGCACGCCACGTTCGTCGCGGCCTTGGCTCTGCTCGATTCCACGTTCGTCCCGGCCCTGACCTTGCTGCATTCCGCGCTCTTCCCTTCCCTGGCTCTCCCTGGCTCCGCGCTTCTGCTGCATGTTGGTGTTGTCGGATTCGGAACGGGACGCGGCGCCGGGCTGTTCCTTCATGCCGCTATCCTCGGCCTTTGCGCCTTTGCCCCTCGAATCCATTTTTTGTTCGTCGGCTCTCATTGCCGGCTTCGACGCTTTTTCGTTTTCTCCCGACATGGCTTTTTCATCGCGCGACGGAGATCCCGTTTTTTCACCCCGAGCTTTGATGGCGGGCGCTTCCTTGCTGTTCATGCCTGGTTCCCCGCCTGCGCCGCCAGGCGCGCGCTCCTGCTGCGCCCAGCTCGCGGGCGAAATCGCTAGCGCTGCGACGGCCGTCGTCACAAATAGAGTCTTCCGCATCGAGCCCTCCCAATAAACGTAATTGTTGGACTGTTGGTAAGCCGAACCGTGTCGGCGCCCCCTGAAAAGTGACCTATTGATGATTTTGTTCCAATGACACGCAAATATAAATGTCTATATGGTTTATTTTTAAACGTATTATAGCAATAAATGTTAAGTCTAAGTCGTAAAAATGACGCCGATCGCACGGCTGCTATGCTTCAGCCAAGGCGTCTGCGGTCTGTGCTGTAGCTTACCTGTTGTCAGCTGCTCCAATGAAACCTTTTTTCCAGCGAGGCGTTCCACAGGCGCTTTCCCTTTCCGGAAGGCGAGTTATTTCCCTCAATGTGAAGGATGATGCGCCATGGGTTGGTGGTCGAAAGATGTTCATTCCATGAACGACCTGTTCGTTCACGCGCTTCGCGACATTTATTACGCGGAGAACCAGATCCTCAAGGCGCTGCCGGATATGGTGGACAAAGCCACGGACCCGCTGCTGAAACAGGGATTTGAAAAGCATCTGCATGAAACGGAAGGGCAGGTGAAGCGACTGGAAGAGGTCTTCCGCCTGTATGACGCGGAGATCCAGGGCGTCGATTGTCCCGCGATCGACGGCATTCTCGAAGAGGCCGACACCACCGTCGGCGACGCCGACAACAAGGACGTCATGGACTCCGCCCTGATCTTTTCCGCGCAGGCGGTGGAGCATTATGAAATTACCCGCTATGGCAGTTTGATCGCCTGGGCGAAGCTTCTGGGGAAACCGGAATGCGCGCGCCTGCTGGAGCAAAATCTCGCGGAAGAAGTGGCGACGGACAAGGCGTTGAGTCAAATCGCCGAGAGCGGAGTCAATCAGCGCGCAGCGGCGTGACCGCGCTCCCGGCGACAGCGCGACTTGTCGATGCCGTGCACGAACGCTCGCGAGGAGTGCTGCAACGTCGTCATTTCTATGGCGTTGGCGCTGGTAAGACTGACCAGCGTCAATTGGCCTGTTCCTGTCGACGGAAGGCGCCCGCGTTGTCGCGCGGTCCCCACTCGATATCGCGTTGTCTCCACAAGCCGACAATGAGACCTGCGCCAAATCCCGCCGCGACAAAAATCATCGGTGCGGTGAACGGCGACGCTGATTGACGCTTGCGATCGCCGTCCGTGCATCGACGTCTTCGCGCAACGCATCGATGGTTTCCAGCGCTCATCTCATATGGATGAACACGAGTTTTCTTTGGCGGCTTCGCTGTTTAACCCGCTCCGGAGATCGGCGAACGCCGGAACTTTAAGAATAATCTGGCGTTGGGCGGGTTTCCGACACGATGCTGTCAGGCGCAACATAATGTTGGGCGGAGCGGCCGCCGCGGGCGTCGCTTTCCTCGGAAGCGCGCTGGCGCAATCGCGGAAGGAAACGAGGTCGCCGCCGGCGACAGCGCAAAGGATATCTGATGACCCCCGCGAACGATCCGACATCGCCCCCGGCTGAAGTTCCTGTTCCCAGGCCACAGCCGTCGGGTCCATCGCCAATTCACGATCCGCCATCGCAGCCGCCGGGGCCGTTTCCGATGCCCGATCCGCCGATGGCGCCGCCCCGCCCCGGTGAGCGGCCGCCGAGCGAGATTCCGAATGTTACGCCAGGCGAGGCGCCGGTCGTCGATCCGGGGCCGGAACCAACCGCTCCGGCCCCGCGCGCAGCTTTCGCGGCGCGCAGTCTATAGAATGTCGAGAGGAAACGGAAATGCCGGCGCGCAAAAAACAGGAAAGCAATCGGGAACGCAAATGGTCTGGAGAGGTCACGCAAAACAGCGATGCGATGGATCTCGAAAAGGATATTTTCAAAAGCGACGATCCGACCAAAATTGCACAATCGCTGAAACGTTCCGCTGAACGGAGCCAGCGCCGAAAAGCCGCGCCCTTCCGTTCGGCCATGTCGATGCTGACCTTCTACATCAACAGGGCCGGCGCCAATTTAAGCGCCGCGCGAAAAAAAAAGCTTCAGACAGCAAAGACTAGATTGCGCGAGATTTTCGGGCGCGAACCAAAGGGCCGCGCGTGAGCGGACGCGGACCCGGCTTGGCTAGGAAGACGCCTCCAGCCCGATTTCAGCGAAGCGCCCCTTCTCGTCGCGCCAGATCTTCGCCACGCGCCATCCGCCCAGCGCCGCCAGGCCGGCGAAAGCGGCGACGTCATATTTTCGCGAGCTTTCGGTGTGGATGGTCTCGCCGGCGGCAAAACGGAACCTGTGACCGGCAACCTCGACGATCCGCGAATCGAGGCTGACCAGATGCATTTCCACCGCGGATTCTTCCGCGTTCCAGCGCGCCTCATGGGCAAACCTGTCGATTGGAAACGCGCCATCAAGCTCGCGGTTGATCCGCTCCAGAAGATTAAGATTGAACGCGGCGGTTACGCCCTCGCGATCGTCGTAGGCATTGAGCAGCGTCATGAGGCGCTTTTTCAGGTCGACGCCGATCACGGCGTTTCCTCGTCCATCGACGTGCCGGCGAAGACGGCGCAAAAAGGCGACCGACTCGCGAAGGTTCAGATTGCCGATCGTCGACCCCGGAAAGAAAGCGGCCCTCGGACCGGGGGGCAAACCAGCGGGAAGCTCAAATTCCTGATTGAAATCGGCGATGATCGGTCGAATGTCCAATTTCGGAAAGCGCTCGCCAATTCGCATTGCGGTTTGTTCAAGCATGTCGCCGGCGATGTCGATCGGCAGATAAAGCCGGAGCGATGGATAAGCGCCGATCAAGATCTCGGACTTCAAGGCCGAGCCCGCGCCATATTCGAACAACAGGCCGCGCTCGCCGCAGAACCCGGCGATTTCGCCCGCATGGCGCGACAGGATCTCCGCTTCCGCGCGGGTCGGATAATATTCCTCGAGGCGCGTGATTTCCTCGAACAGCTGGGATCCCCGCGCGTCGTAGAGCCAGCAACATGGGATGCGCTTTTGGGGACTAGCCAGTCCAGCAAAAACTTCCTCACGGAACGCGGCGTCCGCATGGTTTGGCAGACGCGCGCGTTCAAGCCTCATTGGCGTCTCCCGCCAAACGGAGGCCGGAAAACTGCCAACGGGCGTCGGGGGGAAAAAAATTTCGGTAGCTTGCGCGGATATGGCTCACCGGCGTGACGCAGGAGCCGCCGCGCAGGACTTGTTGTCCGCACATGAATTTTCCATTGTATTCCGCCGCTGCGCCTTCGCTCGGACGGAAGCGCGGGTAGGGGGCGAAGGCGCTGCTTGTCCATTCCCAGACGTCGCCGAACATCTGCCGCATTCCGGATTTTGTTGCAGACGCGGCAGCGGGGCGCAGCAGATCGGACTCCAGGAAATTGCCTTCGACGGGATTGTTCAGTGCGACGCGCTCCCATTCCGCTTCGCTGGGCAGGCGACCTTTCGCCCATCGCGCAAAAGCGTCGGCCTCGAAATAGCTGACGTGGACGACCGGCTCGGCGGGGTTGACGGGCCGAAGGCCAGCAAGCGTCATCGTCCAGAATTCGCCGTCGCGCTCTTCCCAGTAAAGCGGCGCCGACCATTTCTCGGCGCAAAGCTTCGACCAGCCTTCCGAAAGCCAGAGCAGCGGATTGCGATAGCCGCCATCGGCGATGAAATCCGTCCATTCCGCATTGACCACCAGGCGATTGCTCAACCTGTAAGGCTCGATGAAAACGCGATGTCGCGGGCGCTCGCAGTCGAAGGCGAAATCAAGCCCGCCGGCGCCGATTTGAATGATGCCGCCCTCGAACTCCTCATAGGACGCCGCCGGGGGCGCCGCGGCGACGCTGTCGTCCCCGCCGAGCCGATAAACCGGCCGCAATGGATTTTGCGCGAAGAGATGCAAGATGTCCGTCAGCAAAAGCTCCTGGTGCTGTTGCTCGTGATGACAGCCAAGCTTGATCGTTTCGACGATTCCGGGCGACGGCGCCTCAAGCAGCAAATGTTCGATCGCCGCATCGACATGGGCGCGATAGGCGAGGATTTCTTCGAGCGTCGGTCTGGTCAGCATGCCGCGCCGGGGTCGCGCATGTCGCGGGCCGAAGGCCTCGTAATAGGAATTGAACAGGAAGTTGTAATGCGGGTCGAAGTGACGATAATGCGGCAGGTTCGCCGCGAGGACGAAGGTTTCGAAAAACCAGCTCGTATGCGCGAGATGCCATTTCGCCGGACTCGCGTCCGGCATGGACTGAACGGTTGCGTCGGCGTCCGAAAGCGGCGCGACGAGACTGGAGCTTGATTCTCGCACGGAGCGAAAAACGAGCGTGAGCTCATCAAGATCGGACGACGAACCGTGGCGCGATTGCAGGGGCATGGGCTTTCGCTTTTTTGAGCTGGCCGCAAGGGCGTCGAGGCAAGGGTTCTGCGAGCGTCCGGCATGCTCGTCGAGAGCCGTTCAACGCCGCCAGTCCGGTGAAGTTCCCATTTTCTGCGAGATTGCGCCCCGGCAATGTTTCATCATTTACGCCGTCGGCGCCGCCGTTCGCTGGAACCCACTGAGTTGCAACGCGTTTTTGCTCACTTGATGGAGGAAGTCATGAGTGCGGGCTCTGCGCTTGCGGCGTGTCTCGTGACGCTGGTTATTTCCTGCTGCGGAGCCCATGCCCAAGGCGCGGTTCCCGCGGACCCGGGCGCCACAGAGAGAAACCCGGTTCCAGGAGCGGAGCCCGACGCTACCGTGCAAAGCCCCGTTCATGGCGGCAGGGAATCGACGGCGCGAAAAATGGGCTTATCGATCTGAACAAGGGCGCGGGCTTTCGCGAATTCGTGCTCCGCAGCCATCCGAAACCGGCGCCCTATGACGAACCGGTCAGGGTTGGCGCGGTCCTGCCGGAGAGCGGCGTGGAATATCACGAAGCGCCACCGCAATATGGCGACACGCCCTATCGCTACACCGTGATCGGCGGCGATCCGGTCCTGGTTGACCCAAACACCCGCGTTATAAAGCAGGTGATCAAGTAGCAATCCAACGCTTTAATCGCGAGGCGGCGCCCAGGTGCGGCGGGGACCAGATCGCAATGCCGGCGGCTTCGCCTGTAGATTGCGGAGGCATCAATTTCTAATATTATTGAATAATGTATAATTATGGCTTTTTGTAGCTAATGAATGTATAGTTTGTGCTTTGAAATGAAAAGTAAAGCTTATGCAATTGACTATTTGTAATTTAATTGCGGAACATATTATTTTTTAACGGAGTTGTTTATGCGGCGGGATTGTTCCGTCGTAACAAGGAGTTCAATATGACTGGAAACCAAGGCGGCTCGCACGAGCAGCATGTCAAGGCGGGCGAACAGAGCCACAAAAGCAGCGATAGCCCCAAGAGCGGCGGCTCGGGATCTTCCTCGCAGGGCGGTTCCCATGAACAGCACGTGAAAGCGGGCGAGCAAAGCCGCAAGGGCTCAGGCTCGGGAAGCTCGACCCAGGGCGGCTCGCACGAGCAGCATGTCAAGGCGGGCGAGCAGAGCCACAAGAACAAGTGAGCCCAGGGCAAGAGGGAGCCGGTTCGCGGCTCCCTCTTTGCTACCCAGGCGCACGCCGTAGCGCCTTGCCGCTCGGCGGACGCTCCCGGCGAGGGATTTCAGCTCGGTTCCCCAATCTCGAGGTCTGCAGGGACAGCGGTTGCAACCTTCTTTTCCTTTCGGGGTTTTCTGCTTCGGATCGGGAAGGAAATATGAATAACGCCGCCGCAGATAAGCGCGAGCATTACGATGTTCCTGTAATTGGACCGCCGTTTCTCGCTGGCGGCGGGGAAATGGGCGCCCGCCTCAGGGCCTTCGACTGGGAGTCGACCTCGCTGGGGCCGCCGGAAACCTGGCCACAAAGCCTGAAGACGTCCGTTCGCATCATGCTGACATCGCGTCAGCCGATCTGGATCGGCTGGGGGCCGGATCTGCTGTTTTTCTATAACGATCCATATAAGGCCATCATCGGCGGCAAGCATCCGCACAGTCTTGGCCTTCCTACCCGGGTTGTGTGGCATGAAATCTGGAACGATATCGCGCCGATGCTGTCGCAGGCGACAACTGGCGGCGAGGGAACCTACATCGAGAGCCACCTCCTTGTCATGGAGCGCAACGGCTATCCCGAGGAGACCTACTACACTTTTTCCTACAGCCCCATCCCTGACGACAAGGACAATGCGGGCGGCATCATTTGCGCCAACACCGATGACACCCAGCGGGTGATCAGCGAACGCCAGCTGGCGCTGCTGCGTGACCTGTCCGCCGGAACGGCCGACGTCCGCACCACCGACGAGGCCTGCCGGCGGGCCGCCCTGGCCCTGGCGACAGATCCCCAGGACATCCCCTTCGCCATGATATATCTGGCTGAAGGCGGCGAAACGGCCGCGGCCCTCAAGGAGGTTTGCGGGATCGAGCGTGGCCATCCGGCGACGCCGGATTTCCTTGTCGGCGGCCCGTCGGCATGGCCCTCTCCCGAATGCCTGGGCGACGGGGATCAGGTGGTTGAACTGGCGGCGCACTTTGACGCCCGGTTCCCGGCCGGTCCCTGGGATAAGGCGCCGGTCAGGGCCGCCGCGCTGGCGCTGTCGGCAACCGGCGACTCCGGCTGCAACGGCGTCCTTGTCGTCGGCTTGAATCCCTTCCGGCTTTACGACGACAAGTATCGGAGCTTTCTCAGGCTGGTCGCGGGCCAGATCACGGCTGCGATCGCCAATGCCGAGGCCTATCAAAACGAACGGCGCAAAGTGGAGGCGCTGGCTGAGATCGATCGCGCCAAAACCGCGTTCTTTTCCAACATCAGTCACGAATTCCGAACCCCGCTGACACTGATGCTGGGGCCGCTGGAGGACAGGCTGGGCAAGGCGGCCAAGCAGCCTGGCGAGGACTCGGAGTGGATGCGGATCGTCCATCGCAACGGCCTGCGGCTTCTGCGGCTCGTCAACACCCTGCTTGATTTCTCGCGGCTCGAAGCCGGGCGGGCGCAGGCCGTGTTCCGGCCCGTCGACCTTTCAGCGATGACCGCCGAGCTTGCCAGCAATTTTCGCGCGGCCACGGACAAGGCCGGCCTTGCTCTGGTCGTCGATTGCCCGCCCTTGGCGGAACCCGTCTTCGTCGATTCCGAAAGCTGGGAGAAGATCGTCCTCAACCTCTTGTCCAATGCGTTCAAGTTTACCCTGCAAGGCCAGATCGCGGTTTCACTGCGGCTGGTCGGCCGCAATGCCGAACTGGCGGTGTGCGACACCGGCATCGGCATTCCCGAGGCCGAGATTCCCCGCCTGTTCGAACGCTTCCACCGCGTCGCCAACGCCGGCGGCCGCAGTCACGAGGGCAGCGGCATCGGCCTGTCGCTGGTCCAGGAACTCACCCGGCTGCACGGTGGAACGGTGAGGGTGGAAAGCGGCGCGAACAAGGGAAGTTGTTTCTACGTCTCCATCCCCCTCGGCACGACGCATCTCCCCGCCGAGCTTGTCAGGAGCGCGCCAAACTCGCCTCCGCACCCGGTGCAGGCCGACACCTTTCTCGAAGAAGCTTTGCGTTGGCTGCCTACGGCGCTGCCGGACGATATCGACCTTGACGCGGAACTGACGCGGCCGGCGGCGACGGACGCCAGGCCTCGCGTGGTGCTTGCCGACGACAATGCCGACATGCGGGACTACGTCCAGCGCCTCCTCGCCGATCGCTATGTGGTCGAGGTTGTCGCCGATGGCGAGGAGGCGCTGGGAGCCATAAGGGCAAGGCGCCCCGACCTTGTGCTGACCGACGTGATGATGCCCCGTCTCGACGGCCTGGGGTTGTTGCAGGCAATCCGCGCCGACCCTGGAATGCGCGACCTGCCGGTGATCCTGCTGTCCGCCCGCGCCGGCGAAGACGCCGAAGTACAGGGTCGGACGGCAGGCGCCGACGACTATCTCATCAAGCCTTTTTCCGCGCGCGAACTGGTCGCCCGTATTGGCGCGGCGCTGAAATTGGCCCAGGTGCGCCGCGGCGCGGCCGAAGCCATCCGTGAAAGCGAGGCAAGGTTGCGCGCGCTGGTGGAAGCGACCTCGCAAGTGACCTATCGGATGAGCCCGGATTGGGCGGAAATGCGCGAGCTCGACGGCCCCAACCTCACTGACGCCCGGATACCAAAGGCGGACTGGTTGAAGCACAACATTCACCACGACGATTTTTCTTCCGTCTGGAGCGACATTCAGGAAGCCATCCGAACCAGGAGCGTTTTCGACCGCGAATACCGCGTCCGCCTCGCGGATGGCAGTTGGGGCTGGACTCATTCCCGCGCTGTTCCTCTTCTCGATCCGAATGGGGAGATTTACGAATGGTTCGGCGCCGCCGCCGACGTGACCGCCCGCAGGACCGCCCAGGAGGAATTGAGCAAGCTCAACGCCGAACTGGAACATCGCGTCGATCTGGCGGCGGCGCAATTGGTGCAATTGCAGAAAATGGAGAGCATCGGTCAATTGACCGGCGGCATAGCGCACGACTTCAACAACCTGCTGATGGCGATCCTGACCAGCCTGGAAATCGTCAAGTCTCACCTCCAGGGCGGAGATTTGCGCCAGTTCATGCTCATTGACAACGCCATCCAGGCGGCGCAGCGCGGGGCGAACCTGACGCAACGCATGCTGGCGTTTGCGCGCAAGCAGGAGCTCAAGCCCGAACCGGTCAGCCTGCCCGAACTCGTTCTTGGCATGGCCGACCTGCTCGTCAGTTCGCTCGGGCCCCATATTCGCATCGAAACCCGGCATGCGTTCGGCACGTCGAAGGCGCTGGTCGACAGCAACCAGATGGAAATGGCTATCCTCAATCTGGCGGTGAACGCTCGCGACGCCATGCCGGAAGGGGGCGTCCTGACCATCTCATCCGACGAGGTGGCGATCGTTCCGGGCGGTCAGATGGCGCCGGGAAGGTACGTGCGCCTGATGGTCACCGACAGCGGGACCGGGATGAACGCCGAGACGCTGCGGCGGGCCACCGAGCCTTTCTTCACCACCAAGGGCGCAGGCAAGGGAACCGGACTGGGATTGTCGATGGTTCACGGCTTGGCGGCACAGTCCGGCGGCCGTTTCGACCTGCACAGCGCGCCCGGACAAGGTACGACCGCCGAGATCCTGTTGCCTGTTTCCACTGCCGCCGAGGAAGCTGCAATCCCGGCCACGTCCGGGCAATCCCCGCCGGGGCCTTCGGGAAAGCGTGAGCTGACCGTGCTGGCGGTTGATGACGACCCTCTGGTGTTGATGGGGATGGTTTTGGTTCTGGAGGAGCAGGGACATGAAGCGGTCCAGGCCTATTCCGGGCGAAAGGCCCTCGATCTTCTTGAAAGCGGCGTGGCGGTCGACGTGGTCGTCACCGATCAGATCATGCCGGGCATGACCGGCGTCCAGCTTGCAGAGACGATCCAGTCCCGCTGGCCCCACTTGCCGGTAATTCTCGCCACCGGCTACGGGGAACTGCCAGCCGGCGCCCGCACGACACGCCGTCTGCGCAAACCCTTTTCCCCGGAGCAGCTCTCCGCCGCCCTGGCGGAAGTCACGGGACCGGCGAACCGGGATGCTCGTGCGTCGCCGGCTCCATGATCAGGTAGTCGCGCGAGAAATCAACGAACTGGTTTTCCGACGGCCAGAAAACGGGCGATCGCCTTGCGGATTTCTTCGTCGACATGCTCCTGGCTGACGCCACGGGCCTTGAGTTCACTTTTGGAAACAAGCGATGAATGATCCCCGCCTTCAACGACGTGGAGGGCGTTGGCGGCCTTCATGCGCTGGCGGACGCCATCAAGCAGGTCAAGCGGACAGAGCCGGTCCTTCGTCCCCTGAACGAACAGCGTCGGCGTGGCGAGCGAAACCAGCACTTCGTCGCGCAGTTTCGAAACATCGCCGCTGCCGCAAAGAGGATAGCCGAGACAGATCACGGCATCGACCGGCTCGACCAGGGCGACGTGGCAGCCGACGCGCCCGCCCATGCTCTTGCCAGCCAGAACGATCGGCCCTTTGTGCCTCTCTCGCAATGCGGCGAGCGCCGCGCGATGCGTTTCAATGAGCCTGGGCAGGCGGTCCGGGCTTTTTTTTCCTTCGATCGCATAGGCGTAGTCGAACGGAACGACCGTCCCCAGCGGCTCCAGCATCCGGCGAAAGGCCTGCATTCGCGGATGGGCGCTTGGAGCGCCGGCGCCGGGAGCGAGAAGAAAGGCAAAGTCTCGTTTCGTCATGGCGAATTCTAGCACGGGGCCGCAGACCAGCGGAACCGCAGCGCGACGCGGAAATTTTTCCCAAGTCATGCAACGCCTAGCCCGCTGGCGCGGTTTTTCATTCGACAAGTGAGCCAGGTGAGGCAATCGGGTCAGGGGCGGAACCGATGAAACGCAATCGCTACGTCAACGCGCGGCGCAATGCGGACTGGACCATCGACCAGGACTGGCCGACTTATACGGCCGAGGAGCACGACCGCTGGCGCCGCCTGTTCGCGCGTCAAGAGAAGCTGTTGCCCGGCCGCGCTTGCGAGGCCTTTCTCGAAGCCAAGTCCAGGCTCGGATTGTCCAGCGTCGGCATCCCCGATTTGATGGACCTATCCGAAAAGCTGTCGGCTCTGACGGGCTGGCGCGTCGCGCCGGTCGCCGGCCTCATTCCCGACGACGCCTTCTTCGACCATCTCGCCAATCGCCGTTTCCCGGCTGGCGTTTTTATAAGGCCGGAGGAGGAACTCGACTATCTCGAGGAGCCGGACGTGTTCCATGACGTATTCGGCCACGTTCCCTTGCTCGCCGATCCGGTCTATGCGCAGTTTCTGGAGGCCTATGGCAGGGGCGGCCGCCGGGCGCTCGAGCGGGGGCAGTTGCACAACCTCGCCCGGCTCTACTGGTATACCGTCGAATTCGGCTTGATGAAATCGCCGAGGGGCCTGCGCATCTTCGGCGCCGGCATCATGTCGTCGCCGGCCGAGACGATCTTCGCGCTCGAAGATGCGTCGCCGAACCGGGTCGGCTTCGATCTCGAGCGGATCATGCGCACGAAATATCTCATCGACGATTTCCAGCAGACATATTTCGTGATCGAAAGTTTCGACCAGCTGCTCCACGACTGCTACCAGGATTTCGGCGCCCTTTACGACCGCCTGCGCTCAGGCCCGGAATTCGAGCCCGACGAGCTTGCAAAAAACGACCGGATCATCGCCAAAGGCGATTTCCACTATTTCCGCGCCAAGGGCAGGGGCGAAGGCAAGTGCGCAGGTTTCCCCTCCCAGCCGTAAACCTCGAAACATTCCGTCCATGCAGGCGTTGCATCAGCTTTCGGTCAATGACCGATTTTTGGAGCATGGGAAGGCGACAGGGTGCGTGCAGCGGCAGCCAAACAAAATTCCGATCCAAGGGGAGAAATCCGCATCGGCGTCGGAGGCTGGACCTACGGGCCCTGGCGCGGGCTGTTCTATCCCCAGGGCGTGACTCAAGAGCGCGAACTCGAATACGCCAGCCGACATCTTTCATCGATCGAGATCAACGGCACCTATTACGGGACGCAGAAACGCGAAAGTTTCATCCGCTGGCGGGAGGCGACGCCCGACGATTTCGTCTTCTCCGTCAAGGGTCCGAGATTTGCGACCAATCGCCGCGTCCTCGCCGAGGCGGGCGAATCGGTCGAGCGTTTTCTCACCGGCGGCGTCACCGAACTTCGCCACAAGCTCGGACCGATCCTCTGGCAGATGCTGCCGACCAAGAAATTCATCGAAGAAGATTTCGCCGCCTTTCTCGAACTTCTGCCAAAGCGGCATGATGGGCTCTCGCTGCGCCACGCCGTCGAACTCCGGCATGAGAGTTTTGCCTGCGCCGCAGCGGTAGAGCTTGCGCGAAAACACGGAGTAGCCATCGCCCTTGCTGGCGATTCCAAATTTCCCAAGATCGCCGAATTCACAGCGCCCTTTGTCTATCTGCGGGTCATGGGTTCGAAATCGAGGCCAAAACAGGGCTATTCCAACGCTGCGCTCGATTTGTGGGCCGACCGCGCAACTCGTCTCGCCGAGGGCAAGATGCCGGGCTGCTTCGCGCCGATGGTCGAGCCGGCCCAGCCAGAGCCTCGCGATGTCTTTTTTTATTTCATCGCTGGCCACAAGGCGCACAATCCGGCGGCGGCGCAGTCCCTGATGAAAAGATTGAGATAAACGGGGCGCTGCATAGCGGAGGCGCGCTCGGCCATGCGGATTGGTGGGCCGGGCAGGACTCGAACCTGCAACCAGACCGTTATGAGCGGCCGGCTCTAACCATTGAGCTACCGGCCCCACCTTTTCCGCGTATTGGCGGAACGGCGTTTTAGACCGATTTCACGGAGCTTGGCAACGCATCGCCCGAAACGTCGTCGTCGCTGGGGATGGGGCGGGGGCGGCCATGGTCGTCGATGGCGACGAAGGTGAAGGTCGCGTCGGTGACCTTTTCCTGAAGGTGGGTGATGAATCGCGTCGCCCAGGCTTCGACATGCACCTTCATCGAGGTGCGGCCGATCGACTCCACCTCGGTATAAACAGAGAGCACGTCGCCGACCCGCACCGGGCGAATGAAGATCATGGTGTCGACCTTGATCGTCACCACGCGGCCGCAGGCCCGCTCCACACTGGCTATGCCGCCGGCCATATCCATTTGCGACAGCACCCAGCCGCCGAAAATATCGCCATTGGCGTTGGTGTCGGCGGGCATGGCGACAACCCGCACCGTCAATGCGCCCTTGGGGCCTCCCGCCGCCTGTTGAGTCGCGTTCATGAACAAATCCTCTGCTTCCGCCGCCAAGTTAAAGAGGCCAGAGGCAAAAGGCGAGTGGGTAGGGCGGCAAATCGGCGCGAGCCCCGCGTGAGCCTTGCGCTGGCCTCTCCGCGAAACTATTTCTTGACCATGGGCGAACGGACGATGCGCCGTTTGCGTTAGGACAAAACGATGGCACACCGCGATAAATTCGGACGTCCGACCTTCGGGCGCAAATGGGTCCGGCGGGACGAGGTGGACGCCGAGCCCAGAACTCTGCCGATCACGTTGCCGCTCGGCCTTCGCCGATCCGGCAAGATGTTTTCCATCGAGGACGGCGCGGGGCGGACCGTCGCTTGGGTCGATTACGAGGACGATCCCTCATTTCGCGCACAGACGCGCCGCTTCACCGAAGCCGAAGCGCGCGAAATAGCGCAGATGATCGCGCGTCTGCTGACCGACGTCGAAAGCGAACAGGACGCCTCGGCGACGATTGCGCTAGAGGACCTCAACGCCGAGAATGACTGACAGGGCCGGGGCTGGCGGACGAACTTTCAAAACAGGACCAAATCCAGGCGAAGCGCCGCGGCGCGGCGCGAAACCCATCTCTTTTTTCCGAGTTGAAATCTTGGCCAAAAACCGTTCGAACGGCGACCATATGCCGAAAATTCCCATCCCTGCCCATCCGATCGAACGCCGCGAACCTCTGCCCTGGGAACATCCCAAGCCGGCCGAGGAAGACCCCGGCGCGCCGGCCCGGGTGCAAAAAATTCTCAACTCGCCTTCCTATCGCCTGCCGGTAGAAGATTCCGACTTTCTCGGTGGCCTCAACACGCGCGGGTTGCGGCTGCAAATGGATTATCTCAAAGCCGAACTGTCGCTGCGCCGTCAGGAGGTCGCGCAGACTATCGTCGTGTTCGGCTCGACCCGCATTTGCGAACCTTCCGAGGCGCAGCGCCGCGTCGAGGCGGCGCGCGCCGCGCTGGAGGAGGCGAATGGCTCGCATGACGCATTCGTGCTGGCGCGAAAACTCGCCGTCGCCGAAAAAATCCTCGCCAAAAGCCATTATTACGATGTAGCGCGTGAACTGGGCCGTCTCGTTGGCGAGGCCAATCGAGCCTCCAGCGGCGCCCAAACCCTGATCGTGACCGGCGGCGGCCCGGGAATCATGGAGGCGGCCAACCGCGGCGCATTCGACGTCGGCGCCAAGAGCATCGGCCTCAACATCAGCCTGCCGCAAGAACAATATCCCAATCCCTATGTCACCCCGGATTTGTGTTTCCAGTTCCATTATTTCGCTTTGCGCAAGATGCATTTCCTGCAAAGGGCGCGGGCGCTGGTGGCCTTCCCCGGCGGGTACGGCACGTTCGACGAATTGTTCGAAGTGCTGACGCTGGTCCAGACGCGCAAAAAACGACCGATCCCCATTGTGCTGGTCGGCGAGAGTTTCTGGCGCAAGGCGGTGGATTTCGATTTTCTCGCCGAGGAAGGGGTAATCGATCTCGAAGATCGGGAATTGTTCTGGTTCGCCGAAACCGCGCAGGATATTTTCGACAGTCTCAGCAGATGGGAGCGCGCGGCGCCGGGGATTTGATTCGGCGTGGCATCGGGAGCACCCCATGCCTTCCTTATGCAGGAAGAGCGCAATCGGAATGGAAGTCTTGCGGGCGGCGGCGTTAAATCAAGTCTTCACCAAACCGGAGTTTGGTCGGGAGGCAAAAGTGTTCACCCTTCATCCGCACAGGAAAAGCGCGGCGCACGCGCGGGCGGCGGATCATCATTTCCAGCAGATCGCGCATCTGCGGACCGTAAGGCGCGCGGCGGAAATCTCCATTCTGGTCGCGGCCCTGGTGTTCTGGGGATTTTTGACGACCCATTCGTCTCGCGCGCCGCAATGGACGTCGGACCGATCAGGGAATTGCGTGCATCTTGGGCGGGCCGGCGGCTATTGCCAGACCGCGCCCGGCCAGAATTCCGCGAAGCCTGACGTCGAATCCAAATGCCAGCTGCTCGGACGCGCCGGCCGGTTCTGTCCGCCGACGTAACGAGCAGAAGGTGGGAGTCCCGATCCGATCATTGGGACCGGACTTCAGATTTTATGCGCCGTTTATGATTGTCAGTTCTTGGCGACGGCCGGGGCCGGGGCGATCTTCACCGGCTGGCCGTCGGCGAGATTGACCATCGGATTGAGCACTACCTGGTCGCCCGCCCCGACGCCGTCCATGACCTCGACCGTCGTGCCGAAATCGCGCGCGACGGTAATCTTGCGCAAATGCACAGAATCGTTTTCCACCACCGCGACCTGCTGGCCGTTGCGGTTGAAAATAAGCGCCTCGGCGGGAACGATCCGGGCCGGCGTTTTCCTGGGTATGTGCAGTTCGACCACGCAATAGGCGCCGCCCCTCAGCGCGCCGTCCGGGTTGGGAACGTCAGCCTCTACCAGCAAGGTGCGCGTGCCCTGTTGCAGAGACTCCGCGATGCGGGTGATCTTGCCGGAGAAGACGCGGTCGGGCATTTCGGGAACGCGGACATCCACCGCCACGCCGGGCTCTGCGCCGAAAGCCTGGTCCTGCGGCACATAGACCTGGACGCGGATGATGTCGGTCTGCTGCAGGTTGAACATCAGCGTCGCCTGCGACTGCACCAGAGCGCCAGTGTCCACCGAGCGCGAAGTAATCACGCCGTCGAAGGGCGCAACCACTGTCAGGTAATCTCTTTGCTGGCGTAAAACCTTGATCGCGCTGTCTTGCGCGACTTCGCTGGCCTGCGCTGCGACCGTCGCCGCCTGCTGCGCCGCGTAGTTCAGCCGGTCGGTGTCGCCCTGCTGCGCCGTCACCCAGCCTTGCTTCACCAGGACGGTGCTGCGGGCGTTGGTGACCTGCGCCAGCCTCTGGTTGGCGTCGCTTTGGCGGATGGTCGCCTGCGCCTGGGCCTTCGCCGCTTCGGCCTGGGCGATCTGGTGGTCGAGTTCCGGCGCGGTCAAAACGGCGAGAACGTCGCCCGCCTTGACGTGATCGCCGATGTCGACATTGCGCTTTTCGACATAACCATTGGCGCGGGCGTAAATATCCGCCGTCGCATAGGCGAGGGTGGCGCCGGGCAGCGTAACGTCGATGGTTGCTGGAGCGGCTTTGATGGCGGCCACGCGGACGGTCGGCGCTATGTCTCGATACTGGTTCTTGGCGTCGACCGCCGCCTCGCGCGCGGCCTGGGAGCGCCAGGCGCCGGAAGTAAGGCCGGCGCCGAGCAGCAGCAGGACGGCGACGCCCAGAACGCGACGCTGGCGCTTGCGTTTTCGCGCGACCGGGCAATCCTTGGCTGGCGGCTCGGGACAGCGCCAGGAGCCTTCGAGATCGGAATGGCGCGTGGGCGCGACAGGAGAATTCTCGTTCATTCCAGCTCACCCTCTCCAAAGACGCCATGCGCCGTCTTGCCGTCATTGCCGCGACGAAGAACGGCGAAAAGATAGGGCACGATCAACAGGGTCGTCGGCGTGGCGAACAGCAGGCCGCCAATGACCGCGCGCGCCAGCACCGCGTTCTGCTCCTCGCCTGCGCCGCCGATCGCCATGGGTATCATGCCGACGATCATCGCCGCCGCCGTCATCAGAACGGGACGAATTCTTGTATGGCCGGCTTCGATCGCGGCGTCGAAGGAACTCACTCCCGACAGTTGCCGCTCCCGCGCGAAAGTCACCAGCAGGATCGAATTGGCCGAGGCGACGCCAACCGCCATGATCGCGCCCATCAGCGACGGCACGGAAAGGGTGGTGCCGGTGATGAACAGCATGGTCAGGATGCCGCAGAAAGTGGCGGGCAGGGCCAGGATCACCACCAGCGGATCGCCGAAATTCTGGTAATTCACCACCATCAGGAAATAGACCAGCACCGACGCGAACAGCAGGCCCAGGCCCAGGTTGCGGAAGGAATTGCGCATCGACTGGATCTGCCCGATCACTTCGATGCGATTGCCCGGCTTGAGCTGCGGGCTCAGATCCGCGACGATTCTGTCGAGGGACCGTGAGGCCGAGCCGAGATCGACTCCTTGCAGACTGGCGTAAACTTCGTAAACCGGCTGGATATTCGACTGATTGGCGTTGGTCGGGACGCTGTCGCGTTTCAGGGTCGCAACATTGGACAGTAGCCCGGGGACCGGCGCGCCGCCAACGCCGGACAGCGTCGTCGAGACTGGAATATTGCGCAGATCGTTGAGCGAGGCGATGCGCGACTCCGGCGTCTGCACGGCGAAGAAATAGGGAATGCCGCTCGCCGGATCGGTCCAGAAGTTGGGCGAAACCTGTTCGGATGAACTCAGCGCGATGTTCAGATTGTTGGCGATGGCGCTGGCGTTAAGCCCAAGCTGCAGCGCGCGGGAGCGGTCGATGGTGGCGAGAAAGGCCGGCGCGTCGACTTCCTGTTGCAGATGGGCGTCGGCAAAGCCCGGCTCCGCGGCGAGGCGGCGTTCGATTTCACGCGCGACGCGCAGGTTGTTGGCGCGGTCATAGCCGACTGTGCGGATGTCGATCTGCGCCGGCAAGCCAAAGTTGAGAATTTGCGTCACCATGTCGGCGGCCTGGAAATAGAAGGTCGCCTGCGGAAAGTCTTGACGCAAGACGAGACGCAGCCTGTCGATGTAGGTTTGCGTCGGCGCGTGGCCTTCGTTCAGCGCCACGATGATCACGCCGTCGTTGACGCCGATGGTCGAGCCGTCGGCGAAGGCCAGGTTATAGGTGCGGGCGGGCAGGCCGATATTGTCGACGATGCGCTCGCGCTGCTCCTGCGGAATGACTTCGCGAATCTTGTCCTCGACCTGCTGGAACAAAGCTTCCGTCGCTTCGATGCGCATGCCCGCCGGGCCGCGTACATGCAACTGGATCTGGCCGCCGTCGATGGTCGGGAAAAAGTCGCGGCCAACCATCGTGTACATCGCGCCGGTCAAAGCCAGGATCAGGACGATGGCCACGGGAATAATGAGGCGATTGGCGAGCAGCGATTGCAACAATTGCGCGTAATTTTCGCGCATCGATTCGAAGCGGATCTCAAAACTGTGGCTGAAACGCTGGAACAGGTTTTTTGGCGGCCCGCCCTCGTGTTTTTCGTAGCGCAGCAGCAGCCCGATGATGATCGGCGTCAGCGTCCGCGACAGCACGTAGGAGGCCAGCATGGCGAACACCACGGCGAGCCCGAGCGGCGTGAACAGGAACTTGGCCGGCCCGTCGAGAAACACCACGGAGGTGAAGACGGCGCAGATCGCCAGCGTCGAGACCAGCGTCGGCACGGCGATGCCCGCCGAGCCGTGCAGGGTCGCCTGCGGCAGCGGCTGATGTTCCTCGGTCAGCAGGCGATGGGTGTTCTCGATGGTGACGGTCGAATCGTCGACCAGAATGCCGACCGCCAGCGCCAGGCCGCCGAGCGTCATCGTGTTCAGCGTATAGCCGAGCGCGTGCAGCACGACCAGCGAAGAGAGGATCGAAAGGGGGATGGAGATCATCACCACCAGGGTCGAGCGCCAGGAGGCCAGAAACAGCAGGATCATCAAGGCGGTGAGGCCGGCGGCGATCAGGCCTTCGCGCACGACGCCGTTCACCGCCTCGCGAACGAACACCGACTGGTCGAGCAACTCGCCGATTTTCAGGCCCGGCGGCGCGGAGGCGCGCAGCGTCTTCAACGCGTCGCGCACGCCGTTGACCACGTCGAGCGTCGAGGCGTTGCCGTTCTTGATGATGCTCAGCAGCACTGAGCGCCGCCCGTCCTCGCGCACTACATTTTGCTGGACCAGCCAACCGTCATGGACTTGCCCGATGTCGCGCACGAAAACCATGGCGCCATTGACCGCCTTGATCGGCATGTCGTTCAACTCGGCGATGCTCCCCGGCGTGGCGTTGGTGCGCACGACATATTGCGCGTCGCCGAGTTTCGCCGTTCCCGATGGCGCGGTGAGATTTTGTGCATTGACGGCGTTGACCACGTCCAGCGGGGTCAGGCCTCTCGCGGCCAGCTTGTTGGAGTCTATGTCGACCATGATCTGGCGGTATTTGCCGCCCGCCGGCGTCGGCAGGGTGATGCCTGGCACCGGCGCGAGGCCCTGGCGCACGCGATAGATGCCATAATCGTAAAGCTGCTGCTCGCTCATTGTATCGGAGCTGAGGCTGAGTTGCAGCACCGGCACGCTGGAGGCGTTATATTGCACGACGACCGGAGACTGGATGCCGGGCGGCAAGATGACGCGTATGAAATTGGTTGCTGAAATGATTTGCGAAATGGCGAGATCGATGTTGACGTCCGGCTGGAAGTATATTTTCTGCACCGACAGGCCATCGAGGGTTTGCGCCTCCATGTTCTTGATGCCGTTGACGTTCGAACTGATCACATATTGGCTGTAGGTGGTGACGCGCTGCTCCATTTCCGGGGTGGTCAGGCCGGTGTATTGCCAGATCACCGTCACGACGGGGATATTGATTTCGGGGAAGATGTCGGCGGGCATGGTTTTGACCGCCAGTCCGCCGAGGAAGACGATCAGCGCCGCCAATACGTAAAACGTGTGCGGGAAGCGGAGAGCGAAACGAACTATGCCCATGAACCGCTTTCTTCCAGTCGAGAGGATGCGCGCAAGGCGCTGCCCAGGGCTCGATCAAAAGGATCTCGATCGGAGCCTTGGCGCCGCGCTTCAGTCGCTTGCGGGGATTTGGCGATCCGTTACGAATAATCCAGCCTTTTCTGGCGCAAAGCTGGCATTGCGCCCGCGCAGGGAGGCGGCCCTGTTGGCGGTCTCGCTGCTCTGCGCGCAGGTTTTCGTGACCCGGGCGGGGGCCGAGGGCGGCGACCTGCGCGGCGAAGTTTGCCGCATGATCGAGACTGCGGCGGCGCGCCAGGGCTTGCCGCCAGGCTTCCTGACCCGGCTGATCTGGCAGGAAAGCTCGTTTCGTCCCCATGTCGTCAGCGGCGCGGGGGCGCAGGGCATAGCCCAGTTCATGCCGGGAACGGCGGGCGAGCGCGGCCTCGCCGATCCTTTCGATCCCGAGCAGGCCATCCCCAAGGCCGCGGAATTCCTCGCCGAACTGCGCCAGCGCTTCGGCAATCTCGGTCTTGCCGCCGCCGCCTATAACGGCGGCCCGGCGCGGGTCGCCAACTGGCTGTCGGGAACCGGCGACCTTCCTTTCGAGACCCAGAATTACGTTGAAATCGTCACCCGTCTCCCGGTCGAGGACTGGCGCGGCGGCGCGAGCGCCGCAGCCAAGGAGGCGGAACTGAAAAAAGGGGCGAATTGCATGGAGACGGCGGCGCTGATCGCCAAGCACGAGCCGCTGGAGTTCGCCGGCTCGACGCTGACGGCGCCCTGGGGCGTGCAGCTGGCGGGCGCCTTCAGGAAAGGCGCGGCCTTGGCCGCCTATGGGCGGGCGCGGCGGCAATTCGCCAGCCTGATCGGCGATGTCGAGCCGATGGTGATCGGCAGGAGGGCGCCGGGCAGGGGCTTCGCGCGTTTCTGGCGTGTGCGCGTGCCCTCGCAGAGCCGCGCCGCCGCCGAAGCGCTGTGCGGAAAGATCGAACGCGCCGGCGGCGCCTGCGCGGTCCTGAAAACTTGATCGTGAAAACTTGATCGCGCCTGTTGCACGGTTGCACTTTACAAACTGTGCTGTTGTTCGCAAATAGAACACAATTGGCTTTGGCGCGCGCCAGGCGCAGCTCAAGCAACAAGGATGGGATTGCCATGTTGTCCACGCGAAATCTCCGGCCGGCCCTCTTGGCTGGCGTTCTCCTGATCGCCGCGGCGCCGCAGGCCAGCGCGGAAATTTGTATTTTCGGGTTTTGCCCTTCGCAGCAGTCCGACCAAAACAAGCAGGCGAAGCCGCTTGTGCAGCCTCAGCGCGCCCAGCCGCAGGCTGACGCCAGGCCGCTGGTTCGGGCAAATCCGGTCCATCATGAGGACGCAGACGATTTCAATCTTTCGTCCCGCACGTCGCTGCTTGAGCCGGACCGAATGGGTCCGCGCAGCGGCGAACGCGGCTATGCGGCCATTCCCGCCGACGCCGATCCGAATTATTCGACCCCGGTCGATCTCGATCCCTCGGTCAATTACAAACAGGCGACCCAGCGCGTCGTCCCCGATCCGACCGGCGAGGCGGCGGGCACGCTGACCATCAACACCAAATTGCGCAAATTGTATTATTCGCTCGGCGACGGCCAGGCGGTGGAATATGGGATCGCCGTCGGCAAGGCCGGCTTCGCCTGGAAGGGCGAAGCCAGCATCGGCCGCAAGGCCTATTGGCCGGGCTGGACCCCGCCTCCCGAAATGATCGAGCGCCGTCCTGAACTGCCCGATCATATGGACGGCAGCATGTCGAATCCGCTTGGCGCCCGCGCGCTCTACCTGTTCCAGGGCAAGACCGACACGCTTTTCCGCATCCACGGCACCAACGAACCCAGTTCGATCGGCCACGCCGCCTCGTCGGGCTGCATCCGGATGCACAACGCCGACGTGATCGATCTCTACGGCCGCGTCTCCAAGGGCGCCCGCGTCGTGGTGATGTGAGTTCTTGCTGCGGAGCAGTCGCAGCGCCGGCTGGTCTGAATTTCCGGCTTACCTTGCGGAAAAGGTGAAATTGGTCGAGCCGGTGAAATGGCCGCCCGGCGGCGGCGGCGCGTGAAACGCCGCCATGATCGCCGCCGCCGCCGCCGAAAGCCGCGCATCGGCTGAACTGGCGCTATGCGAGACAATGCGGCCGGAGGGGCCGACGGTGAAGGTCACATGGACCCGGCCGGTCGCTCCTTGCGCCCTCTGCGCGCCGATCGATTGCAGCCGGTGAAGTTCCGCGACGACGATGCCGCCATAGGCGGCGCGCGCCGGCCCGGAATTTTCCGCGCCCTCGCGCTTTTTTTCCGCCGCCTTGGCTTGCGCGGCCTTGGCCGCAGCCTCTCGCGCCTGCTCGCGCTTTTCGCGCGCTTCCTTCTCCTGCGCCTCCTTTTTGCGCTCCTCCTGCTTCTCGCGCAAAAGCTCCTTGCGGCGCTCGGCCGCGCGCTCGGCGCGCAGGCGCTCAGCGGCGAGATCTTTTTCGGGCGTCGGGGCGGGCGGCGCGGCTTCCGGCGGCGGCGCAGCAACTGGCGGCGGGGCGGCCTCCGGCGGCGTCGCGGCCTCTGGCGGGGGCGCGGGCTGCGGCGGCGGTTCGGGCTGCGCTTTTTGTTCGGGGGCCGGCTCGGCGGGCGCCATTTCCTGCGGCGCCTCGGGCGGCGAGGCGGCGCTCGGCAATATCGCGACCTCGATCGCGGCGAGCGGCTCCGGCTGTTTTAAGCGCGTCTGGCCGATCAAGACCACGACGGCGACGTTGATCGCCAGCCCGATGGCGAAAGCAAGGGGGCGCAGCCAGTCCGGCCGCAGCCAGAGGCTGGCGGATTCGGACGGCAAATTCATGGCTTTTCAGGTTTTTTCGCGGCTTCGGGCGCGGGGCGGAGGTCGGTGACGATGGCCAGATGCCCTATGCCGCCGCCGGCCAGCCGGTCCATCACCGACACCACGACGCCGTAAGGGGCGTCGCGGTCGCCGCGCACCTGCACCACCCGCTGCGCGTCGCCGTCGAGCTTTTGCCGAACGCTGTCGACCAGCGCGCCTGCGTCGACCTGTTCGTCATCCACCGACAGCGCGCCGTCGCGCGACACGCTGACCAGAATCGGATGTTGCGGATCGAGCGGCTGCGAGGCGCTGGCCTGCGGCAGGTTGACCTTCATGCCGGTCGCCAGCATCGGCGCGGTGATCATGAAAATGATCAACAGCACCAGCATGACGTCGACCAGCGGCGTCACATTGATGTCGGCGAGCGGGCGATAAAGCCCCTCGTCGCTGTTTCCAGGCGATGGCAGGTCCATCAGCGTTTCGTCCCGTCTTGCTGCGCCGCGACGATCAAGGCCACCGCCCGAGCCTCGATCCAATGCGACAATTGCTGGCCGGCGCGCGAAAAGCCGGCGCCGATGCGGGTATAGCCGACGGAAGCGGGAATGGCGGCGGCGAGGCCATAGGCGGTGGCGGCGAGCGCCTCGGCTATGCCCGGCGCGACCACGGCGAGGCTGGTGTCCTTGGCGGCCGCAATGCCGACGAAACTCGACATGATGCCCCAGACCGTGCCGAACAGGCCGACGAAAGGCGAGACGGAGGCAATGACGGCGAGATTGGGCAGGCCGCCCTCGGCGCGGGCCAGCGCCTCGCGCGCCGTGCGGCGCATGGCCTCGCTCACGCGCTGGCGCTTTTCGCCGACGCTTTCGCCGATCACCGTCAGGCCGCAAGCCTTTTGGCCCGCCGCCACGATCCCGGTGAGCAGGGGCGAATGCGCCTCGTCGGCGTCGGCGAGATCGCGGCGCAATTTTCGCGCGGCATAGGCGCCCTCGACGATCAGCGCCCAGCACCAGATCGAGGCCAGCGCCAGGACGATCATCACGAATTTGCCGACGAAACCCGCTTGCAAAAACAGGCTCAGCGGCGACAGGGACAGGGAGGACGCCATTTTTACTCTAGGGACGGAGTTCAGTATGTAGTCCGAAGATTAGGCGCCTTGTCGCCCCCGCGTCCAGTGCGCCAATTCAGGTCTGGCCGGATTTCAGCCGATAAAAAATATGTTTGCCGATCACATCCATTTTTGTCAGCGCGCGCGACCAGCGCGGGCGGACGTAACTGGCGTGATAATGGGTGGCGGCGCCGACATCGGCCAGCCATGTCTTGCCGCCGAGCACGTCGTCGGCGATGCGCGTCGCCTGCGTCCAGGATTCGCCTTCGTGGATGCGCAGCGACTTGCCTTCGCAGGCGAAGGAGAACTGGCAGCCGTGATAATGACGGCGGTTCTGGAACACCACGCCGCAGATGCTGGTGGGATAAAGCCCTGATGTCATGCGGTTGAGGATGACCTGGGCGACGGCGGCCTGTCCGGCCTCCGGTTCGCTGCGCGCCTCGAAATAAATCGCCTGGGCGAGGCAATGTTTTTCCGATTCCCGCTGCTCCGGCGCAATCATCGCGAGATAATCGCGCTTGTCGCCAGTGTCGGCGCGCGACGCGGGCGCCGGGGCGACGACGGAGGCCAGAACTTCGACCGGGGTCTGATCGCCGACGGCGGGCGTCGAGGAGCCGAGCGCGATGGCGCGCGGCGGGGCGGGAGTCGCGCCCTGTTCGATGCGTTCGGCCAAAGCCGCCCGGCGCATGGTCAGGACGCCGGCGCCCTGGTTCGGCGAAACGGCGGATTGGCCGGGCTGGGTCACCGGGCTTTCGCCTTCGGGCCAGGCTTCGAAATTGGCGCCTGAATCTGAACTCTGCGAAAAACTGGAGGCGAGGCCGCTTTCGTTTTGGCTGAAGGTCAGGATTTCGGCCCGCATTTTCGCCGGGCCGCCTTTCTGGCGCCAGCGGCCGTCGAGGGTCGGGCGCAGGCCGACGACCGGATCGCCTTTATGGCTACGGTCGATCTCGGGAAAAATCTTGGCGTTTCTCTTGATCACGAGGCGCGGCTCGATCTCGTCCGGCGCGTCGTCGAATTGTTCCGGCGCTCCGGTGACAAGGCGCGCCTCATGCAGCAGGCCGCGTCCGAAATTGCCGCCGAAAGAGGCCGCGAGCGAATGCGGCGACGGCGCGAGATCCTGCGGCATGACGGCGGCAGTCGCAGAGAGCGGGGCGCGCGACGCGCCGGAAGGAACTTCCTGGCCGGCGTCGGCGGTGAAGGAGACCAGCATGGCGGCGGCGACGCACCAGGGCGCGGCGACCTCCATCGCCCAGAACAGCCGCTGCAACGCGAAACGCGACAAAGTGAGATGCGCTTTACGCCGCGCCTTACGCATACGCACTTCCCATGCTCGCGCCAACGAAAAAGTTCCGCCGGCGCGCATGACGCGGCGGCAGAATCTTTATCGCTTGTTAGGCTTGACAGGGGGTTACCAAGGGGGAGGGCGAAGCTGTCCCGATATGGGATGGGGGGCGGGGTAGCGCCTCTTTTTTTGCTAGGCCCCGCCGACTTTCGAGAAATCCGCGACGAGATGCATCGCGCGGCGCAGTTGCGCCAGCAGTTGCAGGCGGTTTTTTCGCAGGTCGGCATTTTCGACGTTGACCGTCACATGGTCGAAAAATTCGTCCACCGGCGCGCGCAATTTCGACAACGAATGCAAGGCGCCGTCGAAGTCTTCCGCCTTGAGCTTTTCGGCGACTTCGCGGTCGGCGCGGTCGAGCGCGGCGGCCAGCACGTGCTCCTGATGCTCGATGCGCAGGTTGGCTTGCGGATGCGCCTCGAAGGCCCCGGCGCCGTCCTTCTTCTCTTCGGCCTTCAAAATGTTGGTGCCGCGCTTGTACCCGGCGAGCAGGCTCGCGCCGTCCTCGGTAGCGAGGAATTTGTCCAGCGCATTGATGCGGGATGTGATCATGACGAGGTCGTCCTCTCCGAGCGCGAAAACCGCGTCGAGCAGATCGTGGCGGGCGCCGCGATCGCGCAGGTCGATTTTGAGGCGGTCGGCGAAAAAGCCAAGGAGGTCATTCGCCAAAGCATTTGGGC
>NZ_JBKQOU010000013.1:0-43143 GCF_052145335.1 Rhodoblastus sp.
GTTTCGCCGGTGGTCGAATAGCGGACATGGCCGATGGCGCGGTCGCCGGGCAGGCGTTCGATGGTCGAGGCTTTGGAGAAGGCGTCGCCGACCATGCCCATGCGGCGCTCGGAATTGAAGCGCTTGCCGTCGTAGCTGACGATGCCCGCCGCCTCCTGCCCACGATGCTGCAATGCGTGCAGGCCGAGCGCGGTGATGGCGGCGGCGTCCGGATGGCCGAAAATGCCGAACACGCCGCATTCCTCGCGCAGCCGATCGGCATTAATATCGAAATCGCCGCTTACGTCGCTGGCAGCGCCGGAATCGTCCATGGAACAGGCTCCCGATGCGCGTCATCACAGGCGCGCGCGAAAGGGGCCAAAAAAGACCCCGTTGCGAAAAAAGTTCAATAGACCCCTACTCGGCAAATGGGAAGGGCGCCTCCGAAAAACGAGCCCTTATCCACCCGGCAACCCCGAGCAATTCCCGGGCCACAGCCCAAGCTTGCGGGAGGCAGGCAGGCGTCAACGCCCGCCCTTGATCAGCGAATCCATCTTGCGCTTGTCGTCGCCCGCGGCTGAGGCCGCCGGCAAAGCCGTCGGCGCCAACTGGGCCTTGGGCCGCACGGGCGGCGACGGCGTGGCCGGCGCGGCTTTCGGCTCCTGATCGGTTTCGGGGGGCGGCGCTTCTTCGCCCGCGCCCGGCTTGTGCTTCTTCAATTTGGCGAGGATTCCATCCGGATCGTCCGGCAGCAGGGCCAGCAACTGATCGGAAGTGGTTTTCAAAAGCGGCAGGCCGCGCGAATTGGCCAGCCATTGATTGCGCAGGCTGGAATTCGAATCGGGGTTGGCCGCCGTTGACTCGGGCGCGAGCCAGTTGAAGAAGATGAAGGCGATGGCGCAGAGCAGCAGGCCGCGTACGGCGCCGAAAGCAAAGCCCAGAGCGCGATCGAGCGGTCCGATTTTCGAATCGAGAATGGCGCTGGAAAGGCGGATGGTGATGATCGACACCAGGATCAGCACCAGGAAAAAGATCGCCGCGCCGGCGGCATAGGGGCGCAGGGCGTCCTTGGCGATGAACACGGGCGAGGTCGGGTCGGCCAGTTTCGGAACCAGCATCGGGTAAAAATAAACCGCGGACACCGCCGCCACGCCCCAGGAGATGATGGCCATGACTTCGCGGGTGAAACCGCGCAACATCGCGAGCAGGGCCGAAACCGCCACCACGCCGAGCAAACCGAGGTCAAGATAGGACGGCATTCGAGCCTCAAACAGGTATGATCGCCCCGCTCCCGCGAAAGCCTTGATTTCTCACGGGAACGGGCAGGGTGGATGACGATTCCGCTTTTTTCCGAGCCCGCTTATAGCGAATGCATTCTGCTGCGTCGACTCAGTTGGCCGCTACGCGCGGTTTGGGATTAGAAACCCCGCGTCCCAGCGCTGCGATGTCGGCAATGACCTCGCCGATATGGCGGATCGCCCTGTCCGCCGACCCGACCGGACCGGACCCGGACTTGTCATTGACGCTGCGGTCCTTGATTCCCTGGGGGGTGACGGCGCGCGAAAACCCGAGTTTTTGCGCCTCCTTGAGCCGGAGATTGGCGTGCGGCACCGGACGCACCGCGCCCGACAGGCCAACCTCGCCAAAAAACACCATGTCATGCGGCAGCACCGCGCCGGTGAGCGAGGAAACCAGAGCCGCCGCCGCCGCGAGATCGGCCGCCGGCTCGGAAATTTTCATGCCGCCGGCAACATTGAGATAAATGTCGTGCTGGCCGAGTTTTACGCGCCCGTGCGTCTCCAGCACAGCCACCAGCATCGACAACCGACTCGGGTCCCAGCCGACGACAGCGCGGCGCGGCGTGCCCAGTGCGCTCGGCGCGACCAGAGCCTGGATCTCGACAAGCACCGGCCTCGTGCCCTCCATTCCGGCGAAAACCGCGGCGCCCGGCGTCGAACCGTCGCGCCCGGCGAGAAAAAGCGCGGAAGGGTTGGCCACTTCGGCCAGGCCCGAGCCGGTCATTTCGAACACGCCGATTTCGTCCGTCGGCCCGAAGCGGTTTTTGATATTGCGCAGGATGCGGAAATGATGGCTGCCGTCGCCTTCGAAGGAGGCCACGGCGTCGACCATATGTTCGACCACGCGCGGTCCCGCGATCTGGCCGTCCTTGGTGACATGGCCCACGAGGATCACGCAGGCGCCGGATAGCTTGGCGAAGCGGATCAGGGCCTGCGCCGCGCCGCGCACCTGCGTCACGGTTCCCGGAGTCGAATCGGCGGTTTCGGTCCACATGGTCTGGATCGAATCGATCACCACGAGGGAAGGCGTGCGTCCGTGCGACAGGGTGGCGATAATGTCCTCGACGGCGGTTTCCGCGGCGAGTTCAACGGCGGCGTCGCCAAGGCCGAGTCTTTCCGCGCGTAACCGCACCTGCGCCGCCGCCTCCTCGCCGGAAATATAGACCACCCGTTCGCCGCGCCGCGCCATGGCGGCGCAGACCTGAATCAGCAAGGTCGACTTGCCGATCCCCGGTTCGCCGCCGATCAGCAGCACCGAGCCAGGCACGAAACCGCCGCCGGTCACCCGATCGAGCTCCGCCATGCCCGAAAGCATCCTTGGCGCTGGCCTGGATTCGCCGGACAGGCCTTCGAGCGCGAAAATCCGGCCCTTTTTGGCGTTGCGCGCCGCCAAGGCCCCGATGCCGGCGGAAGGCGCCTCCTCAACCAGCGAATTCCACTCGTTGCAGGCTTCGCATTTGCCCTGCCAACGTTGCGCGACAGCGCCGCAATTCTGGCAGATGAAGGTGGTGCGGGCTTTGGCCAAGGCGGGCTTTCCGTTGAGGAAAATGAGAACAAGTATAGAACATACCTGCTTCGCCTTGTCCAGCGCCGGCTGCTGTTTTCCCCTATTGCGGCATCACGACCACGGAAATTTCCCGCTCGGCGACATTGGAGATCTGAATCAAGGCCTCCTGCGGCGCCAGCTGGAATTTCAGGCTTTTGCGGATATGAGGGCACTCGCGAACGCCGCTGAAGGCCAGCGGCTTTAGCGCGGCGCCGTCCTGAATCAGGTCGATCCAGGCGCCCGCCGACAGGCTGACCGTATAGACGCCCGCCGCCGGCGCCGTGAATTTCAGCACCGCGGCATTGGAAGCGGCGGCGGGCGTGCGTTGCGGCTCAAGGGCGAAATGCGCCTGTTCGACCGGCGCGAGATGGACCAGCGCGGCGGTTCCGGGCGCGAGGGCGCTCTCCGGCGCGATGGACTGCTTGTCCGCCGCCGCCAGCGCCGCCTGTTCGCGGACAATAGGCCATTTGAATTTGTCGCAGCCGATGGGCTCCTCGGCGCGCGTCGGGGAGCTCGCCAAGACCAATGCGAGCAAGGCGGCGCCCGACAATACCTGAGATCGCATGGTCGATCCTCCTCGCGCTCACAAAGTCCCGGCCGCTCCAGCCGTCGCCGCCGGGGTCGCCTCCCCGACATATTCGCGGTGGTAGCGCCGCCCCAGATTGGTGAGGATTTCATAGCCGATCGTCCCGGCTTGAGCGGCCAGATCGTCGACGCCAATATTCGGTCCGAGGATTTCGACCCGGTCGCCGCGAGAAAGGGAGGCAGCCTCGCTGATGTCGATGATCGACAGGTCCATCGAGATCCGCCCGACCACCGGGCAAAAAGTTCCGCCGGCGAAAACGTCGACGCCGATCTCGCCTTCCGAACCGCTGCGCAAAAAACCGTCGGCATAGCCAATATTGATCGTCGCCAGCTTGCGCCGCGACGGCGCGGTCCAGCGGCCGTTATAGCCCGCCGTTTCGCCGCCGGGAATGTCGCGGACCTGCAGCACGACCGCGGTGAGACCGACGACGCGGCGCATCGGATTGTCGCTGCCGGGCGTCGGATTGCCGCCATATAGCGCATAGCCAGGACGCGTCAGATCGAGAAACGGCGCTTCTTCGAGGAACATTCCCGAGGAATTGCAAAGGGAGGCGGGCAGGGGCGGCAATTGGTTGCAGGCTTCGTGGAACCGTTCGATCTGCCGGCGATTGCGTGGCGCCGAGGTGTCTTCCGCCGAAACGAAATGGCTCATCGCCAGGACCGGGGTGAATCCGGCCATCAGCGCGCGGGCGCGGGGCAGGTCGGCAGCGCTCAGGCCCAGCCGGTTCATGCCGGTGTCGATATGGATCGCCGCGGGGTGCGGGGCCCCGTCACGCCGGCAGAAATCGGACCACTGCGCCAATTCCGGCAAGGAGCCGAGCACGGGGATCAACCCCGCCCGCGCGTAGATCTTCGATGCGCCGGGGGCGAGGCCATTGAGCACGAAAATCCGCACTTCCGGCGCGAGTTTCCGCAAAATCTCGCCCTCCGAGAGATGGGCGACGAAAAACGTCTCGCAGCCTGCCGCGGAAAGAGCCCTTGCCACCGGCTCGACGCCCAGGCCGTAGCCGTTCGCCTTGACCACGGCGGCGCATTCGGCGTCCACCGCGCGTTCAGCGAGCTGGCGCCAATTATCGGCCAACGCGCCAAGGTCGATGGTGAGGATCGCCTGCCCCAAAGCCCTGTTTTCGTCGGGAGCGGACAGATCCTGCATCGAAGGGCTCCTTCACATATGGGCGGGCAGATGGTCTTCCTGCGCCAGATCGCTGAACCGTGTATATTCGCCTTCAAAGGCCAATTCCACCGTTCCGGTCGGTCCGTGGCGCTGCTTGCCGAGGATCACTTCGGCGCGGCCATGCGCGCGCTCCATTTCGCTCTGCCAGGCGGCGAATTCCGGCGTGCCTTCGCGAGGCTGCTTGTTCTTCAGATAATATTCCTCGCGATAGACGAAAATCACTACGTCGGCGTCCTGCTCGATCGAGCCGGATTCGCGCAGGTCGGACAATTGCGGCCGCTTGTCGTCGCGCGATTCGACCTGACGCGACAATTGCGACAAGGCGACGATCGGCACGTTCAGCTCCTTGGCCAGAGCCTTCATGCCGGTGGTGATTTCGGTCAGCTCCTGCACGCGATTGTCGCTGCGCGCTTTCGAGCCGGAGAGCAGCTGGAGATAATCCACCACCAAAAGATCGAGCCCGCGCTGGCGTTTCAAACGCCGGGCGCGCGCGGTCAGCTGGGCGATGGAAATGCCGCCGGTATGGTCGATGAAGAAGGGGATCGACTGCATTTCCCTCGCCGCATGGGTGATGCGGTGGAACTCGCCCTCGGTGATGTCGCCGCGCCGGATCTTGTAGCCCGGCACCTGCGCCTGTTCGGCGATGATACGTGTGGCCAGTTGCTCGGAGGACATTTCCAGCGAGAAGAAGCCGACAATGCCGCCATTGACCGTTTCATGGCTGCCGTCCGGGCGTTCCTCGAAGCGGTAGCTGCGCGCGATATTGAAGGCGATATTGGTGGCGAGCGCGGTCTTGCCCATGCCGGGACGTCCCGCGACGATGATCAGGTCCGACGGCTGCAATCCGCCCATCATGCGGTCGAGATCATGCAGTCCGGTCGAGACGCCGGACAGGCCGCCCTCACGCTCCCAGGCTTTCGCCGCCATGTCGACGGCATTGGCCAGAGCCTCGGAAAAGCGATGGAAGCCGCCGTCGTAGCGGCCGGTTTCGGCGATGGCGTAAAGCTTGCGCTCGGCCTCCTCGATCTGCACGCGGGGCGAGGAATCGACGCTGGCGTCATAGGCGGTGTTGACCACTTCCTCGCCGATGTTGATCAATTCGCGGCGCACCGCGAGATCGTGGACGGCGCGGCCATAATCGACGGCGTTGATGATGGTGGTGGCTTCGGCGGCGAGACGCGCCAGATATTGCGGAATGGTCATGCCGCCGAGGTCCTGCTCACCCAAAAAGGTCTTGAGCGTGACCGGGGTGGCGAGTTTCCCGGCGCGGATCAGCTGGCCGGCGGTCTCGTAGATGCGGCGGTGAATTTCTTCGGCGAAATGGTCGGGCTTCAGGAAGTCGGACACCCGGTCGAAGGCGTCGTTGTTGACCAGGATGGCGCCGAGCAGCGCCTGTTCGGCCTCGATATTGGCGGGCGGGCTGCGAAAAGCCGGCTCCGGGGCCAAAGCCACGAGCTGTCGGTCTTGTCTTTTTTCCATTAGCGCCATTTAGTTACACCAATATATTCGTGCGCCGCTCGAAGGCGGCGCGAAACAGGATCGGTACGGGGAGACGCGACGGACAAAACGCAATCGCTCAAGTGTTGTCGCACGTCCGCCCGGAAAAAGGTTGGACGAATCGTTAAACAGGCGCCGTCGTCCACGTTATCCACAAAAGGCGGCGAAATGTGGCGCAATGGCGCCGAAAGCGATTGACGCGGCGAAGCGGAACGGCTCCGCCAGTCGAACGCAAACAAGAAAGGCCGGGACGAACCCGGCCTTTCTGCGTGTCGATGGATGAAAAAATCAGCGGTCGCCCATGTCGCCGCCGGCTTCGGCCAGGGCGGCGCCGACTTCCAGTCCGAGATCGGCCATCGTGGTTTCCTCGCGCACCGTCGCCGATTCGCCCTTGGCCTGACGTTCGGCTTCTTCGGCCGAGCGGGCGACATTGACCAGGATTTCGACGTCGACTTCCGGATGCAGGTGAACCGGGGTCTTGTGCAGGCCGAGCGACTTGATCGGCACGTGCAGCACGATCTGGTGGCGCTCCACCGAGAAACCGCCAGCGGTGGCCGCCTCGGCGATGTCGCGGGTCGAGACCGAACCATAGAGCTGGCCGGATTCGCCAGCCTGGCGCAGGATCACGAAGGTCTGGCCGTTGAGCTGGTCGGCGACCGCCTGGGCCTCGCCCTTGCGTTCAAGATTGCGGGCTTCGAGTTGGGCGCGCTGGCCGTCGAAATGCTTCTTGTTGGCTTCGGTGGCGCGCAGCGCTTTTCCGCGGGGCAGAAGAAAATTCCGGGCGTAACCGTCGCGGACGCGGACGACTTCGCCCATCTGGCCGAGCTTGGCGACGCGTTCGAGCAGGATGACTTGCATTGGAGGACTCCTTTAGACTTCTTGTTTGGCGTTGAGACGACGCGCCTTGCGGGCGCGCAGGGAAAAAACGGACTCGACAAGTCCGAACAGGGCGAGAGCGATGAAAGACCAGGGCTCCAGCGCGAAGACGGCGGCATAGAGCGCCGACAGCAGAAAACCGCGAAACCGCGAATCGCGGGTGAAGGCGTGCAGGGCGGCAAGGCCCTGGATCGCCAGGCAAAGGCCACTGGCGGCGGCGAACACGCCGGCCAGCAGCCCGATCAGGCCGCCGCTGAAGGCCGATCCGGATGCGACCACGAAAAGCGGCGCGACCAGTCGGGGCAGGACGAGATTTTCCGGGAGGGCGGGCCAGGGCCGTCCGAGCCGGCCGGAAACTTCCACCGTGCGCGCCGCGAGGTACAGGTTGATCGCCAGCAGTAGCGTCTGCGAGGCGGCGAACGCCGCTGGGATGCTCGACAAAATGAGGCGTTTGACCGGTTCGGCCTCGATCTCGGGCGATAATTTCTTCAGGCTTTCGACGACTTCATCGAGCGCCGGGCCGAAGCGCTCGCTCATCGCCTGCAAGGCGGCGTCGAAACCGTGATGGAGTTGCACCAGCGCGCCGACGCCGAGCCAGGCGGCGGCGACGGCCAGCGCCATCATCAAGGCGAGCAGCGCGCCAGGACCGAAATAGCGCGGCAAAGGCGAGGCTTCCGCCACGCGGGTGGGAAAATTGCGTCGCGCCAAGGCGGCGGAGATCAGCGCCGGCGCGGCAAATAGCAGGAAAAAGGTTGGGCCGAGCACAGGCTCGTCGAGATGGGTGAGCAGGCCCGCGCCAAGCAGGGCGCCGACGAGCGCGCCGGTGAGCGAAAAGCCCAGCGCGCCGATCAGCAGCGGCAGCGGCGCAAAATAGGCGAGAGCCATCGCCAGGCTTGAGCCTTGCGCCGAGGCGGCGAACAGCAGGGCGCTGGCGAGGCCGGCGCCGAGGCCGATAGCGCGATCGGTCCAATTGGCCGGCGGATTATTATCGTTCATGTTTTCGCTGTCCCGCGTCCATGCGCATCATCTTGTCCGAAAACCGGTAGCCACTTTTCGGGATGATGCGAATGCGGTTAGGGACGGGTCAAGGCCCGTTCCAGCCATTGGGCGACCGCCGCGGTTTTTGGCGCGGCGCACGGAACTAACTTACGCGATCAGGTAGGGCAGCAGGCACAGTAATCGGGCGCGATTGATCGGCTGCGCCATTTCGCGCTGCTTTTTCGCCGATACGGCGGTGATGCGCGAGGGCACGATTTTTCCGCGCTCGGAGATGTAGCGGGAAAGAAGGCGCGTATCCTTGTAGTCGATCTTCGGCGCGTTCGGCCCGGTGAAGGGGAAGGTCTTGCGGCGGCGGAAGAACGGGCGGCGCTGCGGAGCGCCGGCGGCGGCGGCATTGGTCATCAGTATTGCCCTCCTTCGGCGGAATCTTCACGGCGCGGGCCGCGCGGGCCGCGCGGCGGGCGGCGGTCGCCACGGTCACCGCGATCGCCACGGTCCGGGCGGTCGCCACGGTCGCCGCGATCGTCGTCGTCACGCTTGCGCAGCATGGCGGACGGGCCGTCTTCGTGAGCCTCGACGCGGATGGTCATGAAGCGCAGGATGTCTTCGTTGATCGACCACTGACGCTCGGCCTCGGCGAGGGCGGCGGGAGGCGCGTCGACGTTGATGAGAGTGAAATGCGCCTTGCGGTTCTTCTTGATCCGGTAGGCGAGGGACTTGACGCCCCAATATTCAACCTTGCCGATCGTGCCGCCAAGGCCGGTCACGGTGGTCTTGAACTGCTCGGTCAGGGCTTCCGACTGCTGGGCGGTCAGATCCTGGCGAGCAAGGTAAACGTGCTCGTAAAGAGCCATTTGATTGCCTTTCTCTGTATTCGCATCACTCGGCGCGGAGCCCTTCGAGCCCGGAGAAAGGCCCGACGGAAACTTTATCGAAGGCGGGAACACGGGAAGACGGTCTTTGCAAACCTGCCGCAATGCGGCCTTCCGTTCAGCCCCCGGCCGAATGGCGAAGCGCGCCTTATAAAGGAATTTCTGGCGCGATCAAGCAAAAAGGGCAGGCGGAATGGCGAGGTTTCAGCCGCTCGTCAGTTGCGCAAGTTCGTGCAGCAGGCTTTCGGCGTCCACGGGCTTGTGCAGGAAAACGAAGCCGCTGGATTCGATTTCGGCGATGCGCTCCTTGGCGGTGTCGCCGGTCAGCACGAGCGTCGGGACGCGCCGGCCGATGCAGCGCCCGATTTGCAGAGCGGTCTGTACGCCGGTGAGGCCCGCGCCCAGCCGGTGGTCGACAATCATCGCATCGAAACGCCACTCGCCGCGCACCGCAAGATCGAGCGCCTCCTCGCCCGAGGCGGTGGCCGAGGGGTGGCCCCCCCATTCCTCGAGCATGCTGACCAGGGCTTGGCGCACGATCGAATTATCCTCGACGACAAGGATGCGGGCGTCCAGCTTCCTGACGTCTTCCGCCCTTGCCTCGACGAGGCCGGCATCCTGCGCCCTTGGCAGCAACAGCGAGAAGCGCGAGCCTCTGCCGAGTCGCGAACGCACCTCAACCTCAGCCCCGAGCAGTTTCGCCAAACGGGAAACAATGGCCAGTCCCAGGCCCAGACCCTCGCCATAATCGCGGCCGGGATTGTTGGCCTGGAAGAATTCCTCGAAAATATGCTTCTGCTGATCTTCCGCGACGCCTATGCCGGTGTCCACGACGTCGATCCTGACGCGCCCGCCGCGTGGTCTGGCGCCGACGAGAACGCCGCCCTCTTTGGTGTAGCGCAGCGCATTTTCCATCAGGTTGCGCAAGACGCGCTGCAGCAACGTGGGATCGCTGCGCGCCCACAGAACCTTTCCCGCCGCGCGTATCTCCAGCCCTTTATCCGCGGCCTTCGCGCGGTATTCGTCGGTGAGGTTCTCGATGATCGCGGCGACATCGACCGTCTGCATCTCCGGTTCCACCACGCCGGCGTCAAGGCGGGAAATATCGAGAATGCCGCTTAGCAGGCCGTTCAGGCTGCCGACCGCCGATTGCATCATCTTGACCGTGTCGACCATCTTGGCGAGGCCGGCGGCCTGCGCCTGCCGCTCCATGATGCTCAGCAGCAGCACCAGCGACTGCACTGGCTGGCGCAGGTCGTGACTGGCCGCGGCAAGAAACCTCGACTTGGCCCGATCGGCGTGTTCGGCCTCGACCTTGGCCGCGGCGAGCTGCTGTTCGGCGCGCTTTTGCTGGGTGATGTCCAGATTGATGCCGGACATTCGCAGCGGCTTCCCGTCGGCGCCATATTCCAGCTTGCCCAGCGCCGCGAGCCAGCGAATGTCGCCTGAAGGCAGCATGACGCGGTACTGGCACCTGTATTCCGTCGCGCCCTGGTCGATGAGGCGGCGGACCACGCGCTCGGTCGGTTCGAGATCCTCGGGGAAAAGGCACGCGCGCCACAGTTCATATCGCGCCAGATCGCGCTCGGGGTCGCGACCGTACATTTCGTAACATTCCGGCGACCAGGTCAATTCGTTGGTCGCGATGTTCCATTGCCACGCCGCCGCTTCCGCACTGCTGAGCGCGACGCGCAGGCGCTTGTCGCTCTCGATCAGCGCCAGTTCCGAGCGCTTGCGCTCGGTAACGTCGAGATTGGTCCCCACGACGTATTCGATCTGCCCCCCGATCCCGGAGCGGCTCGTCTCGACAGCCTCGATAACCCGGATTTCCTGATTGTCCTTTCGCCGAATGCGGAATTCGCGGCGGTTGATTCCGCCTTCGCGCGCGTGCTTTCTCAAAAGCTTCACTTGTTCGGGCAAATCCTCCGGCAGGACGAAAGCCGCCCAAATATCGAAGCTCATCATTCCGTCGCGCGTCGGCGGATGACCGTAAATGCTGAACATCTGGCGATCCCACCAGACCGCGTTGGTTTTCAGATTCCATTCCCATACGCCGACGCCGGTCGCCTCGGTGGCCAGTTGGCTGCGTTGCTGGTTTCCGCGCAGCGATTCTTCAGCCTGCTTGCGCTCGGTAATATCCATGTTGACGGCGAGGCCTCGAGAAGGCGCGCCGCTGGAATCCGTTTCCACGCTCCACCGGCCTTCGATCCAGCGCCGAGCGCCGCGGTCGCCGATGACGCGGTAGGTGACCGCGCCGTCGCGCCTGCCTGCCAGAAAATCGCGGGCGGTGGTCTGGACAATCGAATGGTCTTCCGGGTCGACATGCTCCAGGAACTTGGCGACGATCTCGGCGAGAGTGGTTTTGTCGCCCACATCCGACGGCATGTAGCCCATCACGCGGGCGAAGTTTTCCGCCAGGTATAACCGGCCGCTCTTGAAATCGAATTCCGCATAAGTCATCCGCGCCGCGTCGGCGGCCAGGCTCATCAGCGCCTCGTTCTTTCGCAGCGTCTCCTCGGTTTTCCGACGTTCGGTGACGTCGCGCGACGAGGCGATGAGACGCGCCGGAGAGCCGTCCGCGCCGGGAACCGCCGTGATCATCACGTCCCACCATTTAGGGGCGCCTTTCAAAGTCCGGCAAAAACCGGAGAAATGCGCGGTTCGGCCTGTGCGAGCCTCGGCCATCGCAGCCTCGAGTCCGGCGCGCGTCTCCGGTGGCCATAGATCGGGCCAGTAGCGGCCGCGGACCGACTCGAAATCGTCGATCTCCAGCGCGCAGCGGCCGTTGCCGTTCATCTGTTCCAGGCGCCCGTCGAGGCTCATGACCTTGACGCAGTCGGGACTCGATTCGAACAGGCTCCGGCTGTAGCCATCGCTCGTCCGCAGCGCCTGTTCGGCGCGCGCCCGCTCCACCGCGGCCCAGGTGCGGTCCCCGACTTCCTCCACCAAAGAAACATCGAGCGCGCTCCAGCGCCGGACCGAATGGCTATGAACGGACAGGACCGAGATCAGGCGGCCGTTCTTGACCAGCGGCACGCTTATGAAGGCTGCGATGTTGCTCGCCCGGAACGTCGCCTGCGCCTCAGGCGAACATGTGCGGGGATCGGCCCTGACGTCGTCTATGAAAACAGTCTTTTCCGCCCTCAACCCGTCAATGAATTGCGCGCCGAATTCGACGAGCCTGTGCACCCCGACATTGCTCGCCATCGAACCGTCGCTCCAGTCGCGCGAAACGATCCCGAATGTGTCGGTTGGGTCGATTTCGGCATAGAGAACCTGATTGCCGCCGATATGCCGCCCGAGAGACTCGCAGGCGGCTTCCTTGATGTCGTCGGGATCGAGCAGGGGCTTCAGCGCGTCGCCCAGTTCGAGCAGGAAGCTTTTTCGTTCTTCGCTCTCGCGCAGCGCCAGTTCCGCGCGCTTCCTCTCGGTGATGTCGCGGTTGGTGCCGACGAAACTTTCGACACGGCCGTCCGCGCTGACGCGAACTCGTTCCACCGCGTGGATTACCCGGATTTCGCCGTCGTCGCAGCGTCGAATGCGAAATTCTCGATGGTACACCCCGCCCTCGCGCGCATGTTGCCGCGACAATTCCTCCTGCCGGGCCAATTCGTCCGGCCCAAGAGCATCAGCCCAGGCGCGATAGGGAACCATTCCATCCGGCGTCGGCGCAATTCCGTACATTCGGAACATTTGGGCGTCCCAACGAACGGTGTTGGCGATGAGATTCCATTCCCAAATTCCGACTTCCGCCGCCTCCATGGCCAACTGGGTTCGATCTTGACTGTCGCGCAGCGCCTGTTCGGAGCGTTTGTGCGTCGTAATGTCGGTGGCGGTGCCAATAACGCCGATGATTTCGCCTGCGGCGTTGCGTCGCGGCTCGACCATGAGATCGAAATCGTCGAGCGGACCGCCGGGGGGTCCGGCGACGGTCTCAAGCCGGACAGGCTGGCCGGTCTCGATCACGCCGCGCTTGATCGTCGTCAGGCGCGCGGCGCAAGACCCGTCCATCAAATCGGCGTCGGTTTTGCCAATGAACTCGCGCGCGGCGTAGCCAAATTTGACGTTGTAGATCCAGGTATAGCGAAGATCGAGATCCTGCTCGAAGACGACGATGGGCGAACCCGTCAGCGCCAACTGGAAGCGCCGCTCGCTTTCGCGCACGGCGGCTTCGGACGTCTTGAGCGCTTCGATATCGTCGAGCGCGGTCACCACCAGAGCGACGCAATTCTGGCCGTCGAAAGTCATCGGCGCGGCGGACGCCCGCACCGGCGTCTCGCCGCCATCGGCCGAGATCAGCGTTACTTCGGCGGCTGACGGCGTGCTGGCGCCTGCAATGAGAATTTCTTTGGCAAGACCGCGCTGGGCTGGCGCGACAAGATCGAGCAGATCGCTCCCGGCAAGGCCGTCGCGGCGAAGCATGCGGTCCAACGCGCCGTTGCAATAAAGAATGGTATGATCTGTACTGACAATGACCGCTGCGCCGGACATGCGTTCGACGAGTTCGCGGTAAGGCTCGTTGGCGTCGCGCAAGGTGAAGACGCGCGGACCATTTTTGGTCTCTATCACCAGCGCGTCGGCTTCGCCGAGATAAATGGCGTGCAGCGTTTCTTCCGCCGCCTTGCCGGTCGGCGCGAAGGAACTCAGCATTTCGCCAAGCGTCTTGCCCTGTTCGTTCATGGCTTAACCCGGGAGGCCCAAACCCGCCGCGAGCGGCGCGGTATCGGACATATCGCCAATAAACATTCGTTTGGGGACCGGTGCAAGCTTCAGCAGGGTAGGCAAGGCCACGATCTGGTTATCGCGCGCCGCGGCCGGGTTTTGATATATATCGATGACTTCGAGAGTGTAGCCTTGGGCGGCCGCCGTTTCGCAGAGTTTGCGCACCACGGCGATCGCCCGCATCGAGCGCCCCGTGGCGCCGCTGACGAACAGGCGAAGCTGGAGCTTCTCCGGGCATTCACTGTCGTCTGGGCCCGAAGCCATGATGCGTTCCTAGGGTCCTAGAAGATCAAGTTCGAATCCCACTATAACACGGTCCTTGTTGGAAAGATCGCCGATCATTCGCTTCAGCGGCGGCGGCAATGTACGAACCAGGGTTGGAATCGCCACGATCTGGTCGGTTTTCGCGCGCTCGGGATGCTCCATCAGGTCGATCACTTCCAGCTGATACTGGCCGGCCAACTGTTGTTCGCACAGCTTTTTCAGGTTGGCCAAGGCGGTCACCGATTTCGGCGTGCGCCCTGCGATATAAAGCCGCAGGATCCATGATTCGGCGGCCGGCCCGGCAGCTCCGTTCATTTTCCCCTCCCGCGCATGCTGGCGATTTCCTTCCGCGCCATGACCGCGGCGTCAGAACTGGCGCGCTGGCGCGCTGCAAACAATTCGGCCTCCTTGCTTTGCGCTTCGAGTTCGGCTTGCAGAGCCGCGATCTGCGCCTCGATCACGGAGCGCTTGCGCTCCGCCTCGCGCTGTTTGGCGGCCAGCGCCAATTGCCGCTCGACCTCCATTTCGTTTTCGCGCGCCTCCTGGGCGGCGCGCGCCGAACCGGTGAGCACTTCGCCCTCGCCTAGACAGACGTCGCGCAGTTGGACTCCCTGGTCCGACAGCAGGAATTCGCGGATATGGTTGGAATGGGCGATGCCTCGCGCCTTGATGACATAAAGGCCGCGATTGCGCTCGCCATTGCCCTCGATCGTCTGCACCAGCAGCCAGGAATCCATCAGCGACGAAACCCCGGCGTGTTCGACATCCTTGAGATTGTCGGCGTCAATGGCGGTGAACATCGCGCTCACCTGCCGGCTCTTGAGATGGTCGATCAGCCGCAGCAGCATCAGCCGCACTTCATTGGCGGAGCCGACGGCGCTGAGATTATAGATCGGATCGACGACCACGACCGCCGGATTGAACTGCTCGACCTCCTTGTGCATGCGGGCGAGATGCATCTCGAGCCCCCAGAACGTCGGCCGCGACGCCGAAAAACGCAAAAGTCCGGCGTCCACCCATTGCTGCAGGTCGAGGCCGACCGAGCGCATGTTGCGCACGATCTGGTGCGGGCTTTCCTCGAAGGCGAAATAGACCGCTTTTTCGCCGCGCCGGCAGGCGCCGTCGACGAAATGCGCCGCCATCGTGGACTTGCCCGTGCCGGCCATGCCGGAAACGAGAATGCTGGAGCCGCGCCAAAACCCTTTGCCGCCGAGCATTTCGTCCAACCCGGCGACGCCGGTTGAGATACGCTCTTTGGAAACCTCATGCGCCAGTTCAATCGAGGTGACCGGCAGCACGCTGATTCCGTCCGAATCGATCAGGAACGGATATTCGTTGGTCCCATGGGCGGCGCCGCGATATTTGACCACGCGCAACCGCCGGGTCGCCACCTGTTCCGCCACACGCTGGTCGAGCATAATGACGCAATCGGAGACATATTCCTCCAGCCCGTGCCGCGTCAGCGCCCCTTCGCCGCGCTCGGCGGTGATGATCGAGGTGACGCCCTGGTCCTTCAGCCAGCGGAAAAGACGGCGCAATTCGGCGCGCAGCACGCCGGCGTTGGACAGGCCGCCGAACAAAGCCTCGAGCGTATCCAGCCCCACCCGCTTGGCGCCGACCGACTTGATGGCGTAATCGAGCCGGACGAACAGGCCTTCGAGGTCATATTCGCCGGTCTCCTCGATCTCGCTGCGTTCGACATGGACATAGTCGACCGAAAGCTTTTTCGAGGCGATCAGGCTATCGAGATCGTAGCCGAGCGAGGCGATATTGGCGGCCAGTTCTTCCTCGTTCTCTTCGAAACACATGAAAACGCCGGGCTCGCCGTATTTCAGCGCGCCCTCGACGAGATAGGTCAAAGCGAACAAGGTCTTGCCGCTGCCGGCGCCGCCACAGACCAGGCTGGCGCGGCCCTTTGGCAGCCCGCCGCCGGTGATTTCGTCAAGTCCGCGAATGCCGGAAGGGAGCTTCGCAAGCGCCTTTGTGAAGTTGTTCATGCCTGGCCAAAAACAATTTCAAGCTATGAATGAAGGCATTAACCTACCAACAAAACCGACGAATACAACGTTTGAAATAGTTACCCGGTTTCCAAGACATAATGTCATTCAAGCGCGGCAATGCTTCGCACCGGGCGACCGACTCGAAACGGCCTGCCATTTTTCCCGTCAGGGGCGAAGCGACGCGGCGATCCAGCAGCTGCAAGCTTTAGTCTGGATTGCTCCCTCCGCCGAATTCCAAAAATACCGCCAGCACTACTTGCAGAATCTACACCTTGCGCGGCGCCACAAGATGAATAGGTTGCGTGACTCCAAATCCCCAAAATCAAAAGCTAAACAAGAACGTTATATGTTGTATCTAACGCAATGAAAAAACGATGATTATTTTCCATACCGAAAACCGTGGCCCGAAACTCACGTTGTTTTGACTGTATAGCTCAGCAAAAGGTTCGGGAAGCGATCTCCGCCAAAAGGTTCCGCTGCCGCTTTCCGCCACGGTTCGCGCCTTGACAGCCTCGCCGCGCGGCGCCATTGGCTGACGCGAATTTGCGCTGACCACAACTGCCAAAAAACGGGAGAAAAACCCCATGACGGTCGCATTCATCTTTCCGGGCCAGGGTTCGCAGGCCATCGGCATGGGCAAGGCGCTTTTCGACGCTTTCGCCGCCTCACGAAAAATCTTCGAGGAAGTCGATGAAGCGCTCGGCGAAAAGCTCTCTACCTTGATGTTCGAAGGCGATCCCGCGCAATTGCAGCTCACCGCCAACGCCCAGCCGGCGTTGATGGCGGTCAGCCTCGCCGCTCTGCGCGCTCTTGAAAGCGAAGCCGGCGCAGTGCTGGCGCGCGACGTAAAATTCGTCGCCGGCCATTCGCTCGGCGAATATTCGGCGCTAGCCGCCGCCGGCGCCCTGAAAATCGCCGATGCTGCGCGGTTATTGCGTTTGCGTGGAAAGGCCATGCAGGCCGCCGTGCCGGTGGGCGAGGGCGCCATGGCGGCGCTCATCGGCGCCGATCCCGAACTCGCGGCGAAAATCGCCGGCGAAGCCACCGCCGCTTCGGGCGTGTTGTGCGAAGTCGCCAATGACAATGGCGGCGGCCAGATCGTCGTCTCCGGCGCCCGCCAGGCTGTCGAACTGGCGATCGAAATCGCCAAGGAAAACGGCGTCAAGCGCGCCATGCTGCTGCCGGTCTCCGCGCCCTTTCATTGCGCCTTGATGCGGCCCGCCGCCGACGCCATGCGCGAGGCGCTCGCCGCGACCGAAATCCAGCCCCCGGCAGTCGATCTGGTGGCCAATGTCACCGCCGCGCCCACGCGCGATCCCGATGAGATTCGCCAGCTTCTGGTCGCCCAGGTCTGCGGCGCGGTGCGCTGGCGCGAATGCATGGGTTTCATGCACCGCCAAGGCGTCGAGCTGTTCGTCGAAATCGGCGCCGGCAAGGTGTTGGCGGGTCTCGTCAAGCGCACGGCGGAAGGCGCGCGTTCGCTGAATGTCGGGGTTCCCTCCGATGTCGAATCCTTCAAATTGACCGCCTGAAATTCCGGAGCAAACAACCCCCATGTTCGACCTGACCAACCGCGTCGCCCTCGTCACCGGCGCCAGCGGCGGCCTCGGCTCCGCCATCGCCCGCGCCCTTCACGGGCAGGGCGCGACCGTCGTGCTGTCCGGCACCCGGCGCGAGGTGCTCGAAATACTCGCCGCCCAGATGGTCGAGCGCGTCTTCGTCGTTCCCTGCAATCTCGCCGACAAGGAAGAGGTCGAAAAGCTCGTTCCTGCCGCCGAGGCGGCCGCCGGACCACTGGACATCCTGGTAAATAACGCCGGGGTGACGCGCGACGGCCTGTTCCTGCGCATGAAGGACGAAGACTGGGAGGCGGTGATGACCGTCAATCTCGCCTCCGCCTTCCGACTGTCGCGCGCCGCGCTCAAGGGCATGATGAAGCGCCGCTATGGCCGCATGATCAACATCACCTCGGTGGTCGGAGTCACCGGCAACGGCGGGCAGGCTAATTACGCCGCCTCCAAGGCCGGGCTGATCGGCATGAGCAAGTCGCTCGCCGCCGAAGTGGCTTCGCGCAATGTCACGGTCAATTGCATCGCGCCGGGTTTCATCGCAAGTCCGATGACCGACGCGCTGACCGACAAGCAGAAGGAAGCCATCCTGGCGACCATTCCGGCAGGTCAGCTTGGCAGGGGCGCCGACATCGGCGCGGCGGCGGTCTACCTCGCCAGCGAGGAGGCCGGCTACGTCACCGGCCAGACCCTCCACGTGAACGGCGGAATGGCAATGATTTGAAGCGCTTGCGCGTTTGATGCGGTCGCCTGACGGAAAGCTTCGGGGGGGCCTCGCAATCGTGACGGAAGTATGTTAGCTAGCCAGCGTTTATGCGTTCCAGCGTGTGAAATTTCCTCGACTGCAAGAAATTTTCGCGTCAGCGGACCCCCGAAACCCGCGCCGCCTGTCCCCCGGGCCGCGCAGCCTGAATGAATAACGAGGAAGCAGCAAATGAGCGATGTCGCCGAGCGCGTGAAAAAGATTGTGATTGAACATCTCGGCGTTGACGCCGACAAGGTCGTCGATAGCGCCAATTTCATCGACGATCTGGGCGCCGATTCTCTCGACACGGTCGAGTTGGTGATGGCGTTCGAGGAAGAATTCGGCGTGGAAATTCCCGACGAAGCCGCTGAAACCATCGTCACGGTCGGCGATGCGGTCAAGTTCCTCGAAAAGGCCACGGCGCAGGGCTGATCCCGGCGGGCAAGAGTTTTACGCGCGCGGCCGGCAGCCAAACCCGGTCGCGCGCGAATCTGTTTGTCCGTGATCGTCCTTGGCGAGTGACTATCCTTGTCGCGTGAATGCCCTAGTCGCGTGATTGTCATGGTCGCGCGAATGTTATTGACGCCAGCGTCTTTGCCTTCAATGGTGATTTTAGGAAAGATCCGCGAGTCGCGGATCCGCCCCTCGAAATGACAGTAAAAATTGCGTCTTCGCGCCAACCCTGATGATTTGGTCAGCGGAAAGGCCTGAGATTAACAGCCGCAAGCTCCGATTCGAATCGATTGGATCGGAACAACATGCGGGAAGGGGCTGACGTTGAATTGCAACGCCGGCTCGTTCCGACAGCAAAAGCCCGAGGGAGCCTATGCGTAGGGTAGTCGTTACGGGATTGGGCATGGTTTCGCCGCTGGCCAGCGGCGTGGAGACGACCTGGAAACGCCTGCTGGCTGGTGAAAGCGGCGCGGGGCGCATCCAGGGCTTCGAGGCTTCCGATCTCGCCTGCCAGATCGCCATGCAGGTTCCGCGGGGCGACGCGCCGGACGCCTTCAATCCTGACGACTGGATGGAGCCCAAGGAACAGCGCAAGGTCGATGATTTCATCATTTTCGGCGTCGCCGCCGCGACCCAGGCGTTGAAAGACGCCGAATGGGCCCCAAAGACCTATCAGGACCAGATCGAGACCGGCGTACTGATGGGCTCCGGCATCGGCGGCCTGGGCGGCATTTGCGAGACGGCAATAACCCTTCATGAAAAGGGCCCGCGCCGCGTGTCGCCCTTCTTCGTGCCGGGACGGCTCATTAACCTGATCAGCGGCCATGTCTCGATCATGCACGGGTTGAAGGGCCCCAATCATGCAGTGGTCACGGCCTGTTCGACGGGCGCCCACGCCATCGGCGACGCGGCGCGGCTGATCATGCTCGGCGACGCGGAGGTCATGGTGGCGGGCGGCGCCGAATCGGCCTGCAATCGCATAGGCATCGCGGGCTTTGCCGCCTGCAAGGCTTTGGCCACCGCCTTCAACGACAATCCCAAGGCCGCGTCGCGTCCCTACGATCGCGATCGCGACGGTTTCGTCATGGGCGAGGGCGCCGGCGCCGTGGTGCTGGAATCGCTCGAACATGCTCTTGCGCGAGGCGCCCGCATTTATGGCGAAGTCATCGGCTACGGCATGTCGGGCGACGCCTATCACATCACCGCCCCGGCCGAAGACGGCGACGGCGCCTCCCGCTGCATGAACTCGGCGATCAAAAGGGCGGGGATCACCCCGCACGACATCGATTACGTCAACGCCCACGGCACCTCGACGATGGCCGACGGCATCGAACTGGCGGCGGTCGAACGCGTCGTCGGCAATGCCGCGGCGACCATTTCCATGTCTTCGACCAAGAGTTCAATCGGCCATCTGCTCGGCGCGGCCGGCGCGGTCGAGGCGATTTTCTGCATCCTGGCGATTCGCGACCAGATTGCTCCGGCCACGCTCAATCTCGACAATCCGTCGGTCGAGACGGCGATCGATCTCGTGCCGCACAAGCCGCGTCCGCGCAAAATCGACACCGTGCTATCCAATTCCTTTGGTTTCGGCGGCACCAACGCCTCTCTGGTGCTGCGGCGATACTGAGCTTTTCCACGAACCGCCGTGGGGTCCGCGAAAGCAGGGAGCTTAATTAAATCTGAAACCTTTTCCGATCCAATCGGCCTGGGTTTCGGCCCTGATCCTGATTTTGCCACAATAACGGGCAAACTGCCGTCCGAGCCAAAAGAGTGCAAAAACCGCAGGTCCCGCAGCGCGGGCGGTCAAATTAAGGCGGCATCCAGGATATGAGCGACGATCCGCAGCATAGCGAACAGGCCGAAAGCCCGGAGCCCAAGCCTCGCCGGGCAGATGAGTCTCGCCGGGCGGAAGAGCCGCGCCGTAGCGAAAAGGCGCAATTGTTCGGTCGCCGCTCGGCGCTCAGCCCGGCCGAGGCTTTGCAACCCGAAGAGGCGCCATCGCCGCCGGCCCGCCGCAAGCGCCCGGCGCTCGAAGCTTTTTCCGGCTTTTTGACCTTTCTCCTGTTGCTCAGCCTCGTCGCCGGCGCGGCGGCGGTCTACGCCAGTCACGCCATTCGCCAGCCCGGGTCTCTGGCCAGCGACACTTCGGTGGTGATCGCGCAAGGGGCCGAAGTCGACGAAATCGCGGAAACGTTGCAGAGCCAGGGCGTCATCGACAGCCCATTCCTGTTCTCCCTGGCGCTCTACGCCGAGGGCGCGCGCGGCAAACTCAAGGCCGGCGAATATTTGTTCAAGCAGAACGCCTCGTTGCAGGAGGTGATCGACACCATGGTGCAGGGCAGGGCGATCCTTCATTCGCTGACCATTCCCGAAGGCTTGACCAGCCAGCAGATTGTCGAGCGCCTGCGCGCCGACGACGTTCTCGCCGGCGACATCCGCGAGATTCCGCGCGAAGGCGCGTTGCTGCCGGAAACGTACAAGTTCCAGCGCGGCGACAGCCGCGACAAGCTGTTGCAAAAAATGGCGCGCGACCAGAACCAGCTGATAGACGAAATCTGGAAACGGCGGGCGCGCGACCTGCCGCTGGCCTCGCCCTATGACCTGGTGACGCTGGCCTCCATCGTCGAAAAGGAGACCGGCAAGGCGGACGAGCGCCCGCGCGTCGCCGGAGTCTTCATCAACCGGCTGCGTAAACACATGCGGCTGCAATCAGATCCGACCATTGTTTATGGCCTGGTCGGCGGGCAGGGGCCGCTTGGCCGGCCGCTGACCCGCGCCGACGTCGAATCGCAGACGCCCTACAACACTTACGTCATCGATGGCTTGCCGCCCGGCCCGATAGCCAATCCCGGCCGCGCCGCGCTCGAAGCGGTGGCCAACCCCTCGCGCACGCAGGAACTTTATTTCGTCGCCGACGGCTCGGGCGGTCACGTGTTTTCCGATTCGCTCGACACGCATAACCGCAATGTCCAGCGTTGGCGCCAGATCGATCAGACCAACAAGGCCAGGGGTGTGCCTGCGGGCGCCTCGCCGGGCGCGCCTGCCTCGGAGACCGTGCCGAGCCATGAAGACCACACGCAGATCGCGCCGTCGCCCTATGGCGGCGTTCCGGTCGAGCCGGAATTTTACGCCCGGCAAGACGCCTCGGCGCCCAAACCACGGCTGGCGCGCGATCCTGCCGCCATTGCCCGGCTGGCGCCCGTCCTTCCCGGCGCGCCGCCGGCGCCGCGCCGCATCGCCGATTACGTCGCCGTCAAGGGCCCGCAACCCTTGTTCTCGGCTGGCAAAGAACTCGTCGAAGCCCAGCTCGGCGGCGTCACCCGCGCCGAAAACGATCTCGACGGGCCAGCTTCCGACAACGCCGCCGCTCTCGACGGTCCCGCCGCCCCGGTCGAGGGCAGCGCCTTGGGTTATTCTGGCGCCCCGGTCAACGCAGCGCCCAATGGCAAGCCGCGAATCATCGACGCTTCCGAGGGCACGGCGCTCGATCCGCTGCTTGACAAGAGCTGGGACCTCAATAGCCCGAAAACCGTCGACTCAGCCTTCATCAAGGAAGATTCCATCGGGAAGGGCGGAAAATAAAGCGCGACAGAAGCGTTCCCGCCTCGCCGTAAATCGCTCCGGGGATGGATTTTAGCCCTTCGCTGGCTTAAGCCAACGGCAAGGCGCGAATCCCACCAAGGACGATCCGCCGCATTTTTTCTACAGGCTGGATCGCCATGACCATTTCGAGCATGACGGGTTTTTCCCAAGGCGCGGGCTTTTCCGCGCCCTTTCACTGGCGCTGGGAGATCAAGACCGTCAATTCCAAGGGGCTTGACCTGCGCCTGCGCCTGCCGGCCGGTTTCGACGGACTCGACATTCCCGCACGGGCCGCCATCTCCAGGGCGCTCGCGCGCGGCGCGTGTTACGCCAATCTATCGGTGACGAGGGAAAGTCCGGCGGTGACGGCGAAGATCAACCGCGACTTGCTCGTCCATCTGATGGAGACGCTCTCCAGCCTGCCGCACCCGGAAAATATCGGACCGCTGACCCTCGATGGCCTGCTTGGCCTGCGCGGCGTCGTCGAGACCGGCGAGGTGGAAGAAGACGAAGCCGCGAGCGCGAGCGCCAGAGCGCAAATTCTCGCCGGTCTCGACGCGGCGCTTCACCAGTTGCAGGCGATGCGGCGCGACGAAGGCGAGGCTTTGGCGGTTGTCCTTGGGCAGAGACTCGACCGGATCGAGGCGCTGACTCGGGACGCAGACGCCAGCCCTGCCCGTCAGCCGCAGGCGATACGGGAAAAATTGCGCGAGGCGGTGGCGCAGCTTTGCGAACTGGGCCGTTTCGACGAGACGCGGCTTTATCAGGAGGCGGTGCTGCTCGCCGCCAAGGCGGATATTCGCGAGGAGCTGGACAGGCTGCTGTCCCATGTCGGCGCGGCGCGCAAACTGCTCGCCGAGGGCGGCGCGGTCGGGCGGCGGCTGGACTTTCTGGCCCAGGAGTTCGGCCGCGAAACCAATACGCTTTGCGCCAAATCGAACGACGCGTCCCTGACCAATCTCGGCCTTGAATTAAAGGTCGAAGTCGAGCAATTGCGCGAACAGGCGCAGAATATCGAGTAACGCAAATCCTTGCTGGCGAGAGCCTGCCAGGTTTTGCTAGGAGCGAACGCGACGCCGAGCTTATGCGAGGGGAATAGGTTTAAAGAAATGAAAAAGGACGAAGCGTCGCGAAAAAAACATGCGCGCCGGGGGCTGATGCTGATCCTTTCCTCGCCGTCGGGCGCGGGCAAGACGACTTTGACCCGCATGCTGCTGCAAAAACAGGAACTCGACCTGACCCTGTCGATCTCGCTGACCACGCGCAAGAGGCGGTCCAGCGAGGCCGACGGCATTCACTATCATTTCATCGACCACGCAGAATTCGAGCGGCGGCGCGACGCCGGCGAATTGCTCGAATACGCCGAGGTGCACGGCAATTTCTATGGCACGCCGCGCGCGCCGGTCGAGGCCGTTCTGGCGCAGGGCCGGGACGTGCTGTTCGACATCGATTATCAGGGCGCGCGTCAGGTGCGTGAAAAAATCCCGCACGACGTCGTCACCGTTTTCATCCTGCCGCCGTCGATGAGCGAATTGCGCGCCCGGCTGGAGCGGCGCGCGGAGGACAGTTCGGACACCATCGACAAGCGGCTCGACAACGCCCGGCATGAGATCGGCCGTTGGGCGGATTACGATTTCGTGCTGGTCAACGACGACATCCAGAACAGTTTCGATGACCTCCAGGCGATCCTGCGCTCCGAGCGGCTGCGGCGCCCCCGGGTAGCGGCCGGCATGGCGGATTTCGTCGCGCGCCTGCTGGCGGAACCGGCCTGAGCGCGGGGACGATCGAACCAAAACGACGTTTGCGTTGTTCTGTATCATTCTCCTGCGGCATCGCCTCTGCTAGGCTTGCCGAATACGGGGAATGGGGATCCGGACCATGAACGCTGGCGAAAAGCTCGAATCCGAACAGGTGCAACAGGCCGCGGACACGGCGGCGACAGACGTTGCCGCACTTGCGGCGCAAGCCATGGACGCCATGCGCAAGGCCGTGGACGACATGACCGAACTATTGCGCGCCAATGCGCCGGGCGCGGTCTCGGCGCTGAAGGAGGCCGGCAAGGCGGCCGGAAACAATATCGGCGGCATGGCTGGCGATCTGGCCCATAACGCGAGCGACATCGGCCGCGACCGGCTGGACGAACTTTGCGCCGCCGTCCGCCGCAATCCCATCAGCTGGCTGGCGGCGGCGGCCGGGTTGGGATTGATCTTGGGCCTGTGGAACAACCGCGGCGGACGTACATGAGCGGCCCGATCGAGGGGAACCTCCTCTCCAGGCGGCTGGCCCTTTTCGTCGCCGGAGTGGCGGCTGGCGGATTGCTGATCGCCCTGGCGGCTGGTTTTCTGGCTTTTTCCGCCTATCTCGCGCTTCTTGACCATCTCGCGCCATGGCAGGCGTCGCTGATCGTCGCCGGCGTCGCCTTGATCATCGCCCTGATCGCGTTGGTGCTGGCGTTCCGTCTGGCGGGGCGGACCGTTGATGAGGTGAAGACGGGCGTGAGATCGAGCGCAGTGGCTTTGGCGGCGCCGATGGCCCTTCGCTTCGCGGCGCGCAACGCCAAACTGGCCGCGAGCATGGCGGGGCTGGTCGTGGCCATTCTCGCGCTGTTGCGCGCGAAAAGCCGGTCTGCTGGAAAACAAGGGTAGCGGCGGGCGCCCCGGAGCGATCGTCGGGAGGAAGCCATGAATATCGCCCTCTGGATTGTCGCGGGCGTGGTCGATGCCGGAGCGAGCCTTTATTTCGCCTTGCGATACCGGGAGTTTCGCAAGTTTCTGGCCGGCGCTTTCTTCATGTCGTCGGGCGTGTTGTTCTATTTTTATCTCGCCGATGTTTCGGTTCCGCTGCTGGGGACGGGTTTTGTCTTCACGCCGCTGGTCAATGGCGCGCGTGGAATAGTTCATTTCATCTTTTTCGTGCTTTGTTTCTATTTCGGCTTCGTCAGCAAGCCGAAGACAATAACCCGGGAGTAATTATCATGCGGTTCTGGACCATGGGACTGGCGTTGCTCGGCGCGATGGCGCTTGCCGGCTCCGCAACCGCGCAGACGCCCCCGGCGCCGCCGGCGATTACGCGAACTTTGCTCGCCGCAACCAAATTGCCGACCGTCACCGACACGCCGCGGTATTTCAAGGCGGTAAGCGTCGCTCTCCAGCCCGGCGAAAAAAGCCAAGTCACGGCGGCCGCTGGCATCCTCTACCAGATGTCGGGAACGACCGAGGTCTCGCTCGGCGGCGAGATCAAATTACTCAGCGGGGGAGAGGCGCTGTTCATAACGGGCGGAATCCCGGCGACGCTGAGGACGGGCGGCGCGGGGCCGTCCTCATTGCTGCACTTCTTCATTCTTCCCGCTGCGGAACGTGATAGTCCGGTCGAGTCGTCGCCCGCGGCCGTAAAAGAACTTTTCCAAACCTCGGCTCCGATCCCCGACCTGCAGCCAGTGCCTTACGATCTTACTCTCACACGGGTCAGTTTTCCGGCGCGCATGCCCCCCAACCCGCCGCACTATCGCTCAGGTGCGGCGCTGTATTATATTTTGTCCGGCGTCGGCGCCAACACGGTCAACGGCACGACCCGCGACTGGGGGCCGGGTTCGCTGATCTATGAACCCCATGGGCTGGTGCACCAATGGGGCAACCCGGGCGACGAGCCCTTGGTGTTCCTGGCGTTCAATATCAATCCGGAGGGCGTCGCGGCCGTGCTTCCGGGCGCGCCAGCGAAAAAGGAATAGCTGGAAACTCTTCGCAATGCCGGCCCGCGGGGCCCCCTGCTCGTCAAGAACGAGGAGGGGGAATGCCGGGCGGGAAGCTCCATGACTTACTTCAAGCTCTCCCCAGATCGAAGCGATCCGCATTCATCACCTTGGTCCAGGCGGCAACGAAGTCGCGCACGAACTTCGGCTCGGCGTCGTCGCATGCATAGACCTCGGCCAGGGCGCGAAGTTGCGAGTTCGAACCGAACAACAGGTCGACGCGCGTGGCGGTCCATTTCAGTTCGCCCGTCTTGCGGTCGCGTCCCTCGAACAAGTCTTCGGAGTCCGAAGCGGCCTTCCATACCGTGCCCATGTCGAGCAGGTTGACGAAGAAGTCATTGGTCAGCGTCTCGGGCCGTTCGGTGAACACGCCGTGGCGCGACTGGCCGAAATTGGCGTTCAGAGCCCGCATGCCGCCGACCAGAACCGTCATCTCGGGCGCCGTCAGCGTCAGCAACTGCGCCTTGTCGATCAGCATTTCCTCTGCCGACGCGGGCAAATCATCCTTGAAATAGTTGCGGAAGCCGTCGGCCTTCAGTTCCATCGCAGCGAAGGAGGCGACATCGGTCTGCTCTTGCGAAGCGTCGGTGCGGCCCGGCGTAAAAGGAGCCTCGATGTCGTGTCCGGCTTTCTTCGCGGCCTGCTCGATGGCGGCGCAACCGCCGAGAACGATCAGGTCAGCCAGCGAAACTCGCTTGCCCCCGGATTGCTCCGCGTTGAACTCGTTCTGGATCCGCTCGAAGACTGCGAGCGCCTTGGCCAGTTGCTCCGGCTGGTTGACCTCCCAACCATTCTGCGGCGACAGCCGAATGCGCGCGCCGTTGGCTCCGCCGCGTTTGTCGGAGCCTCGAAAACTCGCCGCCGAGGCCCAGGCGGTCAAGACCAGCTCCGAGATGGAAAGTCCCGACGCCAACAGCCGTCCCTTGAGCGCGGCGATGTCCGCCGCGTCGATCAGCGGATGATCGACTTTCGGCACGGGGTCCTGCCAGATCAATTCCTCGGAGGGAACCTCCGGGCCTAGGTAGCGCGGACGCGGCCCCATGTCGCGGTGGGTCAGCTTGAACCAGGCCCGGGCGAAGGCGTCCGCCAGTTGATCCGGGTTCGCGAGGAAGCGCCGCGAGATTGGCTCGTAGTTGGGGTCGAATCGCAGGGCGAGATCGGTGGTCAGCATGGAGGGAGCGTGGCGCTTCGCTGGGTCCTGCGCGTCGGGGACCGCGCCTTCGCCCGCGCCGCCCTTCGGTTTCCACTGAAAAGCGCCGGCCGGACTCTTGGTCAGCTCCCATTCATAGCCGAACAGGTTCTCGAGGAAATTATTGCTCCACCGGGTCGGCGTCTGGGTCCAGATGACTTCCAGCCCGCTGCCGATCGCGTCATCCCCTTTGCCCGTGCCGAATGCGCTCTTCCAGCCAAGGCCCTGTTCCTCGATGGGGGCCGCTTCCGGCTCCGGACCGACCAGCGAAACATCGCCGGCGCCATGGGTCTTGCCGAATGAGTGGCCGCCTGCGATCAAAGCCACGGTCTCCTCGTCGTTCATCGCCATGCGGGCGAAAGTCTCGCGAATATCCTTGGCGGCGGCAAGCGGATCGGGCTTGCCGTTCGGTCCTTCGGGGTTGACATAGATCAGGCCCATCTGGACGGCGGCGAGGGGGTTCGCCAGATTGCGGTCGCCACTGTAGCGCTCGTCCGCCAGCCATTTGCCCTCGGGGCCCCAGTAGACGTCCTCTTCCGGCTCCCAACTGTCCGGCCGCCCGCCGCCGAAGCCGAAAGTCTTGAAGCCCATCGATTCCAGCGCGACATTGCCGGTGAGGATCATCAGGTCGGCCCAGGAAATCTTGTCGCCGTATTTCTGCTTGATCGGCCACAAAAGCCGGCGCGCCTTGTCGAGATTGACATTGTCCGGCCAACTGTTGAGCGGCGCGAAACGTTGCTGGCCGGAGCCGGCGCCGCCGCGCCCGTCGCCGATGCGGTAGGTGCCCGCGCTGTGCCACGCCATTCGAATGAACAGCGGCCCGTAATGCCCGAAATCGGCTGGCCACCACTCCTGAGAATCGGTCATCAGCGCCGTGAGGTCTCTTTTGATTGCCGCAAGGTCGAGTTTTTTGAACTCTTCGGCGTAGTCGAACGCCGGGCTCATCGGATTGGAAAGGGGAGAATTCTGGTGGAGCACTTTCAGGTTCAACTGGTTCGGCCACCAGTCGAGGTTGGTCGCCCCGCCGAAAACCGGACGCCTTGGCGCCCCGTGCATGACCGGGCATTTTGTTGAGTCATCCATGTCGTCGCCTCCAGCTTGTTCGATGCAGGTTTTTTAACCCTTGCCGGTAGATTTGGCTTGATCAAGGCTACGACAAGCCCTCCGGAGTGTCTGTCCCGCAAATTACTTAAGTGATTTGCTCGCCCTGTAAGGCCCGATTCTTGCTTGGATTTCGCCATGGCTCGCAAATTCACCCGGTCGCTGGCGGATCTGGCCCAGACTCACCCAGCGCTCGGGATCATCCGCCTGGCGGCTCTGCTCGCCGAAGCCGAGGCCGCGACGGACGCCGACGCGCTCGACCTGCTGTTCGAACAGGTCGACGCCGGTTTTCTGCTGGATGTGGCGCCGTCTGAAATCTGGCCGGAGCTGGTGCGCGGCCTGATGGCGCGCTCGCCGGCAAAAATGATCGAGACCCTGCGCGAATGCGGCGCGCTGGCGCAAATCCTGCCCGAGACGGAGGCCTTGTTTGGCGTGCCGCAAATCGCCGACGAGCCGGCGCCCGTCGATCTCGGCGAGCATCTCAAGAAAGCGCTGGAAGAGGCCGCCCGCTGCGAGGCGCCTCTGCCGGTCCGGGTGGCTCTTCTGCTGATGAACGTCGGCAAGGGGGATTCGCCGCCTGAACATCTCCCATCGCACTACCGCCACATAGAGCGCGGTCTGCCGCGTATCGAGGCAATTTGCCTGCGGCTCGGCGCTCCCCGAGAGTGCCGGGAGCTGGCGCTGCTGGCGGCGGCCGAAGGCGAGCGGGTGCACCGCGCCTCGAAAACGCGCGCCGGTCCCGTCGCCTTGATGCTGGAACGGCTGGGCGCCTTCGAAGCCCCGGAGCGTTTCCAGCTTTTGATGACGGTCTGCGCCTGCGATTACCGCGCCTACGGCGACCGCTCGGGCGCGGCCTATCCCAAGGCGGCTTTGCTGGAACTGGCGCTGGAAGCCTGCGCGAAAATCGACGAGGCGGAGCTGACGGGGCAGGGCGGCGAGGAAGAATTGCACGAAGCCCGCGCCGCCGCCATCGCTTGGGCTTTCAACTCGCAGCGCTGGTCGGGCGAAGAGGACTAGAGCCTTTTCCGATCCGATTGAATCGGATCTGGGCTCTAGTTTTTTGTTTTTACGCGTTTTCTTCATGCGAACCGGTATCCGCTTCGCTTGAAAACCCTCTAGCTCTCAGACCAGTCCGGTCTTTTTCGCATAGGCCCGCGCCAGCGCGCAAAAGCCGGCGATTTCCACTTCCTCGGCGCGTTTGGTCGGCTCGATCCCCGCCGACTGCAGCAATTCGAGCGGATCGATCGGCAAGGGAAGGCTTTTCAGCGACTGGCGCAGCATTTTGCGCCTTTGGCCAAAGGCCGCCAGCGTCACAGCCTCCAGCGCCTTGCCCGCACATTCCAGCGGTTTCGCGCGCGGGCGCAATTCCACCACGCTGGAAGTGATCTTCGGCGGTGGGGTGAAGGCGGCAGGCGGCACGTCGAAGAGTATCCTGGCCTCGCAGCGCCAGCCGGCGAGCACGCCGAGGCGGCCGTAATCGGCCCGTTCCCCAGGTGTGGCGACGATGCGCTCCGCCACCTCGCGCTGGAACATCAGCACCATCCGCTCGTAAAATGGCGGCCAGTCCTTCTGCGTCAGCCAGCCGGCCAGCAAGGGGGTCCCGATATTGTAGGGCAGGTTGGCGCAGATGCGCAGCGGGCCCTCGACGCCGCGCTGGCTAAGAAATGCAGGATAGTCCAAGCCCAGCGCATCGGCGCAGACCACCTCCAGGCGGCCCGGATAATGCGCGGAAATTTCCGCCAAAGCCACAAGGCAGCGCTCGTCGCGCTCAACCGCGATGACCTTTTTCGCCCCCTGCGTCAGCAGGGCGCGGGTCAAGCCGCCCGGGCCGGGACCGATTTCGAGGATCGTCGCCTCCTCCAACGGGCCGGCGGCGCGGGCGATCTTCCCGGTGAGATTGAGGTCGAACAGAAAATTCTGGCCAAGCGATTTTTTCGCCGCCAGGCCGTGGGCGGCGACCACCTCGCGCAAGGGAGGCAAATTGTCGGTCACGTCCGCGCCCGCGCCATGCGTCCCGCGAGCGACAGCGCCTCTGCCAGACTTTTTGCGCTGGCCCGTCCGGTTCCGGCGAGATCGAAAGCCGTGCCGTGGTCGGGCGAAGTGCGGATGAACGGCAGGCCGAGGGTGACATTGACGCCGCTGTCGAAAGCCAGCGTCTTGATCGGAATCAGGGCCTGATCGTGATACATGCAGATGGCGACATCGTAGATTTTCCGCGCCTCCGCATGAAACAACGTGTCCGCGGAAAAAGGGCCCCTGGCGTCGATGCCCCGCGCCGCGAGGCGGGCGACGGCGGGCGCGACAATCTCGATGTCCTCGCGGCCGATCGCGCCGTTTTCACCGGCGTGCGGATTGAGTCCGGCGAAGACGAGGCGTGGCGCGGAAACACCGAAATCCCGCATGAAAGCCTCGGCGACGACGCCGCCGATTTCGACCAGGTCGTCGGCGTTCAATAGCGAAGGTACGCGGGCCAGCGGAACATGGATGGTCGCTGGAACCACCGCCAGTTCGCTCGACCACAACAGCATCACGGGCCGGCTCACGCCGCCGAAATGACGGGCCGCCAGTTCGCCGAGGAATTCGGTGTGGCCGGGATGGGTGAAACCCGCCTGGTAAAGCACGGATTTGGCGATCGGATTGGTGACGACGGCGCTGGCTCGGCCATGGGCGACCAGTTCCACAGCGGATGAGATGGCCTCGATGGTCGCAAGCGCGTCGCCCTGATCGGGACGGCCCGGGGCGCCCGCGACTTGAGCCCGAAGGGCCGCCACCGGCAGGCCAGCCAGGAAGGCGGCGCCGGCCTGTTCAGGCGTCGTCTCGATGATCTCGACGTCTATCAGGAGAGTTTTCGCGCGGCGCCGAAGAAAATCCGGATCGGCGAGCAGAAAAAAGGGTTCTGTCGCCACCTCGCCGGCGCGCATGGCGGCATAAAGGGCCAACGTTATGTCGGGACCGATCCCGGATGGGTCGCCCTGCGTGAGACAAAGCGGCTTCGATTTTCCCGTCATTTCTTGGCGATGACGACCACGGCGTTGGCGCGTATTTCCTTGTACAGCTTGTCGGCCTGGTCCTGAATCTTGCGCGCCATGATGCGTGTTTGCGCCGCCTCCCTCGCCGCGTCGCTCTTAGACGCCGAACGCGAGCACAGCGCGAGAGAAACGATGCCGGTGGAGTCGCGGCTTGCCGGCGACAGATGGCCGACCGGCAACTTGTCAAGCATAGTCGTCAATTGTTCGTTCAACTGCGCCGACGAGCGGGTGATCGGTTCGCGCACCACGAGATTGGGATACTCGGCGACCAGTTTGGCGCCGGTTTCGCAATCGGTGAAACGGGCGTGCAGGGCTTCCATCTGCTTGGCTGCCTGCTGCAGTCCGGCAACGCCGGTTTCGGGCGGCACCGCGAGCAAAACCTGGCGGATCACATAGGTCTGCTGATTGGCGAGTTTCTTGTCGCGGGCGATTTCGGCGTCGATTTCAGACTGGCTGACCTCGACCGCCCGATTGCGGGCGTGGGCGTAAATATTGAACGCCATGTGGATGGAGAGGAAATTCTCCAAATGTTTCTTGTCCAGCTTCGCGGCGGTCAACCGCGCGTTCAGCACCTCCGGGGTGACATGAGCGCGGTCGGCGTAATATTGCAAGGCGGGTCCGAGTTCGCTCGCGCTGATCTTGATGCCGTATTTATTGATTTCCGAGGCCATGATCCGGGATTTTACCATGCTTTCAAGCGCCGCCGCCGGCGAGGCGGGCTCGCCCAGGGCCCGCAGCAGCCTTTCCCGTTCCGCTACGTCCAAAGTGGTGATGGGATCGCCATTGGCGCTGGCGACGATCGATTGCGCGAAAGCGGGAGCACAGGGCAGGAACGCCGCTCCCGGCAGCGCCAGACTCAAGCCCCAGGCGATCGCGCGCGCCTTGAATGAAAATCCGTTCGACTTGAAAACCATGCCTGTCATCCGCTCGTCTGAAGCCCATTCCGGGACGCTGGAGCCGTGTTCGATCCGATGGAATCGCGCCGTCCAGTTTTGTTTCACGCCTATTCTCAGACGCGGCCGGTCCCGCGAGATCGGCGCTACGCCCTGAATAAAGCCAGTTCAGCAATAAATCCAGTTTAGCCGCGACTCAATGGAATCGGACTATGGTTTTGTTGCGACGCATCCGCTTCGCGGGAAGGCTCAGTTATACCTCACCCCGTCCTGGATCTCCGACGGCGACAGCGCGAACGGCGCCTTGATATTGCCGAGGGTGCGCAAGTCCAGCGTAAACATCAATGTCTGGTTACGGGTATAGGTAGGCGGGTAGCCGTAGTTATCCGAGATTGCATTTGTATACAGCAGGCTCAGCTTGGTACACTCGTCGGCGTAGCCGACGCCCATGCCCCAGGTCGCGATGGCGAAGACAGGGGCATCTGGCGGATATACGTTCGGCGCCAAGGGGACGCCATTGTAATAATGGCGTCCAAGGTCGAAATTGATGTTACCCTGCACAAAGTAATGTTCGATCACGTCATAACGCGTATTGAATTGCAAGCCTTCGCGCCGATAGACATAGCCTATCAGCGGCTGCTGTTCGTAATTGGCGAATTGTGCGCCGAAGTGAATGGGGCCGTAATTCGCCGTGGCCGCTGCGTCGAACCGCCGCATAGCCCAAGTGTCCTCGTCGAACCGCGCCTTGGCGACCAGGGTGTAATTCGAATTCGGCGAATAGGCGATTCGCGAGACGTAATCCGAGGCCCTGGTGTCGAGGCCGGAGGAAAGGCCGATATTGGCCATGTCGGGCTGGTCGTAATTATTGATCCCCGCCAGTTGATAAGACTGGCCGAACAAGGCGCTGGCATAGCCGTTCTGGTCCATGTCCAGCGTGAATTGGGCGCCGTAGTTGGCGCGCACGCCGGTTTCGAAGCGGTCGTAGCCTGAATATTTGTTCCACTCGAACAGATTGGTGTCGTCGAACACCAGGCTCTGCGCGTCCATATTGACCAGCGTGTTGGGGTTCTGGGCGTTCGGCCGGGCGATGACCTGGGCGATCGGCTCGACGACCACATTGCCGATCGGGCTCCTGGCCAGCAGCGGATAACGCCATTCGACGCCAATTCCCGGAGTCACAAAGCCATTGGCCTGGTTGTTGTTCGACAAAAAGGCGCTTTGGCTGGAGTTGGCGATGGTGTCGGTGACCGGGATGCCGTTGCTGCTGCCGAAGAACGTGTCCGAACCGGACGTGTTGTAGCTCAGGTAATTTCCATTGGCCCGCGCGAAGGCGAAGGGCGTCCAGACTTCCCCCAGCGGATCGATATATTTGCGCTGCCAGGAGACCTGCAAGGTGCCGCTGGTATAGTCGCCGCCGATGCCCCGCAACAAGCAGTTGCTCTGGTTATAATCGGGCTGGCCGGTCACCGGATTGCGGCAAACGTTAAAGAGGCCGTACTGACGGTCGAGCGTCACCGCGCCGATCTGCTGATAGGAGGCCAGGCCAGCCGACGAACTGGTCACATTGGCGTCGATCTCAAGCTGGCCGCCGAGACCGAAGCTCTGTTCCGGCTTGACGTCGATGGTCTTGTTGTAATCCATGATCGGCCAGACGCCCGCGAGCTGCTGCTGCAGGTCCGAATTGGCCAAGCCCTGGAAGGAGAAGCCGCGCAGGTCGAAATAACCGCGATCGCCCTGGCCGGTGATGAAAACCGTCGACGAGGTTTCGCGGAAGAAAAAGCTGTTCGGATTGCCGGTCAGGTCGCCGGTGGGCAGGCCGTAATCGTTCAGATACCATTTGTCCGACACGCGGGCGATGTCCCAGCCGAACTTCCACATCGGGCTCAGCCAAATGGAGCCGAGCGATTCGATCGCGCCGCGATTCGTCGTGTTGCCCGATCCGTAGGGCTGGGGCTCGAAGGCGGCGTCCTGTTCCTGATGAATGCCGCTCGCCAGGATCTGGTAATAGCCGTTGTCCAGGCGGTGACGGAATTCGGCTTCGCCGAACACCCCCTGCCGCGTCATGTACATCGGCGTCAGCGTCACATCCATATTGGGCGCGATCGCCCAGAAATAAGGGACGCCGGCGCCAAATCCGGTGGTCGAACGATAGGTCAGGCGCGGCGCGAGGAAGCCCGACTGGCGCGTCACGCTGGGGTCGGCCGCGGAGAAGAAGGGCATATAGGCGATCGGCACGCCATAAAGCTCGAACCACGCATGCTCGTAATAGAGCATCTGCTCGGCGTTCTTGTGGATGATCCGGTCGGCGCGCAGCCGCCATAAAGGCGGCCTTTCCGGGTGCTCGGCGCAACTGGCGCAGGCGGAATAGGTTCCCTTCTCGAACACTGTGGTGTTGGCGTCGCGCTTTTCCGAGCGCGAGGCGCTCATATGGGTCTTTTCCTTGGTGTCGGCGCGCACCGTATCGACGAAACCCTGTTTGAAATCGCCGGTAAGCTCCATTTTCTCGGCGTGGGTCACACCGCCGTCGGGTTCGGTGAGCTTGACCGAACCTTCCGCCAGCACGCGGCCGGTGTCGCGGAAATAGGTGACGTGATCCGCTTCCAGGATCTTGTCCTGGTAATAGATCTGAGCGTCGCCGTCGGCCGTGACCGTATGCGCCTTGTCGTCGTAGATGACGCTGTTGGCCTCGACCACCATCGGCGACTTCTTGTCGCCGGCGGCGCCGGCGAGGCGGTCGTTAAGCGTATGGGTGGGCGCCGCAGGCGCCGGCGTCTGGGCCTGAGCGTCGCGCGTAAAGGCGGGCAGGGAGACGAGAAGCGCGAAAACGACGGCGAGAAACCCGGAAACGCAACCGCGCGTAAAGCCCGCAACGGCTCGGCCGGTAGCCGCTCGGTCTTTTTTACGGCGATGAGAGCTTTTCGCCATCAGCCGTCCTCGCGGTTCAAAAGTGTCAACGCACCCAACATATTCGCTACGATCGCCGGCGACCAGGCGGCGACGGGCGCGCTCAGCACTCCCGCTCCGCCAAGATCGGAGACCAGTTTTGTCGCGACATAAAGCACGAAGCCGGCGCCGACGCCACCCAAAACCATAATGCCGATTCCGCCCATGCGGGTTTGTTTCAACGAGAACGAGGCGGCGATGAGAACCATGGCCGCAAGAAGCAGAGGCAGAGCTAGAAGCGACTGAAAACGCAAGCGATACCCCACAGCGTCAAGCCCCGCGCCTTGAGTGTCCTCCACCACGCGCGGCAAGGACCAGAAGGGCACGGATTCGGGCGATACGAAACTCTGCACGACCTGACTTGGGGAAAGATTAGTCGCAAGAAGGTAAATTTCCGTCAATCGCGGGTCGATTCCCGGCGCTGTGATGGTCGCGTGGCTCAAGCGCCATTCCTTGCCTTCCAGGCGGGCGTTGTCGGCGTCCACGCGCTCGATGAACTTGCCTTTGGGGTCAAACACATAGGCCGAGACGGCGCCGAGGGCGAGGCCCGATTCGGCCGAGGTCTCGGCGCGCAGGATCGACTGGCCGTCCTTGCTCTTCTGCCGGATCCACAGGCTGGAATCGTTGAGCGATAACTTCGATTTGAAAATATCGGTCTCGATCGAGTCGGCGCGCTGGCGCATCAGCGCCGAGGCCGGATTGTAGATTCCTATGGCGAACAGGCCGATACCCAAGGCGCCGAGCAAAGGCGGGGTCAGGAATTGCCACACCGAGACGCCGGCGGCGCGCGCCACCACCAGTTCCAGCTTGCGGGTAAGATTGATGAAAGAAGCCATGGCGCCGAACAGCACCGCGAAGGGCATGACCTGTTCGGAAACCGCTGGCGTGCGCAAAAGCGAGAGCAAAGCCACCAGGCCGGCGCTGGCTTTGGGAACATCGCTGGCGCGGCGCAGCATTTCGACGAAATCAACCATGTAGATCAGGCCGAAAATGGTGAAAAACACCACGGCGACGCTTTTGACGAAGCGCGAGGCAAAATAGAGACCTAGGGTTTTTCCGATCATTCAGGCCGCCGCAAGGCCTGTCCGGGCGCGCCGGAACGGGTTTTCGAAGGCGAATCGGAAAGCATAAAGCGCCGCCAGCGCACAGCCGAAAAGAGGCAGTGCGTAGGCAAGAGGAATGGCTGCGGCCCCGCGCGCCATCAAGGCGGAAGCGCCGAAGCCGCCGACCCGCAGCAGCAACGCAAAACCAACGGCGGCGGCCATGGCCGCGCCGCGATTCTGTCTTGTGGTGCGTGGCGCGCCGAGGGCAGCGAAAGCGATCATGCCCATGGCCAGAGCATATAGCGGGGCGATGAACCGTTCGTGAAGTTCCGCACGGAACCGCCCCTCATTGAACTTTACATAATCTTCGGCGGTGTCGTAGGCGAGCAGCACAGGGGTGGATCGTTCGCGGGGACGCAATGGCGCTCCGTCGGCGCGCGAGCCGAAATGGCTGAGGTCGAGCGCGTAGGAATCGAACACGATCATCGCCGGCGTCGTGGCGCCTTTGTCTTGCCGTTGGATCGTGCCGGTCTCCAGCACGAGATAATTCTGCTCGCCGACTTTGGCGGCTATGCCGGTTTCGGCGAGATAGACGTTGTTCTGGCCTTCATCGCGGCGATCGAGCATGAAAATGCCAAGAAGGGACCCGCCTGGTCCCCGGTCGCGATAATGGAAGATGAGGCCGGGCTCCAGCATGTTGAAGGCGCCGGGCCGGACGACCCGGGTGAGGAAATCGGATTGCACCTCAGTCATCGCGTCGCGCATGACGCTAAAACTCCAGGGCATCGCCCAGAGCGACATGAAGCTGGAAAAAAGCGCCACCGACACGATCAGCGCCGCATAGGGCCGAAACAATTGATAAGGCGAGAGCCCGGCGGCCGCCGTCACGACCAGTTCGCTGTCGCCATTGAGCTTGTTGAGAGAAAACAGCGTAGCGATGAACAAGGCGATCGGCGCGATCACCATGATCAGCGAAGGGATGATCAGGCTGGTGATATGAAAAAACACAATCAGCGACTGGCCCTTGGTGGTCATCAGATCGAAATCCTTCATAGCCTGGGTCAGCCAGATCACCGCCGTCAAAACCCCCAGGGCGGCCAGGAAGGCCGACGCGCCGATCTTGAAAATATAGCGTTCGATGAGCGTCATTTCTTCGCTGAACCTGGTCCTGTGCCGAGAGGTTAATCAAAGGCTTGCGTCAACGATCTAATTCGAGACCTGAGATCGATGACCCAAATCGCGGATCTGGATCGAGGATTCTGGTCGAGGGTCCGACCCAAATCACCGTGACGCTTTCTACCGCATAAAGCCTCCGCGAAAAGCGCCGTTTGAACTTTTTTCCCGGCTGTGTCGTTTGGGTATCGTCTTTCGCCGCCCATCGTCTTTCGCGCCCATCGTCTTTCGCCGCCAATGCGGCATTTCCATGTCCGCTTGTGCGGGGCCTTAGTTCACACTCGATGAACTCCACGCATTGACCGGTTTCGCCGCCCCGGCGCATAGTATCGGCATCGCGCACGCCGCGCCCAAAAGGCCGGTGATTTCCTTCGACTCCCGCGGATCCGCGCGCTTCGCGCCGCTTCGGGCGTCGGCATCGATTGAGGTTTCCATGTCCGGGTCGGTTTCCATTGACGTCGTCTCACTCTCGGAGGGCGTGGCCTCTCTGCCCGAACATAGCGGGCAGGTCCTGGTGGTTTTCGCGGGTGACGGGCTCGGACTAGGGGCGGCGACGCAAGCCGCGCTCGGCGACGCGGCGGCGCTGATCCCGCGCGCGGCGGAAACCGCCAGTTTCAAGGGCAAGATCGGCTCCAGCCTCGACATTCTTGCGCCGGCGGGCGTCGCCGCGCCTCGGTTGATCGTGCTCGGAGCCGCGCCGGAAAAAGAAGGCGAAAAGCTCGATTATGTGCGGCTCGGCGGCCTCGCCGTGTCGAAACTCGGCAAGGCGAAAAAGGCCTTGATCCTGTTCGATTTCGCCGCGCCGCCCGAAAATGTCGCCACCGCAGCGGCCGATTTTGCTTTGGGCCTGCGCCTGCGCGCCTATAAATTCGACCAGTTCAAGACGAAAAAGAGCCAGAAGGACGAAGCCGATTCGCCCTCGCCGCTCGATCTGCAACTCGCTGGCGCCGACAAGACCGCGCTCGAAGCGGCGACATCGAGGATCGAAGGTCTAGCCGACGGCGTTGATATCGCCCGCACCCTGGTCAATCTGCCGCCGAACCTGCTCTATCCCGAATCGTTCGCGGAAAAGGCCAAGGAACTGGAAAAGCTCGGCGTCGAGGTCGAGGTTCTTGACGTTCCGGCGCTGGAGGCCTTGGGGATGCGGGCGCTGCTCGGGGTCGGGCAGGGCTCCGTGCGACCAAGCCGTGTCGTCGTCATGCGCTGGAACGGCGGGGCTTCGGGCGCGGCGCCGGTGGCCTTCATCGGCAAGGGCGTCTGTTTCGATTCGGGCGGCATATCCTTGAAACCAGGCGCCGGCATGGAAGACATGAAGGGCGACATGGCCGGCGCGGCCTGCGTCGTCGGCCTGATGCACGCCTTGGCCTCGCGCAAGGCGGCGGCCAACGTGGTCGGAGCGATCGGGCTGGTCGAAAACATGCCCGGCGGCGCGGCGCAAAGGCCAGGCGACATTGTCGCCTCCATGTCGGGCCAGACCATCGAAATCATCAATACCGACGCGGAGGGACGCCTGGTGCTGGCCGACGTGCTTTGGCACGTGCAGAGCGCCTACAAGCCCAAATTCATGATCGATCTCGCCACCCTCACCGGCGCCATTATGGTGGCGCTGGGGCAGGAATACGCCGGCCTTTTCAGCAATAACGACGAACTGGCCGAAAACCTGACCAAGGCCGGCGTGGCCACCGGCGAGAAGTTATGGCGGATGCCGATGGGGCCGACTTACGACAAGCTGATCGATTCGAAATTCGCCGACATGAAAAACACTGGCGGCCGCCACGCCGGCTCGATCAGCGCCGCGCAATTCCTCCAGCGCTTCGTCAACGACACGCCCTGGGCGCATCTCGACATAGCCGGAATGGGCATGGGTTCGCCCACCAACGACCTCAACCAAAGCTGGGGTTCTGGTTTCGGCGTACGCCTGCTCGACCGTCTCGTGGCGGATTTCTATGAGAAATAATGCCTGAGATCTGGTTCTATCAATTGAAGCGGCGGACGCTCGAACAGGTTTTGCCCAATCTGGTCGAGCGGACGCTGCAACGCGGCTGGCGAGCGGTAGTCCAGGCGAAAACGCCGGAGCGTCTCGCCGCCATCGACGATCTGCTCTGGACCTATGCCGAGGATAGTTTCCTGCCTCATGGCGCCGCCGCCGATGGGAACCCTGATCTACAGGACGTGTGGCTGACGCTCGGGCCGGATAATCCCAACGGCGCAAAAATCCGCTTTCTCGTCGAAGGCGTCGCCGCAGAGCCTTTCGTCGAAACGGACTATGTCCGGCTGATCCTGCTGTTCGACGGACGCGATGAGGAAACTCTCGGCCAGGCTCGTGAACAATGGAAAATTTTGCGCCAGCGCAATGCAAAACTCGCCTACTGGGCAGAGACGGAAGAGGGTGGTTGGCGCCAACAGGCGTAAACCATAAAAAGCCTGTTCTGAGCGGCTGCCGTATTTCGGCCAAAATGTGAAGGCCATTGTGCGGCTTGGCCGCACGACTTATGGCAACGTGGCGGCTTGTTGGCCGCGCGCATGCGATGGAGTTTACCATTTGCCTCAACCGTGTGGTTACTTCCCTGGCGCAAAGTGGCGCGTGATGAGTCCAATCGCCGCCTTTTCGCTGGTCTCGAGCCCGAACCGCCGCGCCTTGCACCGCCGTGCATGGGGCGCCTGCGAATTCGCGGTTTTGAAAAACCGGGTTGTTCGCCAATCATGACCGCGCCTGCTTCCCGCCACCTTCCCGATCCATCCCGCCGCCTGCTCGCCAGGGCGGGGTCGCTCGCGGCCCTCGCCAGCGCGCTCGCCGTGGGCGGCTGCGCCCAGGCGCCGACTTCACAGCAGCAGCGCCACGCCAAAGAATATTTCCCATCGAGCATCTACGGCGCCGCCAGCCCGCGCGTCATCGCCGACGGCGAACCTGTGCCCAAGGGCGGCGGCCAATATCTCGTCGGCCACCCCTATACGGTCGCCGGACAGACCTATGTCCCCAGCGAGCGCAAATACGCCGCTGTCGGCATGGCGTCATGGTATGGCGACGCCTTTCACGGCCGCCGCACCGCCAATGGCGAGATTTACGACAAGGACGCCATTTCGGCCGCCCATCCGACCATGCCGCTGCCAAGCTATGCGCGGGTGACCAATCTGCGCAACCACCGCTCGATCATCGTCCGCGTCAACGATCGCGGTCCCTATCATGGCGGACGCGTCATGGACCTTTCCGCCAAGGCGGCGGAAGCGCTGGAATACAAACATATCGGGTCGACCAAAGTGAAAGTCGAATATGTCGGCCGCGCCTCCATCGCCGGCTCCGACGACCGCAAATTGCTGGCCACCCTGCGCTTCGACGGCCAACCGGCGCAACTCGACGACTTCGCCTTTTCCCAGACGCGCGTCGCCGAACAACGCGAAATGCCGCGCTCGGCGCCGCAGCCGCAGCCCGGCCGCGACATGGAGCGCATGGCGCTGGCCGAACCGGAAAGCGCGGCGGAAGAACAGGCCGCGCCCTTGCCGCCGTCCCGGCCGGTCGAGACCGCCGTTCGCCCAGTCCCGGCGTCCGAACGCCTCGCCTTGGCCGAACTTGCCGCTCCAGCCGTTCCCTTGCCAAAGAATCCGCCGCTGCCGCCACAACGGCCGTTCGATCTCGGCACGATCCCCGGCGCCGACACGCCGATCGCCGTCGCCCGCCGATAAGGCCCCAAGGCCCGTCGAAAGATAGGCTTCCAAACACGCCTTTTGGCGGCGCAATTTCCCTCGAGGGTCTGGCGGGTTCGGTCCAAAAGCGCTATCTATTGCCCGCGTCGCTCGCGCTTTTCGCGCCGGGAAGGTTGACGCCTGCTCATTATTCAGGGTGGTTTTTTCGCCGCCAACGGCGACGATGGGGGTTACGTGCGGTCGATTCCCTTGCCCTTTATGGTTCGCCTCGCCCTTGCGCTGGGAGTGATCGCGTGTGGCGGAAACACTTTCGCGCAGAGCTTCTCCACCGTCGCGCCTCACGCCATGGCGATGGATGTCGACACCCAGACCATTTTGCTGGAGAAAGCCGCCGACGATCCGGTCCAGCCGGCCTCGGTCGCCAAATTGATGACGGCGGAACTGGTGTTTCGCGACCTGAAAAAGGGCTCGATCACCTTCGATACGCCCTTCTATATTTCCGAAAAAGCCTGGAAGGCCGGTTCCGGCGGCACATCGATGTTCGCCAGGGTCGACACCAAGATCAGGGTCGAGGATCTGCTGCGCGGCCTGATCGTGCAGTCGGGCAATGACGCCGCCACTGCACTGGCGGAAGGTCTGGGCGGATCGGAAGAGAATTTCGCCGCTATGATGAATGTCCGGGCGACGGAATTGGGGCTGACCAAGTCCCATTTCACCGATTCCTGGGGTTCGCCCAATCCGGCCCAGGTCGTCACGGCGCGCGACATGGCGACGCTCGCCGAATATCTGATCAAGACCTATCCCGAATATTATCATTTCTTCGGCGAGAAGGAGTTCACCTGGAGCAAGATCCGGCAGCTCAACCGCAATCCAATTCTGTTTAACGACATCAACGGCGACGGGCTGAAAGTCGGCAACCTGCCGGGCTGCTGCTTCAATCTGGTGGGATCGGCGGTTTATGACAATCAGCGGCTGATCGTCGTCATTCTCGACGCCAAGACCGCCAAGGACCGGGCCGAGGAGGCGCGCCGCATCTTCAACTGGGGTTTTCACGGCTTCGACGCCAAAATGCTTTTTTCCGCTGGCGAGACCATCGGATCGGCGAAGGTCTTTGGGGGCGCCAAGACGGAGATTCCGTTGGTATCGGATACAGACGTAAGGCTGCTGGCGCCGCGCGGCTCCGGCGACAAGCTCAGCGGCAAGATCGTCTATACCGGGCCGCTGATCGCGCCGGTAGCCGCCGGACAGACCGTGGCGCGGCTTAAGATTTATCGTGGAACGACACTGGCGCTCGACACGCCGCTGAAGACCGGCGAAGCGGTCGAATTGGGACCGCTGGCCCAGCGCGCCAAGGACGCGGCGCTGGAACTGACAATGCAACTGTTCCACAAGGGGCTCGCCAGCGCCCTTCATGCGACCGAAAAGAAACCCGAACCCTCGGCGAACGCGGCGCCTTGAACCAGTCTTGATAAGCGTTATGACTGTGTGCATTCAGGAGCCTGGTTTGCGCGACGGTCGGTTCATCACATTCGAAGGCGGCGAGGGCGCCGGGAAATCGACCCAGATTCGCCTGCTCGCCGAGCGGTTGCGGCAAGGGACGCCCTATGCCGTGCGAGGAGTGGTGGTGACGCACGAGCCGGGCGGCACGCCGCTGGCGGAGAAACTCCGCGGAGTGATCCTTTCCGGCGCCGCCAGGCAATTCGGACCGCTCGGCGAGGCTTTGCTGTTTTCCGCCGCCCGCATCGACCACATTGACCGCGTCATCGGCCCGGCCTTGCGGCGCGGCGCCTTTGTCCTGTGCGACCGTTTCGCCGATTCGACCCGCGCCTATCAAGGCGCCAAGGGTGGCGCAGATCCCGCTCTGCTGCTGGCAATGGAAAAAGTCGCGCTCGGCAAGTTGGCGCCGAACCTGACCTTCATTCTCGACCTGCCGCCGGAAGTGGGCCTGGAGCGGGCGCGGCGCCGGCGCGGCGAGGGCGAGGCCGACCGTTTCGAGGCCGAAGACCTGGCTTTTCATGCGCAACTACGCGATAAATTTCTCGAAATCGCCGCCTCCGAACCCCAGCGCTGCCGCGTCATCGACGCGACGCTTCCACCCGAAATCGTCGCCGACGCCATCTGGACGACGGTTTGCGAAAAATTTCTGAAGGCTTTTACGGACGGCAAGAAATGGGCGTGAGAAAGCCGGCCGACGCGCCGCCGGAAAGCGATCGCTTTCTTCC
>NZ_JBKQOU010000014.1:0-7734 GCF_052145335.1 Rhodoblastus sp.
CCGGCTCCGACAACGAGGCAATCGACCGATTCCATTGAGGCCGTTTTCCCGGTCCGCCCAAGCCTAACCCGAGGACGTCAACCTGCTGCAAATTGCACCTCGATACATCTTTTCGGTTACGACTTGATCATCGGCCTTATCGAGATGTCCGTCACCTCTGCGGTGCGCGGCAGACAAAGAGCGTTGACGATGACCGATGCGACATCCTTGGGTTGCAGCAGGAGCTCCGGCCGGTAGGTTTTTCCCTCCATCTGATATATTCGCTCCTGCATCTCGCTTGCGGTCCGTCCAAGATAGACGCTGAGCACGCGAACGCCATGCGGATTGATCTCCGCCCGAAAGCTGTCGGCGATCGCCTTGAGGGCGTGCTTCGAGGAATCGTACTGCGCCGTCGTTGGCTTCGCTGCGATTCCACTGCTCGAATTGATGAAGACGACCTGTCCATGCCGTGCTTTCAGCATCGGCAACAAGGCTTGCGTCAAGGCATAGGGCGCCCGGACGTTCGTTTGATAGAGTTTGTCAAAGTCGGAAAGGTCGGCGTCCCCGACCGGGGCGGCCGCGAACATCGCGGCGTTCAGAACGAGAATGTCGAGATGCGCGAGGTCAGCCTTGATCCGTTGGACAGCCTCGAGTTGGCCCGAGTTGGTCGAGATGTCGACAGACTGAACTGCGGCGTTCACTCGATATTCGCGCGCCTCGGCGGCAACTAGCTCCAATTTGTTCAATCGCCGACCAATCAGGTAGACGTCGGCTCCTGCTTCGGCAAACGCCAGGGCCACGGCTGCGCCGACGCCTGCGCTTCCTCCGGTGATAACCGCCGTCCGGTCTTCGAGCGAACCCATTTTTCAGGCCTCACGTCGCCTTGCCACTAGACCTGCCCGACACACAGGATATGGCTGGGTTCGTTGACAGGCGTTGTGCCGTTGTCGAGGGCGGCGTTATCGCTGTGTCGAATTGTCCCGCCTCAACCTTCGGTCCGACAACGACGCCACGATATCATGACGCCGCGCCCGTCGCGCAAGAAGTCAACAGGCCGTGCGCCTGAAGGACCTGAGCCACTCGGCGAATGACTTCGAAAGGCAGGTCGGAACGTTCGGCGATGTCGAGCAAGGAATGGGCGCCGTCGGACAGATTGAGCACCCATAGCATGGCCATATTCTCAATCGCGATATCCTTTTTTCCTCCGATACTCCTATAGAGTCCTCGCCTTCCCAGTTGCGGTTCGCATTTCGGGATTGTGTTGCAGTAGGCACCGTCGTTCTCGATGATATCGATCGTCCTGGCAATCACGCTATAGGACTCAAGCAAGTGCTCCGGCTTTATGAAAGAGAGATTGTCAGCCGACGTGTGATATTGGGGAATTGTTCCGTGCTTGCTGCGTTGAAATAGACCGACAGGCAGATTGAATCCTGGAGAGCAGTACTGACGTTCATCGTAGCCATAGGGCGAGAAATCTTCAATTGTGGGCGTCAGCCCGGAGTGGCGAAGAACGTGTGTGACCACGCGATCGATGGCCGAATCGCCGCGGCGGCTTTTCTTATAGGTTGGACCGCCCCCGTCGCCCACCATAGAGACGACGAGCCCGTGCTTGATGCGGCCGCTGGCCTCTTCGTTGCGCGCCAACCAGGCAATCGCCCCTATCGTCCCTGGCGCGAAGAGAAATCTGTAGCTGTACCGGGTTTTCAACCCGATCATCCGCCGCGCAAGCTCGGTCAGGAGCGCAACTCCGGAGCAATTGTCATTCGCGAGCGATGGGTGGCAGACATGTGCCGAAAGAAGGAATTCGTCGTCGGTCTCGCCTTCGTGCAAATACTCGCCATAGGTCAAGAATCCGTCTTCCAGGCTCGAATCGATGACGGCTTCGTAGGTCTCGTCCCGAAGCGCCTCGAGCTGTCGTTGAGTCATGCAGAACGCCCAGTCCTCGGCGTAATAGGAGGTCCGGTACGGGATCAGATCGGGCTGCTCAGGCAGCGTGTGGACGTGCTTTTTGAGCTCAGCCAGCGAAAGCCGCTTTCGCACGGGGATGCTGTAACTCATGACTTGAAGGTTGGACTTGGCAAAGTCCACGACCTTGGCGCCGTCGCCGTCCCTTATGTACGCATCACGGATGTTCCACTCGCGCGGAATCGTCCAGTCGAAGACCGCAGTTCCCGTGGGAACTTCGCGCATCTCCAATGCGACACGCGAGCCGATTTCACGTAACGTCCGCCTGACGCCGTCGCCAGTGATGCTCCGACAAATGGGGAATATGCGGGCTGCGAAACTGAAGATTTCTTCGCCCACGTTTTGAGTAACGAGTTGTTCCCCGAGATCTGTCTGAATCTCAATGCCGAGCGAACCGGGCGACATGGCGCTCAGATCTGCGCCGGCATGGCGAGCGCAGCACGCTCGCTGCGCAACGGCTGCACGTGCCGCAGATTTGCATCGAGGACGCCATCCGCGAGCAGCTTCTTGATATGGCCGATGCGCTGGTAGCGGGGCCCCTCGAACTCTTCCAATGTCAGGCCCGACGACCGGTACGCCTTATAGAGTTGCTCCGCTCCCATCCGTGCGTCCCAGCGAGGCTTAAAGGCCGGCAGCTTACGGCGGATCTTTTCGAAGCTCACGCGGTAGGAGCGCTTGTCGGGGCCGGCGTCGGCGGCGAATTCTATCCTGCATCCCGGCACGACTCCGGCGACAATCTCGGCCAAGTCCCGAATCCGGTAATTGTGGTCCGTCTGCCCGACGTTGAAGGCTTCGTTCCACACATCGTTCGCAGGCGCCTCGAGCGCGGCGATCAGCGCGCGCGAGATGTCCTCGATATGAACGATCGGCCGCCACGGGCTGCCATCCGACTTCAAATAGATCTTACTTGTCGTGAACGCCCAAGCGACGAGGTTGTTCAAGACAATGTCGAAGCGCATTCGCGGCGAAAGGCCGTAAGCGGTGGCTGGCCGCAAATAGACTGGACAAAACCTGTCGTCCGCCAGGCGCGAGATGTCGCGTTCGGACATCACCTTCGATTCGCCATAGGCGGTGACGGGATTGAGGTCTCCGGTCTCATAGATCATCGCTTCGCCCGCCTGACCGTAATTGCTGCAGGAAGAAGCAAACACAAAGCGACGGACGCCGACCTCTTTAGCGAGTTCCGCCAACCGGACGCTTGCGCGATGATTGACGTCGTCGGTCAGGCTCGAGTTCAGATTGCCGAGGGGATCGTTGGAAAGAGCGGCCAAGTGAATGACGCCATCGAACCCGGCGAGATCGGCAGCCACGGCGTCGCGCGTATCCCTGCTGATAGTCGGTACGTTGGGCAGCCTGCCGCCGGCCGCGAAAGTGCAGCGCGAATAAAGATCGCTGTCCAGGCCGACCACCTCATGGCCAGCCTCAATCAACATCGGAGAAAGAATCGTGCCGATGTAGCCTCGATTTCCAGTCAACAAAACTCGCATTGTCTTTCCTCTTAACGACTCAAGGGAGATCCTATTCAACCGATGGTCAATTTGCGACCTTCGAATGCTTCAGCGTAGCGCTCGGGTGCGCGACATTCCATTCCTCTCAGCCTCGCCAACCCGAGAAACGTATCGGCGTCAAACCATTGCTTTGAGCGCTGGCTGCCGAAATGCGAAATCAAGAGATCGACCTTTCGCTTCATGGCGCGGGCTGAAACCGGCACATACAGGTTGGGTTGACCGATATCTCCATCCCACTTTGGGATTTCGTACTCGAGGATGCAATGGTCCCGAAATGTATTCCAAGTGAGTCGACAGACCTGCCGGTGGTCTTGATGCGCGTCGCCTCTGCGATGAGTGAAGATAAGGTCCGGATCGACCCGCTCTTTCAGCGTCATAAACCACGATTTGATCGCGTCACCTTGTTCAGGGAAAAAGCTATCCCTGAAAGCCATGATTTCGATCACCGCACGCTCTGCTCCGGACAAGAAATCAGACGCTGAAGCCCTCGCCTCCGACTCCCGCTGCTCCTCTCCGCTCAATACACACCAACGCACATCCAGGCGGACGCCGCGTTCCTGCATGCTGAGAAGCGTCGCCCCGGCCCCTATTTCAATGTCGTCCGAATGCGCGCCCAGGCAGAGGACCGACAACCGCTCTCCGGGGCGAGCGAGTTCTACGGCCCTCACTGAGCGGCCCGATTCTTGATAATCGCCTGCGGGCGCCAAGGCGTCTCGCCGCGTTCGACCATTTCCTCAAGCACCTGTCTGTCCCTCAGAGTATCCATGGCCCGCCAAAAACCCTCGTACTTGTACGCCATCAAGTTTCCGGTCTCGATCAGCCGATTGAATGGCTCAAGCACCAGCTCTTCACCGTCCCGGATATATTCGAAAATCTCCTTGCGAAAAATAAAATAGCCGCCATTGATCCACACATCCGATTGGTTGCTTGAGCGAATTCGTTGTACAGTCCCGCTCTGATCAAATTCGGCTAGGTGAAAGCTTACGGGTGGATGAACGGCGAGGAAGCAACCAATCTTGCCGCTGGCTTTGAACCGAGCGATCATGTCGCGCAGTGGCGCATCGGTCAACCCGTCACTGTAGTTCGCCAAAAAAATCTCTTCATTCTCCACAAACCGCTTTACGGCAAACAGACGCTCTCCGATGTTTCGCCAAATTCCGGTATCGACAAGCGCTACCTGCCAATCAGGTGGTCTTTCTCCGATAATCTCAACTTTGGAGCCGAAGTCAGAAATTATGCAATCGCTGCTTTCCGTAATTTTGTAGTTCAGAAAATAGTTCTTAACAATGTTGGCCTTGTAACCAAGGCAAAGAACAAACTCATTGTGCTCATATTGGCTGTAATATTGCATGACGTGCCATAAGATCGGATGATGGCCGATCGGCACCATCGGCTTTGGTATGTTTTCGGAGTAATCGCGAATACGCGTTCCGAGACCGCCGCAAAACAAGACAACCTTCATGATACCAACTCTCTCGGATCTATCACTTCCACGCGAGGGATTGCCACGATGAATTTGCAGCCCCAATCGCCGACATGCCGCATCTGCTCCACGATCTCTTGCTTCAAATTCCAAGGCAAGATGAACAAATAATCTGGCCGGGCATCGTCGATAGCCGACACCGGATAAATCGGAATGTGCATCCCCGGCGTGTAACGGCCGTGTTTGTAGGGGTTGCGGTCTACGGTGAAATCCAGGAAATCGGTGCCGATGCCGCAGTAGTTGAGCAACGTGTTCGCCTTGCCTGGCGCGCCATAGCCACAGAGCTTGGCGCCTTTCTGTTTGAGCTCAATTAAGAACGACAGCAGCTGCCGCTTTGTGTCGTGAACCTTTTCTGAAAAACTTGTGTAAGTGCTAATGTCCTCAAATCCAATCTGGCGCTCGTGCGCAAGCAGATCGGCTACGGCAGGCGACGGAACGTAGGAGGCGCCGGAATGGCAAAGGTAAACCCGCAAGGAACCGCCGTGGGTAGTTAGATGCTCGACATCAAATACTCTTAACCCATGTTGTTTTGCGAGACGGTCGATTGTAACAAACGAAAAGTAAGAAAAGTGTTCGTGATAAATGGTGTCAAACTGATTCTGGTTAATGAGATGCTCAAGGTGGGGGAACTCAAGCGTAATTACTCCCGTCTCGCCGAGGAGGATTGTCATCCCGCCGACGAAATCATTAAGATCTGGCACTTGAGCGAGCACGTTATTACCAATAATGAGGTCAGCGCGCCTTCCTTCGGAGATGAGACGTCGGGCAAGATCCTGGCCAAAAAATTCCACTATTGTCGGAACTTTTTTCTGCAAGGCGGCTGCCGCAACATTGGCGGCCGGCTCGATACCGGTCACAGGGATGCCTAGTTGAACAAAGTGCTGTAGAAGGTATCCGTCATTGCTTGCAATCTCAAACACTTGATTATTCGCGCCGAGATCGAACCTGGATTGCATCATCACACAGTATCGTCTGGCGTGCTCAACCCAAGAAGTTGAATATGACGAGAAATAACCGTACTCCGTAAAGATCGCCTCGGGTCTGACGTATTCGCGCAGTTGAACGAGAAAGCAATTGCTACAAACAAGAACATGAAGTGGAAAGAATGGCTCCATCTGATCTAATTGATCAGCGGCCAGTACACTTTCGCACAGCGGAGACATCCCCAAGTCGACAAAAGTTGTCTTTAGTGAGGTGTTGCACAGGCGGCATACGGGATAATGAAGCCCGCCAGTTCTGTTTGAAGGCTTCAAGGTAACCGCGACTTCCCCGCTCATGCCATTCCTCCAAAGCCGGCACCGATTAGACCGACGCGGATTGGTCGCCGGTCCATCTCACGCGAATTGAAAGCTGTATCCAAGAGTATCATGCTAAGTCTCCGAAGACGATTAAGCAATAACTGCGATCCAACAGCGTTCCCGCCAGAATCACTTGCGCAGGCTCATCCGCTGTCTGATGGCTAGTTCCTGTTGGTCCAGTGACTTCCACGCTTGGTCCTTCTCAGACATGACGGTGACGGGGAGCGGCCACTTGAGCGCCAAGCGCGGATCGTTATACAACAGTCCGCCTTCGCATTCGGGCGTGTAGAATTCTCCGACCTGATACAGCATTTCCGTTTCGTCCAGCAGCACCTGGTACCCGTGGGCAAAGCGCTCGGGGACGTACAACGCCCGGCCGTTGTCCTCGCTGAGTTCGACAGCAACATGCTCCAGGTAGGTCGGACTTTCGGGACGCAAGTCCACGATGATGTCGAGGATGGCGCCACGTGTTGCTCGCACCAATTTTGCCTCTGCGGTTGGCGGAAACTGAAAATGCATGCCGCGCAGAATTCCTTTTTGCCGATTGAAGGCGATGCCGGCTTGGGCGATGACGGTCTTCAACCCATGAGCTTCAAATTCACGCTGACAGAAAATGCGCGCGAAAAAGCCGCGCGAATCCTCTCGCCGCTCGATATCGACGGTGAATGCGCCCTTTAGCTTTGTCTCAGTAAAGATCAACCTAGACTTCTCCTGCGATCTTTTCTCTCTTCAAAGGCTAGAATCAGCAATAGCTCATACCGGATCAATCGGAGGTACCCGGAATCAGCAAAAACAGTGCCGAAGCCGCAGGAGTTGAGCAATGCGCTTGCCCTGCCTGATACACCCAGCCACACAGCTTCGCGTCATTCTCTTTGGGGTTCGCGACTTAAGATCGACACGAATGGCGCCATGTGCGGTGAACCTTTAGCCGCAGCACCTCCGTTCGAAAGATAGCAATCTGCCAAAACCCTTTTAGAACTGCCAATACAAGAACTCGCTTGGACCGCCAAGCGAGACGACCGCCATCGCTGCGACGGCCGACATTACAACTGCCCAAGGAAGCGACGGACCCCACGCGGGGATTTGGATTCTTCCGATCACAGGCGCGGTCGGCTGCGACTTCACGCCCAGCGCCGGCTCAAACGGCGCCAGGATTTGAAGCGTGTTTGGACAAGCGAGAGCAATGAAGAGAAGCGCGGCGGTCCACATCGCGGCTTTCTCGAAGTCCGTGCCATAGGTTTGAGCGATCGCTCCGACGTCGTGCGGCAGCGAGAAACCGTTCAGTCCGATGACGCCCTTTACGAGGTCAAAGGCCGACCTCACCGTCGTCGCGCGAAAGAATACCATAGCCACGGTCACGGATATGAAGGTCACTACGAAACCGGCCGGCTTCATAATGCGGTCGTAACTCACCCGATCCGGCCAGCGCCGCGCCACGAACGTGCGCCAGCCGTGGTTGATCGTGAGATAAACCCCGTGGATCAAACCCCAAAGGATAAAT
>NZ_JBKQOU010000015.1:0-3408 GCF_052145335.1 Rhodoblastus sp.
ATTTTCACGCCTATCCCGCGCAGATAATCGTGGAAATCTTTATCCACCTTGAACGCCAATAGAAATCGCCCACCGTGAGACAAGCAATCACAACCTCTCGCGGCCAACTCCGCCTTGATGCGCGCGGCGATCCGATCCCGGACGGCTTTGTGCTGCTGGCAGACGTCTGCGAAGTCCTTCCAGTCGAGGACGTTTTGCTTCTTATCGATTTCGTCGCGGATATTGAGTAATGGTAAGCCGCTTTCACGACGTAACGCATTTCTCTTTGTCGCGGCGGTGAAGAGGTCAGCTTTGGACTGTTTCATCGAAGACCGTTTCGGAGAACACTTCAGGGAGAAGATATCATGAGCACTCCTCTTTTTTAATAATAGTTTTCTCCGCAAGACCAATCGAACCCGTTTCCCATTATACGCCCTTGTCCGACCTCCGCCTTCGCAATAAGCTCCAAAATGGATTGTTAGGCGTGAAGGTGGTTAATGGGGCATTTTGAAGTTTGCGGAATAAACAAATTTGTAGAGCGTGATATAGATATGCTCGTGGCCGAAGAGTTGCGGGTTAACGCGGCGTTCTGCGATTGGCTAATGAATGAATTTGGCAAATCAGAAGACTTGATATTGCCTGCTTTAGGGACAAACGTTTCTGTTGTAGAGGATGGCAGCGAGGCGTCGTTGCCACGTTTAAGACGAAGTCGAATCTCCTGCACCGGCTGTTTATCGAAAACAAAATAGACGCCGTGCTTATGCCCGAGCAACTTGAACGGTATGTCAGGCGCGCAGAGGTCGCCCATCACTGAAACTTGAAATGGGTCGCGGCTTGCCGAGGCCCTTTTTCTTTGACGGGCATATCGCGAAGCTTATCATTAGGCGTCAACGTGGCGGCCAAGCCACGAAGCGGTGAATGGGCTGTCGGGAGGCAACAATGAAATTGATCCGAATTATTGTCGCGGGATTGATCGCCGCTTTCGCGGCGACATATTTCGCATCGGCCAAGGAAGACATTCGCGGCGCCATGCAGGCGGCCAATACGGAGTTCCTGTCGGCCTATAATAATCTAAAGGGCGATGCCTTCGCCGCAATGTACGCCAAGGACGCGGTGGTCATGCCGCCGGGGTCGCAGCCGATCATGGGCGCTGAGGCGATAGGAAAATTCTGGGCCGACCGGATCAAACCCGGCAACCGCAAGAACCACACATACGAAATTCTCTCGGTCCAGCGCGACGGAAAGCTCGCCTACCAGACCAACCGCTATACTCTCGATGTCGTGGACGCGACGGGCGCCGTCAAGAAAGTTTCGGGGAATGCTGTCCGCGTGTTCGAAAAGGGTCCGAACGGCAAATGGCTGATCAAGGTGCATATTTTCAATGTCGATTGATCGGCGCGAGCTTTTGCCTTGGCCCTGTTTCCGGCTCTGGTTCTCCAAATCTCGGCAAATCGAGTGGCGCCTTTGGCCCCGCTTCATCGTCGTTGGAAGCTTATGTTGTGCCGGTCAAGGACCTTTCCGCCACACAACCATGACACTATGCGGCCTTCGCTGCCGAGGACTCTGAAGATTCCATTGCCCTGAGATAAAGGTCGAGCAAGGTCTCTTGTTCGTCGCGCTCGTCCTTGTCCTGCTTGCGCAAGCGAAGGATTTCCTTCAGCACTTTCACATCGAAACCTTCGCCCTTGGCCTCGGACAACACTTCCTTCTTCCCTTCGTTTAAGGCCTTGATCTCTTCGTCGATGTGCTCGATGCGCTCAATAAAAGAGCGAATGCGATCTCCCGCGATTCCAGTCACCGTGTCTGTCGTGTGTAGCCTCTCGTTGTGAGCGCACGGTATGGCTGCAAAAGTAACCGAGAGGTTAACCGGCAAGCTACAAACACAGGCAAATTATGATGATCGCTGCGTCGGGTTTACGCGGGTGTTCCGCTCGTCTTTTGGCGATCTTCGCAACAGTCGCGCGGCTGCATTCCGTACCGGTTTCTATAGTAGAAATAGGATAGCAGGCAATACTGGCCCTCACGTCGTACGAAGGTGTTCCCGCCGAAAGGGCGATCAACTATGACGACAGAATGCTGATCCGACCCGCGATGAACGCAGACGAGAAGGCGATCTGGTCGATTATCGGGCCGACGATCCGGGCCGGTGAGACCTACGCGTTGCCGCCCGACATGAGCGAGGCCGATGCGCTGGCTTACTGGATGGGGTCAGACCGGGAGACATTCGTGGCCGAGGACGAAGGGCGCATCGTTGGAACCTATTATATCCGCGCCAATCAGGCTGGCGGCGGGGATCACGTCTGCAACTGCGGTTATATGACCGACTTGGGGGCGATTGGACGCGGCGTCGCCCGCACGATGTGCGAGCATTCGATGGCGCACGCGCGATCACATGGATTCCAAAGCATGCAGTTCAACTTCGTGGTCAGCACGAACGACCGCGCCGTGCGCCTATGGCAATCGCTCGGGTTCAAGATTGTCGGACGCCTGCCGCACGCGTTTCGGCATCCCACGCACGGTCTCGTAGACGCGCTGGTGATGTTCCAACCTTTGTAGCCGTCAACGTCGGGCGTTCAAAGTGATGGTGCCCGTCGTTTTCGCGCGGTTAAGCGACAACCTCCTTCACTGTTACGACCGAACGCTTGGCGATCTTCGCGACGGTCGCGCGGCTGCAACCCGTTGCTCCTTGAATTTGCGACCATGAGACGCCCTTGGCCAGCATCGCGGCGATTCCGCTTTTTAATTTTTCCCAGTCGGACGAGGTCAGGCGCGAAAGTCTGTCTACCTGTTCGACCGAAGCAGGTCGCCGAGACAGAAGTCACCGAGAAGCCGGAACAGCTCTGGGCGGACATAACAGCCTTTTTATTGCTCCAGATCAATTTCTTAATCGTCAAAAAAACAACAAAGCATACACAAATGTGGAACGCCCCACGATTTAGGTGGTAAGCAAGCGCGGCTCGCGCCTCTTGAAACGCGTTCTATAGTTATTTTAAGTGGCCTTCGATCTTTCTTCCGATTTTTGACTGACTGTATGCCCAGCGCGATCAAATGCCCAGACTAAGCTTGCAAAAAATGAAATCGCACATAGATTTCTTAATCTATGCTTGACCGAACTCCTTCGTGGCCAAATCCATTTTTGATGAGCAGCCACCCGAGGTTTGGCGTGCGAGTTCGCGCGCAATGGTGCGGCGAGCCGACAGAGGGAGGCGATCATGATGGATAATGTTGAATTCGTGAAATCGCTCTACGACGCGTTCAAACGCGGTGACCTTGAAACGTTCTTCGCTGCATCCGATCCAAATATCAGTTGGTTTTCCAACGCGGACCCGGCGCTCATCCCGTGGGGTGGCGAACGCAAAGGTGTTGCGGCAGTAAAAGAATTTTTCAAAGAACTCGCCGCGCATTTGGAAATCGAGTCGTTCACGCCGC
>NZ_JBKQOU010000016.1:0-14821 GCF_052145335.1 Rhodoblastus sp.
GGTGAGGACATAGCCGCCGATAGCCGGATCGAAGACGGCGTCGGTGCCGATGATGCGGAAGTCGGCATAGCCGTTCTTCAGGTAATAGCGGCGGATCGCCTCGGCGTCCTTGGCGATGCGGTCGGGATCGTAAACGTCGGAGCTCTTGATGAAGGAGAGGAAATTCATCTCCGTCGTCTCCATCATCCCGGCCAGCTTGGACGATGAATAAACGTGATTGCCGACAAAATTGATCTGCTTGATGCCGGTCTTCTCGCCTTCGTTGATGTCGAACACCACGTCAACCGTGCCCTTGGGGGTCTCGACGGTGCGCGCCTTTACCGTGGCGGTGGAGCGGCCGGCGCGGCGGTACATGTCCATGATGCGCTGGGCGTCGGCGTCGACGATCGCCTGGTTATAGCCGCCATGCGCCTTGGACTGGATCTCTTTCTCGATATCCTCGGTCTTGATCTTGCTGTTGCCGACGAAGACCACGTGATTGATAGTATTGGCGTTCTCTACGACGTGAACCACCAGCGCATTGCCGCGGTGGCTGACCTGCACGTCGGAAAAATAACCGGAGCCGTAAAGCTTCTTCACGCCTTCGTTGGTATCACCGCCGGCGAAATAAGACCGGATCGTGTCGGAGTCGACGTGCCGGTTGCCCTCGACGATGATCGTTTCCGCGTACGCGGCTGTCGGGACCGCCAGCGAGCTGGCGATCAGCACGACCGCCAGCGCGGACCGACCCATAAGACCTTGGCGAAACTTCATTGAAACCCGGTCCCCGTTACTATGCCGCATGGCCTCGAGCGCCATGCTTCGGCCGCCGGTCCTTGCGGGCCGGCGCATTTCGTTCCTGACTCAGACTGGATAACACAAGCCAAGCCTGAACATTGCGACTCTGCTTCTACAAGGTTTATGAAATCCTGCAAATGCATTAGCCCGCGCGTCTCGCTTTTTTACCTTGCCGTGGCAATCAAGCCACGATCCTACTTCATATTTTCGACGCAATCCGAAGGCGCGGCAAAACAAATCCTTGACCAAGGTCATTCTCGCCGCGAAAGGCTCTTTTTTGTTTAACGATCCTGCGCCTGGCAGCAAAATCATCCGAGATTGAGCCATTGCCGGGTCAAGCGGACGATATCGTTGTAGGTGGCGACCAGCATCAGCGCCGCGACGAAGGCCAGGCCAATCTTGAAGCCGAACTCCTGCACCCGCGGCGTCAGCGCTTTTCCGCGCGCGGCCTCGAAAGCGTAATAAAGCAGATGGCCGCCATCGAGCAGCGGAACCGGGAGCAGATTCAAAAGGCCGATGGAAATAGAAAGAATGGCGGCGAGATTGAACAGGGGCCAGATTCCAGCCTTGGCCACTTCGCCCGAAACTTCAGCAATGCGTAGCGGGCCGGACAATTGCTCCGTCGATTCCCGCCCGGCGACCAGTCCTCCGAGATAGGCGCCGGTGCGCGCGACGACATACCAGGTCTCACGCCCCGCCTCTAACGCCGCCATCGGCAGGCTGTAGGTCTGCCGCCGCCAATTCTGCGCGCCGCCGCCAGCGGATACGCCCAGGACACCGGCGCGATTGACGCCCAGGGGCGTCTTCGTGTCCTTGCGCTCCGGCGTGGCGTTAATCTCGACCTGGTTTCCGGCGCGTTCGACCACGAAATGCAGGGTCAGGCCGCCGGAGGCCGAGACAATACGCTGCATGTCGAGAAAGTCGTCGATCTTCTGGCCGTCAATGGACAGGACGAGGTCGCCCTTTTGGAAGCCGGCGGCGGCGGCGCGGCCGCCCTCGATGACGCTGTCGATGCGCGGGGTCAGGATCTGCCGCCCATCGAAATAGAACAGGCCGGTGAAAATGATCAGCGCCAGCACGAAATTGGCGATCGGGCCGGCCGCCACCACGGCGGCGCGCTTCCAGACATTCTGAGCGAAAAACGACACCGCCCGCTCGGATTCAGGCATGGATTCGGCCGCGTCGAAATCAGGATTGCTGGCGGCGCTGGCGTCGCCATGGAACTTCACATAGCCCCCCAGCGGAAAAGCCGCGAGCCTCCAGCGTGTGCCGTGGCGGTCGGTGTAATGAGCGACTTCCGGCCCAAAACCCATGGAAAAGGCGTCGACCTTGATGCCGCACAGCCGCCCGACCAGGAAATGCCCGAATTCATGGAAGAACACCACCAGGCCAAGCACGAAAAGGAAAGGCGCAAGATAGGAAAACAACGTCCACAGCGAATGGAATACGGACATGGAAACTCCCGATCAGCGGCGCTGGATAGTTACACGAATGGTTAGTTTTGCGTTACGAAATCGGATTATTGGTTAACAGGAAAGGTCCAAAAGACTCTTTCGCGATCTTTCCCGAACCATATGGTCAATGGCCAAAGCCTCTGCCACATTCGCCGGCGCGCTATTGGCGCCTTCGCGCTCAAAAAGTTCGCAAATCGCTTCAACTCGAGCCGCTATCTCGTTGAACCCGATCTGTTTATCCAAAAACGCTGCCACCATCACCTCGTTCGCGGCATTTAGAATGGTCGGCATGGCGCCGCCGGCGGCAAGCGCCTCCATGGCGACACGCAGCGCCGGGAAGCGAGCGAAATCCGGCTTCTCGAAAGTTAACGCGCCGATTTGGGCCAAATCGAGACGAGGCGACTGCGTCGCCACCCGATCCGGCCAGCCGAGACAATGGGCGATCGGCGTCTTCATGTCGGGCATGGCCATGCCCGCGGTGACCGCGCCGTCAGCGAAGGAGACGAGACCGTGGACGATGGACTGGGGATGCACCAGGACATCGAGTTTTTTCGCGTCGACGCCGAAAATATGCAAAGCCTCGATCAGTTCGAGGCCCTTGTTCATCAGGCTGGCGGAATCGATGGTTACTTTCGGCCCCATTGTCCAGTTCGGATGCGCGAGCGCCTGTTCCGGCGTCGCCTCGGCGATTTGCGCGGCGCTCCACGCGCGGAATGGCCCGCCGCTGGCGGTCAGCCACATTTTTTCGATCCGATCGGCGCTTTCGCCGCCAAGCGCCTGAAATATGGCGTTATGCTCGCTATCCATCGGCAGGACGCGCACCCCACGCTCCCGCGCCATGCGCATGAAGGGCTCGCCGGCGCAGACCAGGCATTCCTTGTTGGCGAGGGCGACGTCGCGCCCCGCCTCGACGGCGGCATAAGTCGGCTCCACGCCCGCGGCGCCGGCGATCGCCCCGACGACCAGATCGGATTCCATGCAAGCGGCCTGTTTCAGTCCTTCAGGACCGGCGGCGGCCTCGATTCCCGATCCGGCCAGCTCCGCCTTCAATTCCTCATAGGCGGACAGATTGGCCACCGCCGCGAATTTCGCGCCGAAAACCCGCGCGACGCGGGCGAGATTCCTGACGTCGTTGCCGCTCGCCACCGCGACCACCTCGAAAGAGCCGGGCGCGCCGGCGATCACCGCTTCGGTGGAACGGCCGATCGAACCGGTGGCGCCTAGAATGGTCAGCTTTTTCGGGGCTTTGGCGCTTGGGGCCTTGGGGGCAAGGGTCATTTATTACCTATGGCCAGAAAAAAAGGCCGGCCGCCGCGCCGGGTTTGGCGTGGGCAAGGCCGAATAATGCGGCGAAAATCGCCGCGGCGATGAAGCCGTCGAGACGGTCCATGAAACCGCCGTGGCCGGGAATGAGCCCGCTCGAATCCTTGACGTGGAAATGGCGCTTGATCCAGGATTCCAGGAGGTCGCCCCCTTGCGCCACCGCGCCGGCGGCCAGGCCAAGCAGAAACACCGGCAGGATGCGCGCATTGACGTCGGGCCACCAGTGCGCCGTGATCGCGCCCATGACCGCGCCGCAGAACACGCCGACTAAAAAGCCCGACCAGGTTTTTCCGGGAGAAATGCTCGGGCAAAGTTTGCGGCCCCCGATCAGCCTGCCGCCGAAATAGGCGAACACGTCGGTGCCCCATACTACCGCGAACAGCCAACCGATGGCGCAAGGGCCGAAAAACGCCTCCCCGCGCAGGGAGATCGTCGCCATCAACAGGCCGCCCGCATAAAAAACGCCGGCCGCGGCCCACACGCGATAGGGCGCCCCGGCCGCCCAGGCGCAAAATCCAGCGGCGAGCAGCAGCGCCAGATAGGCCGCTTCGTGTTGCGCAAAACGATAATAGAGCGCCGCCGACAGGCACAAGGCCACGCCGCCAACAAACAATCGCGCCCAAGGCAGAGGCGCGCCAATCAGCCGCTGCCATTCCCAGTGCACCGCCAGGGCGGCGACCAGCCAGAAGAAAACGAAGACGGCGCCGCCCATGACCAGGGAGAAAACCGCCGCCGCGACCAGGATCAACGAGGAAAACGCGCGCAGCCAGAGGTCGCCGAGATGGTGGCGGGCCATCAGACCCTGCTTCGACGCCGGCGGAATATCGGCATTATCCATGGACGAAGCGCCAGCATAGGAAAGGCTTGGAAACAGGGTCGGCTATCATGATGCGGACTTCACCTGTCCGACGCGGCCGTCGTCGACGAAGGCGGCGCCGACGCCGCCGAACCGCCTTTCGCGGGCGCGAAACGAATCGATCGCCGACTGAAGCGCCTGGCCGTCGAAATCCGGCCAGTAGATCGGCAGGAACACCAGTTCGCTATAGGCGGCCTGCCACATCAGGAAATTGGAGAGGCGCATTTCGCCCGAGGTGCGGATGATCAGATCGGGATCCGGCGTGTGCGCGGTCTGGAGCCTTGCGGCGAAGGCGGCCTCGTCGATATCCTCGGGCCGCAGAAGCCCGGCCGCCGCGTCACGCGCCAGTGCGCGGGCGGCCTCGACGATTTCCTGCCGCGCGCCGTAATTGAAAGCGACGATCAGGTCGAGCTTGTCGTTGTCGCGCGTGCGCGATTCGGCTTCCTCCAGCAACGCTATGATGTCGGGCTTGAGATTGTCGCGCTCGCCGATCACCCGCACCCGCACGCCGGCTTCCTGGAGCGTCAGGAGGTCATTGCGGATGAAATATTTCAGCAAGCCCATCAATTCGGAAATTTCCTGGGCCGGACGCGTCCAGTTCTCGCTGGAAAAACTATAGACGGTGAGGTAGCGCACGCCGAGATCGCTGGCGGCGCGCACCGTGCGGCGGAGCGCCTCGACCCCGCGACGGTGGCCCTCGAAGCGCGGCAGTCCCCGCGCCGCCGCCCAGCGGCCGTTGCCGTCCATGATGACGCCGACATGCAGCGGCGCTGCGCCCAAGGCGCGCATTGCGCCGGCGCTGGCGTTAACTCCCTGCTTTTCGCTCATCGAGCCCTGTCCGTCCGCCAAAACCTCTACGGCCCCGCCGGACCCGCCGGAAAGACCCCCATGCCGCATACTGAACCGGATGATATCTGGTCGAAATACCATCCCGTCCCGGATTTCATCGTCGCCAGGAAAGCCAGCCCCGCGAAAGCCGGCTCAAACTTTGCGCGACGGAACCCCTTATCATATTCGCCGGCCGGAGACGACAGCCCGCAGCGTCCCCGAAAACTGTTCTGGCTCAAACCTGCATGATTTCCTTTTCCTTGCCCGCGAGCGCCTGATCGATCTCGGCGATGGCGGCGTCGGTGGCCTTCTGAACTTCGTGCTCGTGCTTTTTCTCGTCGTCTTCGCTGATCACCTTGTCCTTGACCAGCTTTTTCAGAATATCCATGCCGTCGCGACGCACATGGCGCACGGCGACGCGCGATTCCTCGGCATATTTGTGGGCGATCTTGGCCAGTTCCTTGCGGCGCTGCTCGTTCAGCTCGGGGATTCGGATGCGCAGGATTTGGCCCTCGATGGACGGCGACAGGCCGAGATTGGCGTCGCGGATGGCCTTGTCCACCGCATTGACCATGCCCTTGTCCCAGACCTGCACCGCCAAAGCCCGCGATTCCGGCACCGAAACGGTGGCGACCTGATTGATCGGCATGGCCTGGCCATACGCCTCGACCACTACCGGCTCCAGCAGCGCCGCAGACGCGCGGCCGGTGCGCAGGCCTCCCAATTCATGCTTGAGCGCCTGAATCGCCCCCTGCATGCGTCGTTTGATGTCCGCCAGATCGAATTGAGCGCTCATATCACACCTGTCCATTACGGCGCCCCAGGCGCCTGAAAAGCATCGCCAGATAGAGCCGCCGGAGCGGGCGGCCGGTGTTCAGGGGACGACCAGCGTCGACTTGCCCTCCCCGGCCAGCGCCGCGGTAATGGCGTCGGGCTGCGCGATGGAAAACACGATTATCGGAATCCGGTTCTCTCTCGCAAGGGCAAAGGCGGCCGTATCCATCACGGCGAGGTTTTTTGCAATGGCTTCGTCATGGGTCAGGCGCTCGTAACGCGTCGCCGTCGGCTCTTTTTTCGGATCGGCGGTATAGACGCCGTCGACATTCGTCGCCTTCATGATGGCGTCGCAGGACAATTCCGCTCCGCGCAGCGCCGCGCCGGTGTCGGTGGTGAAGAACGGATTGCCGGTGCCGCCGGCGAGGATGACGATCCGCCCCTTGCCGAGTTGATGCAGCGCCGCCTGCCGAGAATAAGGCTGGCACAGCGAGGGCATGGGCACGGCGGAAAGCGCGCGCGCCGGCCAGCCGCGCTTTTCGATGGCGAATTCCAGCGCCAGCGCGTTCATCACCGTGGCCAGCATGCCGATCGAATCGGCGCGGGCCCGCTCGATGCCCTTGTCGGCGCCCTGGATGCCGCGGAAAAAGTTGCCGCCGCCGACCACCACCGCGATTTCCACGCCGAGTTCGGCGGCGTTGACGAGATCGTCGGCGATTCGGTCGAGGGTCTTTTCGTCCAGCCCATGCGTTTGCGGGCCCTGCAGCGCCTCGCCGGACAGTTTCACCACCACGCGTTTCCAGTCCGGCTTTTTTGACGAAACAGCCATGGCGCATCCTCCCCAGCGGCGCGATTCGCCCCGCCGCGACAAGCTTCTAACAAAGGCCGGGATTTTCTCAAAGGAGCCTCGGCGGCGGCAGACGGCGTCATTGCGAGCGGAGCGAAGCAATCCAGACCCGGCTTGCGGCCACTGGATTGCCGCGTCTGCACAGCTCGGCGCGCGTGCCGAGCATCGTCTAATAGACGGACGGGCGCGCGAGGCGCGCCCTGCGGCTCCTCGCAATGACGGCGTTGAGGCGAAAACAATTGAGTATAAATAAATGCAGCCCCGAAACGCATTTTATTTTAAGTTCAAAAACTCTTGCAGAAAGCGGCGCTTTTCATGTCTTTCGTCAATCCTTTTTCGCGCCGGCGATTTCTCGGCGCAACGGCTGTTTCTCTGGCGCTTCCTTTGAACGGCTGCGCCACCCGCCCGCGCCGTTTTCGCTATCGGCTGACATTGCAAATCGAGACGCCGGAGGGATTGCGCAGCGGCTCTGGCGTCCTGGAGATCGCCGAGGGCTACAACGACGGCCTGCTGGACCTGTTGAGCCAAACGGCGGTGGTCTTCGGCACGCGTGGCGAGGCGGTTATCGTCGATCTCGGGGCGCGGGGCCTGCTGTTCGCGCTGTTGAATGCGGACGATGCGCGCAAGGGCAGCCGGACCGCCTTTGACGCGTTTTCGCGGCTGCATGAAGATCTGTGGGATCCCACCGGCATCGGACCCGGGGCTATGGATCGGATGGCCAAACTGCGCGGCGAGACGCAAATCCCGTTTGAAATGATGCCGATGCTGGTGCGCTTTGGCGACATCAGCGATCCGATGACCGTTGAACGCGTCGAGCCGAACGATCTCGAAAAGAGTTTTGGGGCGGGCGTGAAATTCGTCCGCGCGAGCGTCGAAATCACCGATGAAGAGGTGACAAGAGGCGTCGAAAAGGTTTTGCCATGGCTTTCCACGGCGAATTGGCTTCCACTGCGATTGAAATCCGGAGAACTGCTTGGGCCTCATGATTTTGTGGATTTTCTTTAACTCCTTTCAAAGAAGTAAATCATGACGCGAGCCGGTCATTGCTGTGACGGCGGTATGGATGGTGGCCAAATAAAAAGGCGGCTCCGAGGAGCCGCCTTTGATTTGCTAAAGCGGAAAAACTCAGGCCTCGCCGCTCACCGCAGCGGCGACCTCGGCGGCAAAGTCCGATTCCTGCTTTTCGATGCCTTCGCCGAGGCCGTAGCGCACAAAACCCGTCAGCGCCACCGGAGCGCCGACCGTCTTGGCGGCTTCCGCCACCGCCTGCGCGACCGTCTTGGCGTTGTCGTGGATATAGGCCTGCTCCAGCAGGGTGACTTCCTTGAAGTAGGTCTTCAGGCCGGATTCGACGATCTTCTCCAGCACATGGGCCGGCTTGCCGGCGTTCTTCTCGCGCAGCACGTTCTTTTCGCGCTCCAGCACGGCCGGGTCGATTCCGGCGGCGTCGAGCGCCAGAGGACCGGCGGCGGCGACATGCATGGCGATCTTGCGGCCGAGTTCGGTCAAGGCTTCCTTGTCGCCGGTGGATTCCAGCGCCACGATCACGCCGATCTTGCCGAGACCGTCGCCGATCGAATTATGCACATATTGCCCGATCACGCCCTGCGACACTTTTAGCGCGGAGACCCGGCGAAGCGTCATGTTCTCGCCGATGGTCGCCACGGCGTTGGCGATGGCGTCCGCCACCGTGCCGGCGTCGCCCGGATAATGCTGATTCTTCAGGACCTCGACGTCGGTCTCGCCCTTTTCCAGCGCCACCAGGGCGATGGTCTTGACCAAAGCCTGGAATTCCTCGTTGCGGGCGACGAAATCGGTTTCCGAATTGACCTCGACCAGCACGCCGTTCTCGCCGCGCGTCGCCGCGCCGACAAGGCCTTCCGCCGCGACGCGGCCGGATTTCTTGGCGGCCTTGGACAGGCCCTTCTTGCGCAACCAGTCCACGGCCGCTTCGATGTCGCCCTCGACCTCGGTGAGCGCGTTCTTGCAGTCCATCATGCCCGCGCCGGTCTTTTCGCGCAGATCTTTCACCATTGCGGCGGTGATGTTGGCCATTGACGTTTCCTTTGGTGTTGGCCGGCGCGCCAGCGCCGCGTCCGTATAAAAAACGGGCTAATGTGAAAACACGACGACAGTTTGTCGTCCGATGTCATGAATACGGCGCGCCAAGCAGGACTCGGCGCGCCGCAAAGAATGCCGCCGTCAGGCGAAACTTACGCCGGCAGGAGGCTGCGCGCCGTCTCGACCCAGCCGTCGCGCTCGATACGGCCGTTCAGCTTGAGGTCGGCGTCGAGCTTCGCCGCGTCCTCCGAGGTCATGGCGGCGATCTGCCAATAATGGAACACGCCAGCGTCGTTGAGCTTCTTGACGATCTGCGGGCCGACGCCCGTCAGTTTGGCGAGATCGTCCGGAGCGCCGCGCGGAGCGGCGAGCAGTTCGAACCGCTCGGCCGGGATTTCGGCGGCGATCTCGGCTTCCGGCGGCAGTTCGATGGCGACCGGCGCCTCCTCGGCGCCGAGATCGACGCCAAACGAGCCCTGGCTGCGGGAAATGCCGTCCAGCGCCGCGCGGGCGACCAGGTCGCAATAGAGCGCGATGGCGCGGCCGGCGTCGTCATTGCCGGGGATCGGGAAGGTGATGCCGTCCGGATCGCAATTGGTGTCGAGAATGGCCGCGACCGGGATGTGCAGGCGCTCGGCCTCCTTGATCGCCAGTTGCTCCTTGTTGGTGTCGATGACGAAGATCAGGTCGGGCACGCCGCCCATGTCCTTGATGCCGCCAAGCGCCTTTTCCAGCTTGTCGCGCTCGCGCGACATCATCAGGCGCTCTTTCTTGGTCAGGCCGGAGGCGCCGGCGCCGAGCTGGTCATCGAGCTTGCGCAAACGCGAGATCGAGCCGGAAATGGTCTTCCAGTTGGTCAGCATGCCGCCGAGCCAGCGGGAATTGATGTAATATTGCGCGGAGCGCTTGGCGGCGTCGGCGATCTGCTCCTGCGCCTGGCGCTTGGTGCCGACGAACAGCACGCGGCCGCCCTTGGCCACCGTGTCGGACACGGCCTTCAGCGCCTGGTGCAGCAAAGGCACGGTCTGGGCGAGGTCGATGACGTGGATGTTGTTGCGGACCCCGAAGATATAGGGGGCCATTTTCGGGTTCCAGCGATGCGACTGGTGGCCGAAATGCGCGCCGGTCTCGAGGAGACCACGCATGGTGAAGTCAGGAAGAGCCATAGTACATATTCTCCGGTTGAACCTCCGCGAAACTTTTGGGCCGGAGATCCGGCCACCGGAGCGCGACCTTAAAGCAGGAAGCGCACATTTCGCGTGTGGATTGGAGCGCCCTGTTATAACAGCGCGAAGGGTTTGGCAAGCCGCGCGAGAGACCCGGATGCCCGGTAGCCATAATTTGATTGTTGGATTGCGTTCGCGGAAGGCTCAAAACGGCGCCGTCGATTGGATCTAGCGGTTAGTCGCGGCCGCCATATGCAGCGCGAACATGCACAGCGGGATCAGGTCCATCAGCATCGCCCCAGCCAGGATCGCGCGTGGAAACACGCCGTGAATCAGGAAAAAGGTCGCTCCCTCGATCATCAGCAGGACGGGGCCAAAAACAATGCGAGGTATCGCGCCGAAGGCGATAAGCAGCCCGAGCGCTCCACTGAAGGAGGGAGGCAGGCTATGGAGATTGGGGCTGGTCGCCAGCCAGCGTACCGCGAGCCAGCTCGCTGGTCCAATCGCGGCGAGCAGGATCACGGCGGCGACCAATATGCGCGGTTTTTTCTCGATGCACAGCTTGAGCAGGAACCAGGTCGGCGCCAAGCTCAAGACCCCCGCAACCAGCACGAATACGATCATGTCGCCGAACGCGACCATGCCGCCGGAACTCTGCTGGATGTCGTCCGGGATGAGCAACTCGTTGACGGCGACCGCTGCGATGCCGCCGCCGCCGGCGAGGCAGTAGCCCCCGGCGATCAAAGCCAGCTTCTTTGCGACGCTCATGCGCTTACGATCCTCTGCAGAGTGGCGGAGACGCCCTTGCGCAATTCAATCGTGTACATCGAAGGCTGTTTGCCCTTGGCGTCGAAATGTTTCTCCGGCGCCTCCTTCGCCTGCGCCTGTGCGAAGGCCGGGCCGAGGGCGAGCGGGCCGCCGAACGCGACAGCGGCGCTTGCGGCGATGATCAATCCGAGCAAGGTCGGGCGTTCCTCATTGCTTTCTTCCGTATCGACGCGTTGGTCATTATTTTTATCTCTGCTGCATTTTAAGGCGTCACGGAGCTGCGCGCCGACGCGTGAATCATGGGGCTGCGCGCCATCGCGTAGCGCAATGACGCGCGAAATTCCGCTTAGTGCGAATGTCCCACGAGGGCTAGGCGCAGGCCTGCGACGCCGGCGGCTACGTTCAGGCCGGTCTGGCCCTGGACGCTCAACGGCTGGAGGATGACGGAATTGCCGTTGCCGCCGACCAGCGCATTGGCGCCGCCGCCGACGCCCACCGACGCATTGGCGGAAACGCCGACAAACTTGCCGGTCAAGGAGCCCGCAGGCAGATTGGCCGTCGAACCGAGCACGGTCCAGACCATGACGCTGCGCCCCTTGACGCCAATATCGAGGCCAAGACGGGTAATCCGCGCCGAGTAATGTTCGTGCGGCCCGTTGCCCTGCGGGTTGTAAGAACAGTTCAAGTGCTGCCGCGAGCCAAGGATCAGGCCGATGCTGCCGCGTCCGTGGCAGGTCAGCGTTCCGGCGACCAAGTGGCTTTCCTGCGCCGACGCAGAGACTTCAGCCCCGAGCAAAACGGCGACGCCGAAGGAAATAGCGACGATCAATTTTTTCTGGTACAAACTCATAACGATCTCCTGCTTTGCATTCACAGTCCGATAGCGACCGCTGGTTCGGCCGACAGATCGAGAAAAGCCCCGCCGCTAATCGGCTGAACTCTCGATTGAATCGCTGGATATGGAAAAGGCGGCCTTTGCTTAGCGCCAGCGGCAGATGCGGCGGCCGCGGCTCCACCAGCAAACCTGGCGACGCCGATGATGGACGACGACCGGTCGCCGATGATGGACGACAACCACTGTTTTCTCGATAGGGGTCTGAATCCCCTCCTGCAGGGAAGACGGCGAGACGGGGGCGGCTTCGGCCACGCCGGCGATCATGCCGAGACCCAGAACGGTGACGACAATGCCATTTCTGCAGCTTTTCAATGTCTTGGCATGATCAAAAACGAACATTGCATATGCTCCTGTCTTATCGAGGGCCAGACTAGCGTTCACGCCAAAAACTGGCAAGCCAGCAAGCGTCCGCCATCATTTCCATCGAATGTGAAGCTGCGACGACGGGTGAGCAAAGCAATCGCCTTTTTCCTCGACCTCTCGTCAGCGACCCGGTCAAAATAAAAGGGGAGCCGGACCCTCGTCCTGCTCCCCTTCCTGTCTCATGGCGACGCGGGATCGAAATCAGGGCGTCGGGACTTCCGCGATAGTCTTCAGGATCTGCGAGGCGATCTGGTAGGGGCAGCCCTGCGAATTCGGGCGGCGGTCTTCCATATAGCCGCGCCAGTCGTTCTTGACGAAGCTGTGGGGAACACGGATCGACGCGCCACGGTCGGCAATGCCCCAGCTGAACGAGTGGATCGACGCCGTTTCATGCTTGCCGGTCAGGCGCAAATGATTGTCCGGACCGTAGACGTCGATGTGATCGGCGCGGTTCTTCTCGAAAGCCGTCATCAGCGCCAGGAAATAATCCTTGCCGCCTTTTTCGCGCAGATACGTTGTCGAGAAGTTGGCGTGCATGCCCGAGCCGTTCCAGTCGGTGTCGCCGAGCGGCTTGCAGTGATATTCGACATCGACGCCGTATTTTTCGCCGAGGCGCTGCAGAATGTAACGGGCGATCCACATTTCGTCGGCGGCCCTTTTGGAGCCCTTGCCGAAAACCTGGAATTCCCACTGGCCCTTGGCCACTTCGGCGTTGATGCCTTCGTGATTGATGCCGGCGTCCAGGCAGATGTCGAGATGTTCCTCGACGATCTGGCGCGCGATGTCGCCGACGTTCTTGTAGCCGACGCCGGTGTAATAGGGACCCTGCGGCGCCGGGAAGCCATGTTCCGGGAAGCCGAGCGGACGGCCGTCCTGGTAGAAGAAATATTCCTGCTCGAAGCCGAACCATGCGCCTTCGTCGTCGAGAATGGTCGCGCGGGCGTTGGAGGGATGCGGAGTCTCGCCATCGGGCATCATGACTTCGCACATCACCAGGGCGCCGTTCAGGCGGGTGCTGTCCGGATAGACGGCTACCGGCTTGAGGACGCAGTCGGAACTGTGTCCCTCGGCCTGCATGGTCGAACTGCCGTCGAAGCCCCACAGGGGCAGCTCATCCAGGGTCGGGAAACGCTCGAATTCCTTGATCTGCGTTTTGCCGCGGAGATTCGGAACGGGCTTATACCCATCAAGCCAAATATATTCGAGTTTGTATTTGGGCATTTTGTTCATTAGTCCTTTGATGGATTGGACACCGATAAATTATGCTTGGGTCAAGGCGACGAAAAAGCTGGCGCCGTCTGGCGTCTGCCTGCCAAAGGCGCCGTTCGTTCACTATGACCCAGCCAACGGCCTCACAGCACAGATTGCGCCAATTCCAACAGCAGCGTAAGCGACGGAAACTACAATAATTTTTTCACGACGCAGCAACGGAGGTGATCAAAAATTGGCAGAATCGCAAAAACGAAGGGCATTGAAGGCAGGCGTTTTGCCTTGCATTTAGGCAGCCAGCTGCAAGACGCCTTCGGGGCTAGACCAACTCCACCTCGGCGACGCCGGGAATTTGCTTGATCGCCGAGGACGCCTGCGGACTGATCGGGTAGCGATGGGGCAGCTTGATCTCGACCTCGCGTTCGGGCTCGTCGAGGCGCAGGACCAGCGTCACTTCGCCCTCCCCGCGCCCTTTCAGCTTTTCGCTCAACAGCGGCAGCGAAGCCCGATCTTGCAAGAAGATTCGCAAACCCTTCTGGATGCGCGCCGCCGCCTCGTCCAGCCGCTCGACCTGGGTGATGCGGGCGCGCACGTCCTCGCCCTCGACATTGGCCTGCAACGTCACCAGCACCGTCGCGCCCTTTTCCAGCAGGTCTCGGTATTGGTTCAAGCCCTCCTGAAACAGGATCGCCTCATACTGGCCCGATTGGTCGGACAGGGTGACAATGCCCATCTTGTTGCCGGATTTGGTCCGCCGCTCGGCCCGGTCCAGCACAGTCGCGGCCAGTCGCCCGGCAGACGCCCCCTGTTTCACCGCCCGAACAAAGCCCGCCCAGCGATCGACGCGCAATTTCTGCAGGACGCCCTGATAGGCGTCGAGCGGGTGGCCGGAGATGAAAAAGCCGATGGCGTCGAATTCGCGCCGCAGTTTTTCCTCCGCCGACCAATTATCGAAACGGGCGAGCCGCAGGGGCTCGGCCTCGCCGCCGCCGAACAGGCCGCTCTGGCCGGCGAGATGTTCGTCCTGATGGCGGTTGGCGACGGCGAGAAGCGGCTCGATCGAGGCGAAGGCGCGGGCGCGGTCTCGCTCGATCTCGTCATAGGCCCCGGCGGCGGCCAGGCTTTCCAGCACCTTCTTGTTGACCTCGCGCGGATTGAGCCGCGTCGCCAGTTCCGCCATGTTGCGGAACGGCTTCGACCCTCTCGCGGCGACGAGCGCCGCCGCCTGCCCCTCGCCGACGCCCTTGACCGCGGAAAGCGCGTAGCGGATCGAAAGCAGGCCCTCGGCGTCTTGATGCACGTCGAAATCGACGCCGGAGAAATTGATCGAGGGCGGATCGACCCTGATCCCCAACCGCTGGGCCTCGTTACGAAATTCCGCCAGCTTGTCGGTGTTGCTCTTGTCGAGCGTCATCGAGGCCGCCAAAAATTCGACCGGGTAATTGGCCTTGCACCAGGCGGTCTGGTAGGCGACCAGCGCATAGGCCGCCGCATGGCTCT
>NZ_JBKQOU010000017.1:0-6580 GCF_052145335.1 Rhodoblastus sp.
CTGGTTGACGCCGCGCGAGCGGACATAAACCACGCCGGTCTGCCCGCTGGAATTTTCCTTGAGGCCGATGACTTCCGAACTCGAGGACAGAGTGTCGCCGGGATAGACCGGCGCAAGGAAGCGGCAATCCGCATAGCCGAGATTGGCCACGGCGTTGAGCGAGACTTCTGGCACGGTCTTGCCGAACACGATATGGAAGACCAGCAGATCGTCGACCGGGCTGCGGGCATAGCCGATCGACTGCGCAAAGGCGTCGGAAGATTGCACGACGAAACGGGAACCATAGAGCGCGGTGTAGAGCGCGACATCGCCGACCGTCACAGTGCGCGGCGTCGCGTGGACGATCACTTGGCCGAGTCGGAAATCCTCGAAAAAATTGCCCTTGTTGGTCTTGCTCATGACGGCCCCTAGCAGTGCGAATTTGGCTGCCGTGCCTTTAGGCCATGCAAGCGGGCGTTGGCAAGATTGCGTGGGCGTCAACGCTTTGCCGTCGTGCCCAGTTGCTCCAGCTTTGCCAAAATTTCGAGGGTGTCACCTTCCAGGAGCAGCGTCTTGTGCCGCGCGGTGGCGCCGGAGGTAATTTTGATGCGGGACGCGGGGGTTTTGAGGTTTTTAGCCACAAGGGTCACCAGAGCGTCATTGGCCCTGCCATCCTCTGGGACCGCACGCACCCGCGCCTTCAATACGCAGACGCCGTCGGCGAGCGTCTCGATCCCCTCCAGCGCGTCACGCGAAGATTTGGGGGTGAGACGCACATGCAGGACAACGCCGCTTTCGCGCGGCGTCCAGGGTTTGGCCTCGGCGGTCACGTTGTCACATCGAGGCCATCATCAGGCGGCGCACCACCTCGCCCAGCTCCATCTGGATGAAGGAAAGCAGCAGCAGCAGCACGATCGGGGAAATATCCATCCCGCCGATGGGGGGAATGAAGCGGCGGATCGGTCGCAGCGCCGGCTCAGTCAAGGAATTGACGCCGTTCCATACAGAGCGGACCAGGTCGTTACGCATGTTGATGACGTCAAAGGCGAGCAGCCAGGACATCAGCGCCATGACGATGATGACCCACCAATAGAGGTCGATGGCCATGTTGACCACCCGGAACACGGGGATGAGGAAGGCTGCGGCGGACATTGGAACTCCGGGCGAAAGGACAGACGTCGGATGTTTAAGCCGTGGCGGCTTTGCAAACAAGTTTTGTAGGAGTTTTACTCGACAGCAATTGACAGAAAAGCCACCGCGCCCTAAACACGCGCTCCGGAATGGGGCTGTAGCTCAGATGGGAGAGCGCTGCAATCGCACTGCAGAGGTCAGGGGTTCGATTCCCCTCAGCTCCACCAATCCGCCATAGGCTGATTTTAAACTTTTTAATTGGTCATAAGTCGATCTTACAATTCGACCAGCATTGTGGTGCCTACCGATAGTGCTCGGATTTCGGTCGCAACCTAACCGTGGTTGTCACTGAAGCTCCGATCCGATTGAGCCGGATCGGCGCTTCAGTTGTTTCTTTTTCAATTGGCACGATCTGCGGCTCACGCAGCGCTTTTCGCCACGCAACCATCTCGCGGTTCGAGCGTTTTTTTTGAAAGCGCAAGGCTTGGCGCGCCTTTGCGCCCCGATCGTAGTTGGGAGGTCAAGATGAAAAGCTTACGCAATCCGCTTATTGCCGCGGCGGCCCTGTCCGTCCTGTGTCTGATGTCCAATGGCGCGAGCGCGGGTTGCGCGCGTTGGGGGGAAACGGGCTATCACTTCTATCGGTCGTGCTGGGGCCCGTCGGTACTCTACCCGCACCACCGCCATTGTGATCGTAACGGCATTTGCCTTTATTATTGAGCCTCGCCCGACCCTCATCGGGGTGAGAGGGCAGCGAGATAAAGATCGAACTTCCGGCCGGCGACGGCCGGAACCGCGAATTGAACTAGGCGCTCCCGCCATTGTGCAAAACCTGAAATTCTTCGCAAACCCCGCTCAAATGTTTGATTCAAACCTTTCATCCCTGCAAGAATGTGCGCAACATTCATCAGCATAAGTAGGAAATTCGGACGGCGTCATGCGGCGAAATTACTTTCGCCTTGGTGGGGTTTTGGGACTGGCGGGTCTATTGGGCGGGCCCGGCGCCGTCGCGCCTGCAAGGGCCGGAGCATGGAATCCCGAGGCCGGACACGGCGAAGTCATTGTTACTACGTTGTTCGATCAGGCCAATGTCAGTTTCGACCAGGTCGGGCGCTTCACCCCGACGCCACTCTATCGCAGCCTGCAGGCGCAGGTTTTCGTCGATTACGGCGTAACCGACTGGCTCGCGGTGGTGATCAAGCCTTCCGTGCAAAGCTCCTCGCTCGGGTCGCCCGACAATCAGCGCTTCACCGGACTTGGCGACAGCGAGATCGGCGCGCAGGCGCGCCTATGGCGTGACGATTCGACGGTTCTCGCCTTTCAGAGTTCAGTGCGCGCGCCGACCAATGGCGGGGCAACCAACAGCTGGCTCGCCGGAACGCGCCAGCCGGAATATGATTTCCGACTATTGCTCGGCAAGAATATCGCGGTCGGCGCGCTGCCGGGCTTTATCGATGCCCAGGTCGGCTATCGCCTGTGCGCAGGACCGGCGCCGGACGAGGCGCGCTTCGATCTGACCTTGGGCCTTTATGCGACGCAGCGTCTTCTCCTGCTGGCCCAGAGCTTCAATATTGTTTCGTCGCCGTCGGACATTGTAAATTATCCGCAATGGGCGCAGTCCAAGGCGCAACTCAGCCTTGTTTACAGCCTTAATGAATACTGGCGAACACAATTCGGCGCCTATACAACCCTCGCTGGAAAGAACGCTTATCGCGAAAACGGCATCCTCGTCGCCTTGTGGCGGCGGTTCTAGTCCGATTGTGTCAGATCGGGATTCATTTTTTGTGCAACGCGTTCGGTGACCGACCCGGGCAGAAAGAAGAGAAAATGAGCTCAGTCGAGGAGCTTTTCGATCTGGCGAAAGCGGCGCGGGCGCAGGCCTACGCGCCCTATTCGCGCTTTCCGGTGGGCGCCGCCTTGCGCGCGGAAAACGGCGCGGCTTTTTTCGGCTGCAATGTCGAAAACGCCGCCTATCCGCTCGGCCTGTGCGCCGAGGCTTCTGCCATCGCCGCAATGGTCGCCGCTGGGCAACTGCGAATAGCCGAAATTCTTGTGCTGGGGCCGGGGCCGGGGAAAATCACGCCTTGCGGCGCTTGCCGCCAGCGGATCGCTGAATTCGCATCGGAGCGGACCTTGATCTATTGCGCCGATGACCAGGGTCAGACGGATTCCGCGCTACTTTCCCAACTGCTTCCCCGATCCTTCGGACCAGCATCGCTCGCGTAACATCGTTTCGGGAACCTTTCGCCCGGCGGTCCAGAATGGCTGCGCGCAATCTCTAATCTGTGGCAAGGGCAAGCGCTGGGTCGCCCGCAGAAATCCAACTTCGGCTTATTGCGCCGTTTCCGCCGCCCAGGGCATGATCCAGGTTTCAGTCAGGGCACGCGATCCGGCATGGAGAAAGGCGCGAACGTCGGTTGTCTGGCCGGGTTCCACCTGCACGTCGATCATGGCCCGGATGCCGTCGATGTGCGGATTGGATTCCAGTATCGTGCGGGTGATCTTGCCCTGCGACGTCGTCGCCGAAATCTCGATCATATTCGGGTCGTGCTGATAGAAGCCGAGGTCGCCGCCGGTGAAGTCGATAACGAAGCGTCGCTCTCCGACCGCAACCGCCTCGGAGGAACCGAGCGCCTTTGGCGAAGTGTGCCAGGTGTTCTTTACCCGCCCATTCGGCGACAGATCGGAAGCGTCAAGCAGCGAGCGGATGCGGTAGGAATAGTTGAACGCCTTCCCAGCTTCCGGCGGGTTCTTGGGAGTCCAATAGGCGACGATATTGTCCGCCGTCTCGTCCTTTGTCGCGAGTTCGAGCAGTTCGATGCGGCCTTCGCCCCAATCGCCATGCGGCTCGACAAAATAGGTCGGGCGTGTCTCGTAGCTAAGATCGATATCCTGGTAATGCTCAAAATTGCGGTCGCGTTGGACGAGTCCGAAGCCCTTGATGTTATTGTCGGAAAAGGTGGTCATGGTGACGATGCGCGGGGCGCGCAGCGGCCGCCAGATCCATTCTCCGGCGCCGGTGTGCATCAGCAGGCCGTCGGAATCATGTAGTTCCGGACGAAAATCGTCGGAACACTTGCCGCGATCCTCGCCGAAGAAATACATCGAGGTCAACGGCGCTAGTCCGAACTTGACTCCTGCCCGGCGCGGAAAAATGGTCGCGGCGACTTCCATTACGCTTTCGACATTAGGGTAGAGATCGAACCGATAGGCGCCAGTGACCGATGCGCTGTCGAGCAGTGCATAGATCGTCGCCTTTGCGGGATGCTGTTCCGAGGTCTCGATCCAGAACTCGCGGAAGAACGGAAATTCCTCATCGTCGCCGCCGGTAGACACCGCGAGGCCTCTCGCGGAAAGGCCGTAACTCTGGCCGCGTCCGAGGAAGCGGAAGTAGGTGGCGCCGAGAAAGGACACCACCTCGTCCTGGCCACGCGGGCTGTTCAGCGGATAGTGCAGGCGGAAGCCGGCGAAGCCGAGATTAACCGGAAAATTCTTTTCGAATTTGTTGCGGCCGTAATCGAACAGGCTCGAGGAATAGGGCAGGGGGGTCGAAATGCCGTCGCGGATCGTGTTCACCACCACCGTTCGCTTATAAATAAAGCCGGGGTGAAAGGCCTGAAGCCGGAACGGACCATTGCCCGGGCCGAGCGGCGACTTGTCGGCCTTGAAGCGGATATCGCGGTAGGAGTCGAAATCGAGCCTGGTCAAAGCTTCCGGCAATTTCGGCGGGAGGGCGTCGAATGGCGCGTCGGCCAGATCGCGCGCCCGCTTGACCACTTCTTCGAAGCCGAAATGGGGCGCCGGCGGCTGCCCGTTATTGGGGCTCGATGCGCCTTGCGCCAAAGCGCGGGGAGCGAGCGCGGCGGCGCCGGACAAGGCCAGAGCATTAAGCAGGAAGCGGCGGTCGAATTGGGGCATGGGGCGTTTCACTCAGGCAGGCGAATTGGCGCGCGAAAACTCGGGTTGCTGTTCTTGCGCAACCCCAGCAGTTAGCGGCGTTTTGCGGCCGCCGCAAGGCGCCGTTCGGGCTCTAGCGTGGCAAAGAACCCCGTCCATGAAAGCAGGGACGAAAAAATTCGCGGGGCGCGCATTTTTCTCTTGCGTTCGGGGGGGTAAGCCCTATTTATGACCCTGCCCAAATCGCACGTGCCTGTGGTCGTGTGTCGGTTGGCGGGAATCCGGACAAGAGGCCGGGGAACCGCCTGAAAAACAAACCGGCAGCCGGAGGCGAACCGGCGAACTCCGTCTGCACGGAGGATCGCGACTTAAAGCAACGACGGACCGGGCTTTTTCGTCTCTGTCGACCCTCCAAAGGTCGGCTTACCGAAGAGGCTTGTCTTTCTTGCCGGGCGTGCGGAACGGGGTCACCCATTCCAATCGAAGGCCGCTGTAAAACTTGGATGGCATCCGCCCTCCGAGTTCAAGGCGTCCACGGCGCAGCACCCGATCATCCGGTTGCGCGGATTTCCGCGCGTCCGAATGGTCACGGATGGCGTTTGTTTTTGCACGTCGCGTCTCCAACGCGCGATTGCGGACGGCTGACGCCATTCCTCCGAAGCCCATGGTTTTGGCGCGCAAGGGCGCGCCCTTCGAAGGGATGCCGCGATGACCAATCGTATCTTAGAATTCCTGCGCAACCGCCGCGAGGATGGTCCCTGCCTCGTGCTGGACCTCGACGTCGTGCGCGATAATTACGCCGCTTTCGCCAAGGCTTTGCCCGACACGCGCGTATTTTACGCGGTCAAGGCCAATCCGGCCCCGGAGGTCTTGTCGCTGCTCGCGGACCTGGGTTCCTGTTTCGACTGCGCCTCAGTGGTGGAGATAGAGCAGGCGCTGGGCGCCGGCGCGTCACCCGACCGTATTTCCTTCGGCAACACCATCAAGAAAGAGCGCGACATTTTTCGCTCTTACGAACTTGGCGTGCGTCTGTACGCGGTCGATTGCGAGGCTGAGGTCGAGAAGGTCGCCCGCGCCGCCCCAGGGGCTAAAGTGTTCTGCCGCATGTTGTGCGACGGCGCCGGCGCGGATTGGCCCTTGTCGCGTAAATTCGGCTGCGTGCCGAAAATGGCGCCACGCGTGCTCGAACTCGCCCATCGCCTAGGCCTCGAGGCGCATGGCCTGTCCTTCCATGTCGGCTCGCAGCAGCGCAATCCGCGTATGTGGAACCTGGCGCTCAAATCGGCGGCGGGCGTGTTTCGGGAATTGGCCGAACGCGGCATCTCGCTGCAGATGGTCAATCTTGGCGGCGGTTTCCCGACGCAATATCTCAAGCGCGTCTCGGCGGTCCGCACTTATGGCGACGCGATTTTCCGATCCTTGCGACGACATTTCGGCAATCGCATCCCGGAGACAATCATCGAGCCGGGGCGCGGCATGGTCGGCAATGCCGGCGTGATCGAGGCGGAAGTCGTGCTGATCTCGAAAAAGTCCGACGACGACAAGGTGAAGTGGGTCTATCTCGACATCGGCA
>NZ_JBKQOU010000018.1:0-64344 GCF_052145335.1 Rhodoblastus sp.
ACCCCGGCGGTGACCATGGTCGCGGCATGGATGAGCGCCGAGACCGGAGTCGGACCTTCCATCGCGTCCGGCAACCAGGTGTGCAGCAGGAACTGCGCCGACTTGCCCATCGCGCCCATGAACAGCAACAGGCAGGTCAGGGTCATGGCGTCCCAGTCGCCGCCGAACATGTGGATCGACTTGTGGGCGAGGCCGGGAGCGGCGGCGAAGATGGTGTCGAAGGAAATCGAGCCGGTCAGCAGGAAGACCATGAAGATGCCGAGCGCGAAGCCGAAATCGCCGACACGGTTGACGACGAAGGCCTTGATCGCGGCGGCGTTGGCCGAGGGCTTCTCGTACCAGAAGCCGATCAGCAGGTAGGAGGCGAGACCGACGCCTTCCCAGCCGAAGAACATCTGCGCCAGATTGTCGGCGGTCACCAGCGACAGCATGGCGAAGGTGAACAGCGACAGATAGGCGAAGAAACGCTGCCGGGACGGGTCTTCGTGCATGTAACCGATGGAATAGAGATGCACCAGCGACGACACCGTCGTCACCACCACCAGCATCACCGCGGTCAGCGTGTCGACGCGCAGCGCCCAATCGACCCTCAGGCCGCCGGAGGTCATCCAGTTGGAGAGCAGATGGACGGAGAAGGGTTCGCCGCCGAAGCCGATGCGGGCGAACACGATCCAGGAGAACAGGCAGGAGACGAACAGAAGCGTCGTGGTAAGGATTTCCGACCCGCGCGCGCCGATCCAGCGGCCGTAAAGGCCGGCTACCAGGAAGCCGAGAAGGGGAAGAAAGACGATTGCGGCGACCATGTCGTTCAGCCCTTCATCATATTAATGTCTTCGACCGCGATCGTGCCGCGGTTACGGAAATAGGTGACCAGGATCGCCAGGCCGATCGCCGCCTCCGCCGCCGCGACGGTGAGGATGAACAGGGCGAAGATCTGGCCGGTCAGGTCGTGCAATTGCGCGGAAAAGGCCACGAGATTGAGATTGACCGATAGCAGGATCAATTCCACCGACATCAGGATAATGATGATGTTCTTGCGATTGAGAATGATGCCGGCCACGCCCAGTGTGAACAGGATGGCGGCGACGATCAGATAATGTTCGAGACCGATGACCATGGACCGCTCCTCACACGCCCGCCCGAGACGGGACTTTCTTGACTTCGATGGCCGAGGCGCGGGTGCGCGCGTTCTGCGCCGCGATCGACTGGCGGCGCACATTCGTCCGGTGATGCAGGGTCAGCACGATGGCGCCGACCATAGCGGTCAGAAGAACGAAGCCCGCCGCCTGGAACAGATAGACATATTGCGTATAAAGCACCTCGCCGATCGCGGCGGTGTTGGAGAGATGGCCGGGCGTCGGCGTGCCCAGCACCGTCTGCGGCGCCACCGTCCAGGCGCCGACCACCAGCACCAGCTCCAAGAGCACGATCAGGCCGACCAGCATGCCGATCGGCAGATATTGCAGGAAGCCCTGTTTCAGCTCGGAGAAATCGACGTCGAGCATCATCACCACGAACAGGAACAACACCGCCACTGCGCCGACATAGACGACGACCAGGATCATCGCCAGAAATTCGGCGCCCGCGAGCAGGAAAAGGCCGGCCGCGTTGACGAAGGCGAGGATCAGGTACAACACCGAATGGACCGGATTGCGCGCCGAAATGACCATGACGGCCGAGGCGATCGTCATGATCGAAAACAGATAGAAGAAGGCCGCGGCTAACGTCATGGTCCACCTGTGCGCCCGTCTCAGGGCCTTGATCGCTTCATTCGCCGAATTTGATCAAACGGACTGGGATCAACCAGACTTGGCTTAATCAAGAGTCGGCCTGGGGTAAAGCCGGTTAGGATTTAAGTCTCTGTTTGCAGGCCCCGCATCTCGAAAGATGCGGGGATCATTCAGCGGTAGGGCGCGTCGGCGGCGATGTTGCGAGCGATTTCGCGCTCCCAGATCGCGCCGTTGTCGAGCAGGCGCTGCTTGTCGAAAAACAGTTCCTCGCGGGTCTCGACGGCGAATTCGGAATTGGGCCCTTCGACAATCGCATCCACCGGGCAAGCCTCCTGGCAATAGCCGCAATAAATGCACTTCGTCATGTCGATGTCGTAGCGCGTGGTTCGGCGGGTGCCGTCATTGCCGCGCGGCGCCGCCTCGATGGTGATGGCCTGCGCCGGGCAGATCGCTTCGCAGAGCTTGCAGGCGATGCAGCGCTCTTCGCCGTTGGGATAACGGCGCAGCGCGTGCTCGCCGCGAAAGCGCGGCGATTGTGGATTCTTTTCGTGCGGATAATTCAGCGTCGCCTTCGGCTTCAAGAGATAGCGAAACGACAGGAAGAACGCTCCGACAAATTCCTTGAGGAACAGCGCTTTGGCGGATTGGACGAGTTGCATTTGCGATCCTCTCAATGCGCGACGCCGCCCGCGAAGCCGGTGAATTCAACCAGCCCCGCGACGATGACCACGGCGACCAGCGAGATCGGCAGGAATACTTTCCAGCCCAGCCGCATCAGCTGGTCGTAGCGATAGCGCGGCACGAAAGCCTTGACCATGGCGAACAGGAAGAAGAACCAGCTCACCTTGAGGATGAACCAGATCACGCCCGGCACCCAGGTGAAGGGCGCGATATTCACCGGTGGCAGCCAGCCGCCGAAGAACAGCAGCGTCATCAGCGCGCACATGGTGACGATGGCGACATATTCGCCGAGCATGAACAGGAGGTACTGGCTGGCGGAATATTCGACCATGAAGCCGGCGACCAGTTCCGATTCGGCCTCGACCAGATCGAAGGGTGGGCGGTTGGTCTCGGCGAGGGCCGAGATGAAGAAGATCACGAACATCGGAAACAAAGGCAGCCAGTACCAGCCGAGCATGCCCCATTTGGTGTCCTGCGCCTTGACGATATCGTTGAGGTTCAGCGAGCCGGCGCAGAGCAGCACGGTGATGATGACGAAGCCGATCGAGACTTCGTAGGACACCATCTGCGCCGCCGAGCGCAAAGCCGCCAGGAACGGATATTTCGAATTCGAGGCCCAGCCGCCCATGATGATGCCGTAAACGCCGAGCGACGAAATGGCGAAAATATAGAGCACGCCGACATTGAGATTGGCCACCGCCCAGCCGTCGTTGACCGGGATCACAGCCCAGGCGGCGAGCGCCAGTGTCGCGGTGACCAAAGGCGCAAGCAGGAACACGCCCTTGTTGGCGCCATCGGGAATGATCGGCTCCTTGCACAGGAACTTGATCATGTCGGCGAAGCTCTGCCAGATGCCCCAGGGTCCGACGACGTTCGGTCCGCGCCGCAATTGCACCGCCGCCCATACCTTGCGGTCGGCGAGAATGTAATAGGCGACGATCACCAGCAGGACGACGAGAATGCCTAAGCTTTTCGCCAGAATGATGAGAAGGGAGAGCAGGAGTTCCATTCGCTTCTTCTCCTCATTCCGCCGCTAGGGCGTGGGTGCGGCCCTTGGCCACGGCAGAACATTCGGCCATGACATGCGAGGCGCGCGCGATTGCGTTGGTCAGGTAGAAATCGGCGATCGGCGAAACCAGCGCGCCGTGGCCGAGTTCGCCGGCCGGAAGCGAAGCCAGGCCGGAAGCGTCAGCCGGGGCGAGAACATCGAGCTGCGCGAAATGCGGATAGGCCGAATAGAGTTTTCCGCGCAGGGCGGACAGCGAATCGAACGGCAAAGGCTGGCCGAGTGCGCCGGAAAGGGCGCGGAAAATCGCCCAGTCCTCGCGGGCGTCTCCTGGCGGAAAGGCGGCGCGGTCGGCCATCTGCACCCGGCCTTCGGTATTGACGTAAGTGCCGGACTTTTCGGTGTAAGCCGCGCCGGGCAGGATCACGTCGGCGCGATGGGCTCCGCGGTCGCCGTGCGAGCCGATATAGACGACGAAGGCGCCCGGCTCGATGCCGATTTCATCGGCGCCGACGAGGAAAACGAGGTCGAGCGCGCCGGATTTGGCCATTTGGTCGGCGTCGAGGCCGCCCTCGCCCGGGACGAAGCCGAGATCGAGCGCGCCGACCCGCGAGGCCGCCGTGTGCAGCACCGAAAAGCCGGTCCAGTCGCCTTTCGGCGCGCCGAGCTTCGCGGCCAGCGCCAGAATGGCGGCGCCGTCCTCGCGGGCGAGACCTCCCTGCCCGACCAGGATCAGCGGACGTTCCGCCTTGGCGAGAACCTCGCCAAAGCCTTCGCCCTTGGCGACATTCGCCAGCGTGTCGGGGCCGGCGCCGAGATATGCGTAATCATAGGTCAGATCGGCCTTTTCGCCGACCACGCCGACAGGGAAGTTTCCGGCGCGCCAGCGGCGGCGGATGCGGGCGTTGAGCACCGGCGATTCCCAGCGCGGATTGGAGCCGACGATCAGCAGGGCGTCGGCCCGGTCGATGCCCTCGACGGTGGCGTTGAACAGATAGGAGGCGCGCCCAAGCGCCGGATCGAGCCTGGCGCCGTCCTGGCGCGCGTCGATGTTCTTCACGCCAAGCTCTTCGGCCAGCGACTTCGCGGCGAACAGATCTTCGACCGACGAGAGATCGCCGCCGATGAAGCCGATCCTCTCCGGCGCGGTAGCCTTGACCTTGGCGGCGACGGCGGCAAAGGCCTGCGCCCACGACGCCGGCCGCAACTTGCCGTTTTCGCGGACGAAAGGCCGGTCGAGACGCTGGGTCTTGAGACCGTCGACGATCTGTCGGCTCTTGTCGGAAATCCATTCCTCGTTCACCGCCTCGTTGAGGCGGGGCAGGATGCGGATCACTTCGCGGCCGCGCGTGTCGATGCGAATCGACGAGCCGAGCGCGTCCATCACGTCGACGCCCGGCGTTTTGTTATATTCCCACGGACGGGCGCGGAAATTCTGCGGCTTCGGCAAAAGCGCGCCGACCGGGCAGAGGTCGGTGACATTGCCTTGCAATTCTGAGGTCATCGCCTGTTCGAGATAGGTGGTGATCTCCATGTCCTCGCCGCGCCCGATGGCGCCCATGTCGGACGTGCCGCAGATTTCGGCGGTGAAGCGGACGCAGCGCGTGCAATGGATGCAGCGGGTCATCTCGGTCTTGACCAGCGGGCCGATATATTTGTTTTCGACCGCGCGCTTGCTCTCGTGGTAGCGCGAGCGGTCTAGGCCGAAGGCCATGGCCTGGTCCTGGAGGTCGCACTCGCCGCCCTGGTCGCAGATCGGGCAATCGAGCGGATGGTTGATGAGCAGGAACTCCATCACCCCTTCGCGGGCCTTTTTCACCATCGGCGAATTGGTCAGCACCACCGGCGGCTCGCCGTTGGGACCGGGACGCAGATCCCTGACCGACATGGCGCAGGAGGCCGTCGGCTTGGGCGGGCCACCCTTCACCTCGACCAGGCACATGCGGCAATTGCCCGCGACCGACAGCCGTTCATGATAGCAGAAGCGCGGGATTTCCTTCCCCGCCTCCTCGCACGCCTGGAGCAGCGTGTACTCCGGCGGCACATCCACTTCGACGCCATCGACGATGATCTTAGACATGTCTCTCATCCGTTTTGCCTCGCCCGCCCAAGGGGGGCGGTCGAGGCGCCCCTCGCGTCAGCCAAAGGGCGTCTTCAGACGCCCGTCTTTCGACGGGCTATTGGTCGCATTCGCTCCTAGCATCGACTTTGTCGATGCAATTACCTTTTCCTGCCTCGCCCGCCGTGGGGCGCCGAGGCGCGTATCTTTATTGCGCCGCGATCTTGACCGCGTCGCGGTCGGCTCGGGCGGTGTAGCTGTCGATTCGCGCTTCGATCACCGGGCGGAAATGCGTGATCAGGCCCTGGATCGGCCAAGCCGCCGCATCGCCCAGGGCGCAGATCGTGTGACCCTCGATCTGTTTCGACACGTCGAACAGCATGTCGATTTCCTTCTTCTGCGCGCGTCCCTCGACCATGCGCTGCATCACCCGGTACATCCAGCCGGTGCCTTCGCGGCACGGCGTGCACTGGCCGCAGCTTTCGTGCGCGTAGAAATGCGAGAGACGGGCGATGGCGCGGATGATGTCGGTGGACTTGTCCATCACGATCACCGCCGCCGTGCCGAGGCCGGACTTCAGCTTGCCGAGGCTGTCGAAATCCATCGGGCAATCGATGATTTCATGCGCCGGCACGCAACGCACCGACGAGCCGCCGGGGATCACCGCCAGAAGATTATCCCAGCCGCCACGGATGCCCCCGCTATGTTTTTCGATCAGTTCGCGGAACGGGATCGACATAGCCTCTTCGACATTGCACGGCTTTTCGACATGCCCGGAAATGCAGAAAAGCTTGGTGCCCGCATTGTTCTTGGCGCCGAACCCGGCAAACCACGCGGCGCCGCGACGCAGAATGGTCGGGGCGACGGCGATGGATTCGACGTTGTTGACCGTCGTCGGGCAGCCATAGAGGCCCATATTGGCCGGGAACGGCGGTTTTAGGCGCGGCATTCCCTTCTTGCCTTCAAGAGACTCCAGCAAGGCCGTCTCTTCGCCGCAGATATAGGCGCCGGCGCCGTGATGGACGTAAACCTCGTAGGGATAGCCGTGGATGTTGTTCTGGCCGATCAGATTGGCCGCATAAGCCTGGTCGACGGCCGCCTGCAAACGTTCGCGCTCGAAAATATATTCGCCGCGCAGGTAGATATAGGCGGCCGAAGCGCCCATGGCGAAACCGGCGATCAGGCAGCCTTCGATCAGCAGATGCGGATCGTTGCGCATGATCTCGCGATCCTTGCAGGTGCCGGGCTCGGACTCGTCGGCGTTGACCACCAGATAGGAGGGCCGCGCTGGATCGGGCTTGGGCATGAACGACCATTTCAGGCCGGTCGGGAAGCCGGCGCCGCCGCGCCCGCGCAGGCCCGACGCCTTCATCTCGTTGATGATCCAGTCCTTGCCCTTTTCGATCAGGCCCTTGGTATTGTCCCAGCAGCCACGCGCCCGGGCGCCCGCCAGGCCCCAGTCGCCAAAGCCGTAAAGGTTCTGGAAGATGCGATCCTTGTCCTCAAGCATCTGCGTCTCCTCGCTTGGCCGTTGGTGTGGAAAGCGGGCCGCTCTTGCCGTCCGCGCCATAGAAAGTCGTCAAGGAGGTCAGGCCGCCTTCCGGCTCGGAAGTCATGCGGCCCTTCTGCGAACCGATCTTCACCGGCCGTCCGGCGGCAAGATCGTCGAGCAGCTTGTTGAAATTATCCGCGTCGAGATCTTCATAATAATCGTCGTTGATCTGCACCATTGGCGCGTTGCAGCAGGCGCCTAGGCATTCGACTTCGAGCCAGGAGAACAGCCCGTCCGCCGTCACCTGACGCTGCGGGCCGATGCGCTCCTGGCAGACATGGATGATCTCGTCGGCGCCGCGCAGCATGCAGGGCGTGGTGCCGCACAGCTGGATGAAATATTTCCCGACCGGCGCCAGATTGAACATGGTGTAGAAAGTGGCGATTTCGAGCACGCGAATGCGCGGCATGTCGAGAATCTCGGCGACCTTCTCCATCGCCTTCTGAGGCAGCCAGTAATCATGCTGCTTCTGCGCCTGCCACAGCGCCGGAATCACGGCGGAGGCCTGGCGGCCGGGCGGATATTTGGCGATCTGCGCGTCGAGCCAGGCGCGGTTTTCCGGCGTGAACTCGAAGCTTTCGGGCTGGTTTTCGGCGAGGCGGCGGACGCTCATGAGTTAGGCTTCCCGTTGGATTCGCGCGTGTCCTGATAGACGACATAAGCGGCGACGAGGATGGCGCCGATCACTATGCCGAAATCGCTTTGCGGCTGAAACAAAGGCTCGCCCCCCGATTGACGCATCAGCATCAACACGACAATTCCGGAGCCGAGGCCGGCCAGGAGAAAGGGGGCGTTCTTGCGCAGGGATTGCAGAACCGTCAACGGTCGACCTCCCCGAACACGATGTCGAGCGCGCCGAGAATGGCCGAAACGTCGGCGAGCATATGGCCGCGGCTCATGAAGTCCATAGCCTGCAGATGGGCGAAGCCCGGCGCGCGAATCTTGCACTTGTATGGCTTGTCGGTGCCGTCGGCGACGAGATAGACGCCGAACTCGCCCTTGGGCGCCTCGACCGCCGCATAGACTTCGCCAGGCGGCACGCGGAAGCCCTCGGTGAATAGTTTGAAATGATGGATCAGCGATTCCATCGAATTTTTCATCTCGCTGCGGCGCGGCAGCGTGATCTTGTGGTTGGGCGTCAGCACCGGGCCTTCATTCGCCCGCTCGAGCAGCTTGGCCACGCATTGCCTGATGATGCGGATCGACTGGCGCATTTCCTCCATGCGCACCACCTGCCGGTCGTAGCAATCGCCGTGCTGGCCGACCGGAATGTCGAACTCCATCTCTTCGTAGCATTCATAGGGCTGGGAGCGGCGCAGATCCCAGGCGACGCCGGAGCCGCGCAACACCGGACCGGAAAAGCCCCATTTCCAGCATTCTTCCGCCGTGACGACGGCGATGTCGACATTGCGCTGCTTGAAGATGCGATTCTCGATGAACAATTCTTCGAGGTCGTCGCAGACTTTCAGGAACGGATCGCACCAGGCGCCGATGTCCTCGATCAGTTTTGTCGGCAGGTCCCTGGCGACGCCGCCGGGCCGGAAATAATTGGCGTGCATGCGGGCGCCGGAAGCGCGCTCGTAAAACACCATCAGCTTTTCGCGCTCCTCGAAACCCCACACCGGCGGGGTCAAGGCGCCGACGTCCATCGCCTGGGTGGTGACGTTGAGGAGATGCGACAGGATACGGCCGATTTCGCAGTAAAGCACACGGATCAACTGGGCGCGGCGCGGAACCTCGACTTCCAGCAGCTTTTCGATGGCGAGGCAGAAAGCATGCTCCTGATTCATCGGCGCGCAATAGTCGAGCCGATCGAAATAGGGCGTGTTCTGCATATAGGTGCGGGATTCCATCAGCTTTTCGGTGCCGCGATGCAGCAGTCCGATGTGCGGATCGACGCGTTCGACCACTTCGCCGTCGAGTTCCAGCACCAGCCGCAACACGCCATGCGCCGCAGGATGCTGCGGGCCGAAATTGATCGAGAAATTGCGCAGGTTCTGTTCGGACATTGGTGGCTCGCCCATCAAAATTTCAGGTCCAGATTTCTCAGGACGCTTTTTTGCGCATCAACCCTGCTTGCTGGCTTTTTCGTCGCCGGGAAGCTCGTATTGCGCCGCCTCCCAGGGCGAGAGAAAATCGAAACTGCGATATTCCTGGCTGAGCTTGACCGGCTCATAGACCACCCGCTTGCGGGCGTCGTCGTAACGCACTTCGACATAGCCGGTCATCGGGAAATCCTTGCGCAGGGGATGACCGTCGAAACCGTAATCGGTCAGCATGCGGCGCAGGTCCGGATGGCCGCTGAACAGCACGCCATACATGTCATAGGCTTCGCGCTCGAACCAGTTGGCGGCCGGCCAGACCTTTTCGCAGGATTCGATCGGCTGCGCCTCGTCGGTCATGGTCTTGATGCGGATGCGCAGGTTGCCCTTGGGGTCGAGCAGGTGCACGACCAGGTCGAAGCGCTGTTCGCGCGCCGGCCAGTCGACGGCTGTCAGGTCGATGAAGCTGATGAAGCCGCAGCAATCGCGCAAGAAGGTCAGGCTGGCGATCCATTGCTCCCGCTCGACAACGACGTTCAACTCGTCATAGGCGATGGTCGCGCTGACGACCGCTTGCTTCAGTCCGGCCTGGATCTTGTCCGACAGCGCCCGCAATTTCTCGCGCAAAGCGGCGGCGTGGTCGACCGATGCGTCCATCGCAACGTTCTCCTCGTTGGCCATTCTCACACCTTAAGTCCAGCCCGCACTGGGCGCGAAAAGGGGCGGCGCGAAAACAATCGCGCCGGAAATCTTAGCGTTCGATCGTGCCGGTGCGGCGGATTTTCCGTTGCAAAAGCATGATGCCGTAAAGCAGGGCTTCCGCCGACGGCGGGCAGCCCGGCACATAGATGTCGACCGGCACGATGCGGTCGCAGCCGCGCACCACTGAATAGGAATAGTGGTAATAGCCGCCGCCATTGGCGCAGGAACCCATGGAGATCACATAGCGCGGCTCCGGCATCTGGTCGTAGACCTTGCGCAAGGCGGGGGCCATCTTGTTGGTCAAGGTGCCGGCGACGATCATCACGTCGGACTGGCGAGGCGAGGCGCGCGGCGCGAAGCCGAAACGCTCGACGTCATAGCGCGGCATCGCCGCCTGCATCATTTCCACGGCGCAGCAGGCGAGACCGAAAGTCATCCACATCAGCGAGCCGGTGCGGGCCCAGTTGATCAGGTCGTCGGTGGCGGTGACGAGAAAACCCTTGTCGGCCAGCTCGTCGTTGATCGACAGGAAAGTCGGATCGTCGGCGCCGATCGGCTTGCCGGTACGCGGATCGAGGATGCCACGCGGCGCCGGAGCGATAAGGGTTTTGCTCGGTTCGGAGGTCAATCCCATTCCAGGGCTCCCTTCTTCCATTCATAGATGAAGCCGACGGTGAGCACGCCCAGGAACACCATCATCGACCAGAAGCCGAACACCCCGATCTTGCGGAACGCCACCGCCCATGGGAACAGGAAGGCCACTTCCAGATCGAAGATAATGAACAGCAGCGAGACGAGATAGAAACGCACGTCGAATTTCATGCGCGCGTCGTCGAAAGCGTTGAAGCCGCATTCATAGGCCGAGAGCTTTTCGGCGTCCGGCGCCTTGAAGGCGATGAGGAAAGGCGCGACGAGCAGCGCCCCCGAAATCACCGCGGAAAGAGCGATGAAGATCACCAGCGGCAGATAATCGTTCAGGAGGCCCGGCATGGCATTGTCCCGTGGTTTCCGGCGCGGCGCCCAATCGCGGATGAACCGCGGGCGGGGCGCTTCGCCGCCGAGCGATAGGCGTACAGCCTTGAAAAAGCCGCATCCCGCCGCTGGATGGTCTTGGTTCCGTATCGCAGCGCGGCGCCTCGCGCAAGTTCAAAGCGATGGCCCTGCCCCCGGCTTTAGCGCCCCTTTCGGGCCCGTGCGCGGGTTCCGCCGGCGTCTGCGCCTCCCCTCAGCCCGGAAAAGCTTGGTTTTCCTCGTCCCTCGCCCAATTTTCCCGCAAACGGCGGCGGCGCCCTTGATGCGAAAGTCGAAGGTCCAATTACCCCCGATTGCTCTGGGAAAAGCCGAATTGCCTGTGTCCCGGCCGGGGCCAAGGATCAGCTCTCCGGCGCGACGCCCAGGGCCGAGCGATGACGTCCTGCCGAGACCTGAATGAACTCGCCGCGCGCCTCGTCCAGCGCCAGAAGCTGCGCGTCGAGAATATCGAAAAACGCGCCGTGCAGCCGCAACTCCCCCGCCCGCTCAAGCGCCGCCAAACGCGGATTGGCGCGCAGATTGTCGAGGCTCTGCTTGACCGATTCGCGGGCCAACCGTTCGGCGTAATCCGCGCCCGATTGTTCCGGCGGGGCGCCAAGACGTTTGGCCGCCGGGGAGATCAGGCCGATCCAATGTCCCAGCGCATCGTCGGGCGGCGGCGACTGGTATTTTTCCGCGCCGCCCTCAACAAAGGCGCGGACGCCGCCGCAGTTGCCATGGCCCAGTACGACGATGCATCCGACCCGCAAGGCCGTCACGCCATATTCGATCGCCGCCCAGGCGCTGTGGTGCGCCAGATTCGCCGCGAAAGGCGGCACTATATTGGCGACATTGCGGATATCGAAAATTTCGCCCGGTGCGGCGCCGAAAATCTCTTCCGGCATGACGCGCGAATCGCAGCAGCCGATCACCAGCGTATGCGGATGCTGACCTTTTTCCGCCAGTTCGTGAAAGCTCGACCGTTCGCGGCGAAAGTCGCCGCCGAGAAATCTTTCATAGCCCTGAACCAGCTGGGATGGAAAAATCTCTTCCCCGTTCGCTGCGTTCATGCCCTGGCCTCGAAAGTCTGTCGCCGCAATGCAGTACCAGCGAGAAAACCTGCCCAAGTCGGAAGGCCGGAGAATAAAGCGACGGCGTGACAAGGCGACGACGAAGCGCCACGTCTTGAGAAGCGCCACGTCTCGAGAAGCGCCATATCTTTATTTGGATCTTTAAAGAAAATGGCGAGAGAGACGGGACTTGAACCCGCGACCTCCGGCGTGACAGGCCGGCGCTCTAACCAACTGAGCTACTCCCCCGCGACCGCGACGCATCGCATCGATCGGAGGCCTGCGAATTAAGACAGCGACGCCGTCAAGTCAAGCGCTGTTATGTCGTTTTGACGAACAACAGCGTTTCCCCACAAGCATTCAGAAAACCCGGCTCGCCAAATTCCAACGCGCCATTTCTCCGGCCGTGACCACATGGATCGACTGAGAGGAAATGTGTTCGGCGTAACGAATCAATTCGCGGCTGACGCCCATGCGCGACGAATAATTCATCAGCATCCCTGCCATCGAGCCATTGTCGTAAACGCGCTCGGATTTCGAATCGCCCCAGAGATTGGTATGTTCCTGATTGGCGAACATGCGGTGGATGCCCAGCGCGCTGCCCGGCGGCGCCACCCTTTTGCGTCCGCCCATAAAGGCATAGACGCAGGCGGACAGGCAGGAGGCGGTCAGGAAGCGTCCCCGGCCGGACGAGGCGCCCAGCCGCGCCACTACTGTTGCAGCGCCAATGCGGCGGAAAATCTGACCTAATTCCATCGAGGCGACGACATAGCCACCCTGCGAATTGAGGAACACCACCGTGCGCAAATCGCGGTCGGAGGCGTTTTCACGCAGGAAATCGAGAAACTCGTGCGGCGTGGAGTTGCCGATTTGACCTTCGGCCACGATCACATGCGGGCAATGCGACCGGCAGCCGGAGCCATCGGCCAGCGACGCCAGCCGGAACGACATGCTTTGCGCGTTGGCGTGCGAAACGGCGGCCAGCAGGCCGAATGCGGCCAGAAACGGCATTATGGCGCGCCGAAATGCCCGGACCCTTGCCGTTAACATTCCCATCTCCACCCAGAGCCATTTTCGATCCTATCGATTGGACCGCGGCCCTGCTTCTCTGTTGTAACATGTTCGGCAACTCGGACCGTTCGCTTGAGCCGAAGGTCCGCGCCGCGAAATGCTTGTGAATTGGTGGGCGGTGACGGTCTCGAACCGCCGACCCTCTCGGTGTAAACGAGATGCTCTACCAACTGAGCTAACCGCCCGGCATTACCTGGCTTGGTTTCCAGGCTGGCGTCCGTGGAAGTCGGCGCAAAAGCTTCACGGCCGTTTTCCGGCTCATAATGCCCCGCATCGGCGCTGGCAAGGAAAGAGTCGCGCAATGACGTATTTTATGGCGGCAAAACACTTCCGACGGGCATGGAGCCGGCCGGAAATATTGGCAAGTTCTCGCAAGACTCGCGGAGGCCCATGAACGGGCGACCGCGCCTTCGGCCGGAGAAGACCTACTTGTTGACCGTCGCCTTGAGTTGGGCGCCGGGCTTGAAACGCACGCTTTTTGAGGCCGGAATGGTGATTTCCTCGCCGGTGGCCGGATTGCGGCCCTTGCCCGCGGCGCGGGTCTTGACGGAGAAAGTGCCGAATCCGACCAGGCGAACTTCCTCGCCGCCCTTAAGAGCATGGGTAATCGCGCCGATCACGGCGTCCAGCGCGTCGCCGGCGGCGGCTTTGGAAGTTTCCGTCGCTTCCGCGACCGCGTCGATCAATTCGGCTTTATTGGTCATTTGAATTCATCCCGTGTGTAAGGGCGCGCTCAAGGCGCCGCCGTGCTGCACAACCGAGGCGCGCCCCCGACGCCCCGGTCCCCTGAATGTTATCGTGTCCCGCGCGCGAGAAGCCCGCAATTAAGGCGGTGGCTCGAATCGCGCCGGCCCCGATCGCGCCACTTTCGGGCCGAATCCGCGACAAAGCAAGGGATACAACGCCTTTGCCAAGAAAAAACCCTTAACAACCGGCGCTTTCCCGGCGCTCGGCAGCCACTGGCGAGATAGCGCGTGCGAAACAGTCGCCCATTGAGCAAATTAGTGCGGCAAAGCGCTGCGTTCCAGCATCGGACATCGCCGCTGAACGATTGAACCCCGGAGGTTGGGACCACCGGGGTTCGGTTCAGATGCGAAGTTTAGACAGGCGGAGAACTGGCGATCAGTGCGCAACCACTCCCACTGTCTCGTCATCGACTGAAGGCGGCTCGGCCTTGACCGCGCCCTCCTCCCAGGTGATCGCCTCCGGCATGCGCACGAGGGCGTGTTTCAGCACGTCCTCCATGCGCGCAACCGGCACGATCTCCAGGTTGTTCTTCACCGATTCGGGAATATCGACCAGATCCTTGGCGTTGTCTTCCGGGATCAGCACTTTCTTAAGCCCGCCGCGCAGAGCCGCGAGCAGCTTTTCCTTCAACCCGCCGATCGGCAGGACCCGGCCGCGCAGGGTGATTTCGCCGGTCATGGCGATGTCGCGATGCACCGGAATGCCGGTGAATACCGAGACGATGGCGACGGCCATGGCCACGCCCGCCGAAGGGCCGTCCTTGGGCGTCGCGCCTTCCGGCACGTGGACGTGGATGTCCCGCCGGTCGAACAGCGGCGGCTCGATGCCGAAATCCACCGCGCGCGAGCGCACATAAGAAGCCGCGGCGGAAATCGATTCCTTCATCACGTCGCGGAGGTTGCCTGTCACCGTCATGCGGCCCTTGCCGGGCATCATCACCCCTTCGATGGTCAGCAGTTCGCCGCCGACTTCCGTCCAGGCGAGACCGGTGACCACGCCGACCTGATCCTCCAGTTCCGCCTCGCCATAACGATAGCGCGGCACGCCGAGATAGGTCTCGATATTGTCCTCGGTGACGACGACCTTTTCGAGTTTCGGCTTCGACAGCAGGATCTCCTTCACCGCCTTGCGGGCAAGATTGGCGATTTCGCGGTCGAGATTGCGCACCCCCGCCTCCCGGGTATAGCGGCGGACGATTTTGAGCAGAGCCGCGTCCTCGATCACCCATTCGCTGGGCGACAGGCCGTGCTTTTTCGTCGCCGCCGGAATCAGATGTTTCCGGGCGATGACCGCCTTTTCGTCTTCCGTATAGCCGGCGATGCGGATCACCTCCATGCGGTCCATCAGCGGCGCCGGAATGTTCAGCGTATTGGCCGTGGTGACGAACATGACATTGGAGAGGTCGTAATCCACCTCGAGATAATGGTCGTTGAAGCTGTGGTTCTGCTCGGGATCGAGCACCTCCAGAAGCGCCGACGACGGATCGCCGCGGAAATCCATGCCCATCTTGTCGATTTCATCGAGCAGGAACAGCGGATTCGAGGTTTTGGCCTTGCGCATCGACTGAATCACCTTGCCCGGCATGGAGCCGATATAGGTGCGCCGATGACCGCGAATCTCCGCCTCGTCGCGCACGCCTCCGAGCGACATGCGGACGAATTCGCGCCCAGTGGCCTTGGCGATCGACTTGCCGAGCGAGGTCTTGCCGACGCCCGGAGGGCCGACAAGGCACAGGATCGGGCCGGTCAGCTTGTTGGCGCGGCTCTGCACGGCGAGATATTCGACAATCCGCTCCTTGACCTTATCCAGGCCAAAATGTTCGGCGTCGAGCACTTCTTGCGCCGCATTGAGATCCTTCTTGATCTTGGAGCGCTTGTTCCACGGGATCGACACCAGCCAGTCGAGGTAATTGCGCACCACCGTCGCCTCGGCCGACATCGGCGACATCTGCCGGAGCTTCTTCAGCTCGGCGATGGCCTTGTCATGCGCCTCCTTCGACAGCTTGGTCGCCTTGATCTTGTCCTCGAGCTCCGACAAATCGTCCTTGCCGTCCTCGTCGCCCAACTCCTTCTGAATGGCCTTCATCTGCTCGTTCAGATAATATTCGCGCTGGGTCTTCTCCATCTGGCGCTTTACACGCGTGCGGATGCGCTTCTCGACCTGCAGGACCGAGATTTCGCTTTCCATCAGCGCCAGGCACTTTTCGAGCCTCTTGGCGACGGAAGTCATTTCCAGCACCGACTGGCGGTCGGTGATCTTCACCGACAGATGCGAGGCTACGGTATCGGCCAGCTTGCCGGGATCGTCGATCTGCGCCACGGCGGAGACCACTTCCGGCGATACCTTCTTGTTGAGCTTCACGTAACCTTCGAATTCCGAGGCGACCGACCGCGCCAGGGCTTCCGCCTCGACCGGATCGGGCAGTTCCTCCGGGGTAACCTCGGCCTCGGCCTCGTAATATTCATCGGTGCGGGTGTAGCGCGACACTTTTGCGCGCGCCATGCCTTCGACCAGAACTTTGACGGTTCCGTCGGGCAGTTTCAGCAATTGCAGCACGCTCGCCAACACGCCGGCGGAAAAAACCGCCTCGGGCTTGGGATCGTCCTCCGCCGCATTCATCTGGGTGGCGAGCAGGATAAATTTGTCCGCCTTCATCACCTCTTCCAGCGCGCGAATGCTCTTTTCGCGGCCGACGAACAGCGGCACGATCATGTGCGGAAAAACGACAATATCGCGGAGCGGCAGAACCGGGTAGCTGTCGGTCACGCCAGGCGCAGGCAGTTCACGCTTCGGGCTGGTCATCTAAGGGTCCTATCTGTCACGGCGGGTCTGAAATTCCGGCTTTGGAATTTCCGATCCGCCCATGCTGCGAAAGCCTTCCGGCCCAATTCTGGGATCATGCCCGGCGCCGGACGCCTCCGCCACATGCGCCGCTCGACCTCTCATGAGCATCGGCGGCGTGGGGGCTACGTCAACAGGCAGATGGGGCGATCCGTCGCGCGTTTCAAGTTTCCCAAGACAAAAGCGCGACATTTAACCTGAGACCTTGCGGGGAGATTCCCCCCAGCACCTTGTCTGCAAGACCTTGCGCGGATATCCCCCAAGATCTTACGGGAATTGCCTCCACCGTTTCCGCGGACACGAAAAGGGCGGCGGGAGCCGCCGCCCATAGAACAGGCCCGATCAGGCGCTTACGCCGCTTTTTTCGGCGCGTTCCGCATAAATATAAAGCGGCTTCGCCTTGCCGTCGACCACTTCCGGACCGATCACCACCTGCTCGACCCCTTCAAGGCCCGGCAGGTCGTACATGGTGTCGAGCAAGATCCCCTCCATGATCGAGCGCAGGCCGCGCGCGCCGGTCTTCCGGTCGATCGCCTTGCGGGCGATGACGTTGAGCGCCTCGTCCTGGAAGGTAAGTTCGGTGTTCTCCATCTCGAACAGCCGCTGATATTGCTTCACCAAAGCGTTCTTCGGCTCGGTGAGGATCTTCTTCAGAGCGTCCTCGTCGAGGTCTTCGAGCGTGGCGATAACCGGCAGGCGGCCGACAAATTCCGGAATCAGGCCGAAACGCAGCAAATCCTCCGGCTCGACCTGACGGAAGATTTCGCCGGCGCGACGTTCGTCGGGACCTTCAACCTTGGCGCTGAAGCCGATCGACGTGCCCTTGCCCCTCGCGGAGATGATCTTGTCAAGACCGGCGAAGGCGCCGCCGCAGATGAACAGGATGTTGGTCGTATCGACCTGAAGGAATTCCTGCTGCGGATGTTTCCTGCCGCCCTGAGGCGGCACGGAGGCGACCGTGCCTTCCATGATCTTCAGCAGGGCCTGCTGCACTCCCTCGCCCGAAACGTCTCGGGTGATCGAGGGATTGTCGGATTTGCGGGAGATCTTGTCGATTTCGTCGATATAGACGATACCCCGCTGGGCGCGCTCGACGTTGTAATCCGAGGCCTGCAGCAATTTCAGGATGATGTTTTCCACGTCCTCCCCGACATAGCCGGCTTCGGTGAGCGTGGTGGCGTCGGCCATGGTGAAGGGCACGTCGAGAATCCGCGCCAGGGTCTGCGCCAGCAAGGTCTTGCCCGAGCCCGTGGGGCCGACCAGCAGGATGTTCGACTTGGCCAGTTCGACATCGGAATGTTTCGTCGCGTGATTCAGACGCTTGTAATGGTTGTGCACCGCCACCGACAGGACGCGCTTGGCCTGGAACTGGCCGATCACGTAATCGTCGAGGACCTTGCAGATTTCCTTGGGGGTCGGAATGCCGTCGCGGGTTTTCACCAGCGCCGACTTGTTCTCCTCACGAATGATGTCCATGCAGAGTTCGACGCACTCATCGCAGATGAACACCGTCGGCCCGGCAATCAGCTTGCGCACCTCGTGCTGGCTCTTGCCGCAGAACGAGCAATAGAGCGTGTTTTTCGAGTCGCTATTGCCAACCTTGCTCATAAGCTTCTCCTTGCGGTCGATTCGGGCCTATTCCGACCGCTCTTTTCTTGTGTCGATCGGCTCCGCCGCCGACTGGGTTCCGCCTCCGGTCCGGCGAATTGGCGCGCCTTCGCGCCCCGGTTCTCCATCACGTCGAAAGGCCTAATTTAAGCCCCCCGACGCCAATGGCAAGCTTCACAATCCCCGGCGCGCCTCATGCAAAACAGGCGCCGGGAACCCCTTCTTTTCAATCACTTTTTTTCTTCGCCCGAATCGGGGCGCTTGTTCAGCACTTCATCGATCAGGCCAAAATCCTTGGCCTCGTCCGCCGACATGAAATGGTCGCGATCGAGGGTGCGTTCGATGGTGTCGTAGTCGCGGCCGGTGTGGCGAACGTAGACGTCGTTCAGCCTTCTCTTGATCTTCATGATGTCCTCGGCGTGGCGCAGGATGTCCGAAGCCTGGCCCTGGAAGCCGCCTGAAGGCTGGTGCACCATGACGCGGGCGTTGGGCAGGGCGAATCGCATGCCGGCCTCGCCGCCGCACAGCAGCAGCGAGCCCATCGACGCCGCCTGGCCGACGCAAAGCGTCGAGATCTTGGGCTTGATGAATTGCATGGTGTCGTAGATCGCCATGCCGGACGTCACCACGCCGCCGGGCGAGTTGATGTACATGGAGATTTCTTTTTTCGGGTTTTCGGCTTCGAGAAACAGTAATTGCGCGATGATCACCGAGGCCATGCCGTCCTCGACCGGACCGGTCAGGAAGATGATGCGCTCACGCAACAGGCGCGAATAAATATCGAAGCCGCGTTCGCCGCGCGGCGTGTTCTCGACGACCTGCGGGATGAGATATTGGCTGTAGACGTCAATCGGATCGCGCATTTATGGATTCCTTAGATCATTTTTGCGGCGGCCGGGCCGCCGTCCGGGATTTTTTCGTTCGCGGCCGGGGCCGCCGCTTGGCCTCATCCCAACATAATGCACTGGCGTCCGGAGACAATGGCTGCGCCGTTCGGACTTTCGAACCGGATGCAAGATCGAGGCCGAGCCTTGTTTTCCGCGCCCGAATCGCCGCTTTCCGCTGTGCAATCGTGACAAGTAGCCCGGCGGCGATGAAAATTGTCTAAAGTCGCGCCAGCGTTTTCCACCGGAATCGTGCGCCGCGGCAACTGGAAAAAACAGAGGAGCGCCCGCTGGCGCGGACGCTCCTCGATTCAATCGCTGAAAGTCGAATCAGGCCTTGTCGTCTTCGTCCGCCGGCTTGAACAATTCTTCCTTGGACACGGTCTTGTCGGTGACCTTGGCGAGCCCGATGATGTGATCGACGACCTTTTCCTCGAACAACGGCGCGCGAATTTCGGCGAGCGCCTGCGGGTTCTTCTGGTAATAGTCCCAGAACAGCTTTTCCTGGCCGGGGAACTGGCGGGCGCGTTCGACAATGGCGCGACTCACTTCGTCATCTCCAATTTTCACGCCGGCCTTTTCGCCGATTTCAGCGACCACCAGGCCGAGACGGACGCGGCGTTCGGCGATGCGTCGATATTCGGAGCGCTGCTCCTCTTCCGTCGTCTCTTCATCGGCGAAGGTCTTGCCGTTCTGCTGCATTTCGGCCGTGACCTGCTGCCAGATGCCGCCGAATTCCTGTTCCACCATGTCCTGCGGCAGTTCGAACGTATATTTCTTGTCCAGCGCGTCGAGCAGGGCGCGCTTGAGTTTTTCGCGGGTGGCGCGATCATAGTCGGCCTTCACGCGGGCAAGCACCGCTTCACGCAGCTTTTCCACGCTGTCGAAGCCGAAATTCTTGGCGAAGGCTTCGTCGATGGCGATGGCGGCGGGAGCGGCGACGGCCTTCACGGTGACGTCGAAGGTCGCTTCCTTGCCGGCCAGATCAGGCGCCTGATAATCGGCGGGGAAGGTCACCACGACCTTGCGCTCCTCGCCGGCCTTGGCGCCCTCGAGCTGGGCCTCGAAACCGGGGATGAACGAGCCGGAGCCGAGCACCAGTTCGGCGTTCTCGGCCGTGCCGCCTTCGAAAGTCTCTTCGCCGAGACGGCCGACGAAACCGATGGTCAGCTTGTCGCCCGACTGCGCCGCAGCGCCTTCTTCGCGCGGCTCATAGGTGCGGTTGCGCTCGGCCAGCTGGTCGAGGCTCTGCTGGACTTCCTCTTCGGGAACTTCCGCCACCAGGCGCTCCAGCTCGATATCGTCGAAAGAGCCGAGTTCGAAGCTCGGCAGGATTTCGAATGACAGGCTGAACTTCAGGTCGCCCGAGGCTTCGAGCACCTTTTCCATCTCTTCGCGGTCTTCCGGGAAGTCGAGCTTCGGCTGGCCGGCGAGACGGAGCTTGTTGTCGCCGACAATCTGCTTCTGCGCCTCGGTGATCGCTTCCTGGACGACGTCGCCCATGATCGACTTGCCATAGAGGCGCTTCAGGTGGCCCATCGGGACCTTGCCGGGGCGAAATCCGTTGATGCGCACCTTGTCCTTCATGCCGGCGAGCTGGGCGTCGAGTTTCTGCGCCAGTTCCGCGGCGGCCAGGACCACCTGATATTCCCGCTTCAGCCCCTGCGAGAGCGTTTCGGTCGTTTGCATCGTCAAAACCTCTGAACCTTTTCGCCGTTGGCTTTTTAGCCTTGCGACGGTGTTGAAACTTGTTGCGACGGGCCAAGGGCTTTTAACCGATGGTTTTGGCGCTGGTGCGGGCGGAGGGACTCGAACCCCCACGATTTTCACCACCGGAACCTAAATCCGGCGCGTCTACCAATTCCGCCACGCCCGCGCGCCCTGCCAAACGCCGCGCGAAAGCCCGGCCGCCCGTCTGGGTGGCGCTCTATAGCAATGGCGGAAGCGCCATGCAGCAAAAAAATAGCATACGCGACGCATTTGCCACAGGGGGGTAGGAGGAGAAGGGCCTAAGGCCCAAGGTTTTTGAAAATCTGCTATGCTGCGCCCATGCTTTTCTCTCGACGAAAATTACTTGGCTCCGCCTGCCTGACCCTGTTGGCTTCCGCCTCCCACTCGGAAGAAACGGACGGTTTCGTGCTTCTCGAAGCGCGGCCGGGCGCCGTCCCCCTGCTGCCTGCCCCCGGCCCGGCCACCAAAATCTGGGGCTTCAACGGCCAGACCCCCGGCCCGGCGTTGCGCGTAAAACTCGGCCAGGAAATGCGGGTCCGATTCGTCAACCGGCTCGACCGGCCCACCAGCCTGCATTGGCGCGGCATGCGCCTGCCCAACGCCATCGACGGCGCCGCAGGCCTTGTGCAGAAGGCGCTGGCGCCAGGCGAAAGCCGCGACCTCCGCTTCACCCCGCCCGACGCCGGGACCTTTTTTGTCCAACCGCTGATCCAGCCGCATTCCGGCGAACAGCTCGGACGCGGCATTTACGCCGCGGTGATCGTCGACGAGGCGAACCCTGTTCCGGTCGACGACGATCTCGTCCTGCTGCTCGACGATTGGCGGCTCGACGCCTCGGCGCAGATCGTCGGCGATTTCGACAATCCCGCCGACGCCCTGCGGCAAGGACGCTTCGGCGCCGTGACCGGGGTCAATGGCAAGGCGGGCGCGGCGGCGCAAATCTACCCACCCGGCGCGCGGCTGCGGCTGCGCCTGATCAACGCCGCGAATGCGCGGATTATGCGCCTCACCTTCGAGGGCGGCGCGCCGACCATCATCGCGCTCGACGGTCAGCCCTGTGACGCTCTAGCGGCTCAAGGCGGGAATGTGCCGCTCGGACCCGGGGCGCGCTGCGACGTCCTGCTCGATCTGCCGCGCCTCGAAGGGCAAAAGGTCCGGCTGATTCTGCGCGGCGAGACCGAGTTGCCCGATTCCACGGTGCTGGAAATTGCGACCAGGGGCGCGCTCCGGCCGGCGGGGGCGCCCGTCGCGAATCCCCCGCCTAATCCGCTGCTTCCGGCGGAAATCCATCTCGAGAAGGCGAAAAGAGTCGACGTTGTCATCGAGGGCGGCTGGCGGAAAGGCATGCCAGCCGGTTTCAAGCCGCAGGGCGACGAATTGCGCAAAATCTGGAAAATCAACGGCCACGCGTCGAGCGGACTCGATGGGCCGCCCTTGTTTTCCGTCAAGAAGGGAACGCCGGTCTCGCTGGCTTTGGCGAACAAGACATTGTTCGAACTCTCGATCTTCGTCCAGGGCCATGTCATGCGCCTGCTGCACGATCTCGACGACGGCTGGGATCCCTACTGGCGCGACAGCGTCATCGTTCCCGAACAGGCGACCAAACATATCGCCTTCGTCGCCGACAATCCCGGCAAATGGCTGCTCGGCGGCGCCGTCCAGGAACATTTCGCCAATGGCATGGCAGGCTGGTTCGAGGTGACGTGAACAGTCGCGCCTTGCGGTCCATCCTTCGAGACGCCGACCTCACAATTTCTTGTGCGCCCCATCGCAAAGCGGCTTGGCGCCGCTGTGCTTGCAGCCGCAGAACCAGGCCGGCCCGGTCTTTTCCGCTTTGTAGGCGATGGGGACGAATTCCGTGCCCTGATGCGAACCGTCGCAGAACGGCTGTTTCGCCGACTTGCCGCAGGCGCACCAATAATAGGTCTTTCCCTCGATGACTTCGACGGCATAGGGAGATTTCTGCGCGATCATAGGTTCGCCCATGGCTGTTTCCTCTAGCCCTGCCGCAACGAGAGATTCGCCAGCACGCGCGGCAGGATTTCCGAAATGTCCTCGGCGATCAGGCCCGGGCCAAACAGCGCCGCCGCCTCGCCGTGCAGCCAGACCGCGCAGGCGCTGGCCTCAAACATGGGCATGCCCTGCGCCAGCAGGCCGCCGATCAGCCCGGCGAGAACGTCTCCCGAACCCGCCGTCGCCAGTGTGGGCGGAGCGTTGCGCGCGATGCAGGCGCGCCCGTCCGGCGCCGCGACAACCGTATCCGGCCCCTTGTAAACCACGCAGGCGTCGACCGCCCGGGCCGCAGCCCGCGCGCGATCAATTTTATATTCAAGTTCAATTGGTTCGGTCGATATTTCTGAAGCGTTGGCGTAACCCTCGGGCACACTCTCGCGCTTAAGTTGAAGTTTCGTCGCCTTCTTGTTGAAAAGACGATTGAATTCACCTTCATGTGGCGTGATAACGACCTCGGCGCCACTGCACTGGATCACCGCCGCAAGGCTATCCCAGTCCGGTGAAAACGACGTTAACGCATCGGCGTCCAGCACTATGCCCAGCGGCCGCGACCCGCCTTTCAGGCTGGCGGCGAGCAGGGTTTCGACAATCCGCCGCGTCGCCGCTCCGACGCCAAACCCGGGCCCGATCGCCACCGCCGAAAAACGCCGGTCGGCGAGAAGTTCCCGCCATTGCGCCGCATCGTCAACTTGGCGCAGCATGATCGCGGTCACGGCGGCGGCGTTGACGGCAAGAGCGTCGGCAGGACTCGCCAGCGTCACCAGCCCTGCCCCGGCGCGCAGTCCGGCGCGGGCGGCAAGCCGCGCCGCCCCGGTCCGCGTCATCGGGCCGGAGGCGACGATGAGATGGCCCCGCGCATATTTATGCCCGTCCACGCCCGGCCAGGGCATGGCGTCCAACCAGAGTTTCGGCGTATTGAGGAAGGTGTGCGGCTGGATCTCGCGCAAAGTCTCCTCGCCAATGCCGATCTGGGTCAGGCGGGTTTTTCCGCAGGCGAGCCGTCCCGGCAGCAGCAGATGCCCCGGCTTCAAACGAAAAAAGGTGACGGTCTCGGTAGCGCGCACACATTCCGATCCCACCGCGCCATTGGCGCCGTCCAACCCCGAAGGCACGTCCACCGCCAGAACCGGCGTTCCGCTGGCGTTGATCCGCTGCACCACCTGCAAGGCGAGGCCGTCGAGCGGCCGAGACAATCCGGCGCCGAAAAGTGCGTCGATGACCAGATCCGCGCCGCGCGGATCGAGATTTTCGCTCGGCGCGATTTCGCCGCCCCAATCGGCAAAGGCTTTGGCCGCCTCGCCGCGCAAATGATGCGGATCGCCCAAGACCCCGACCTGGACCTGAAACCCCTGTTCGCGCAGCAGGCGGGCGGCGACATAGCCGTCGCCGCCATTATTGCCCGGCCCGCAGAACACGGCGACTTTTTGTCCCTCGCGGGCGCGCAGCAAATCCGCCGCCGCGACCGCAACATTCTTGCCGGCGCGCAGCATCAGGTCGTAGCCGGCGGTTCCGGCGGCGATGGTCAGCGCGTCGGCCCGCGCCATCTCCTGCGGGGCCAGCAATTCGATCGGGTATTCGTCGCCTGAGTTCATGGCGCGATTTTGCGCTTGCGGCGCGCATTGCGCAATTGCGGCCAAGCCGGAATTATCCTAGAGGCGGGTAAGAAAACGGAGCCTGACCCCATGATGAAAAGCCCGCGCAAATTCTTTGAAGCCTTGGCGATCGGCGCGCCGGCGCCCTACCGCGAACTCCCGGTCCGGGTCGAGCGCATGATCCATTTCGTGCCGCCGCATCTCGAAAAGGTGCGCGCCAAGATGCGCGAGACCATCCCGACCGCCGACGTCATTCTCGGCAATCTGGAGGACGCCATTCCCGCCGACGCCAAGGAGGCGGCGCGCAAGGGCTTCATCGAGATGGGCCTCGCCCATGATTACGGGACGACCGGCCTGTGGACCCGGGTCAATTGCCTGAATTCCCCCTGGCTGCTCGACGACGTCACCGAAATCGTCGGCGCCATCGGCAACAAGCTCGACGTGATCATGCTGCCCAAGGTCGAGGGACCGTGGGACATCCACTATCTCGATCAATTGCTGGCGCAGCTTGAAGCGAAACATGGGATCGCCAAGCCGATCCTGATCCACGCCATTCTCGAAACCGCCGAAGGCGTGAAGAATGTTGAACAGATCGCCCTCGCCTCGCCGCGCATGCACGGCATGAGCCTCGGCCCGGCCGATCTCGCCGCCTCGCGCGCCATGAAGACCACGCGGGTCGGCGGCGGCCATCCGGAATACAAGGTCCTGGCCGATCCGACCGGCGACGCCTCGGCCGCCCGCCCGGTCTATCAGCAGGATCTGTGGCATTACACCGTGGCGAAGATGGTCGACGCCTGCGCTTCCGCCGGCATCAAGAGCTTTTATGGCCCGTTCGGCGACATCGCCGATCTCGCCGCCTGCGAAGTGCAGTTCCGAAACGCCTTTCTCATGGGCTGCGCCGGCGCCTGGTCGCTGCACCCCAACCAGATCGCCATCGCCAAAAGGGTTTTCTCCCCCGATCCGAAGGAAGTGGCTTTCGCCAGGAAAATCCTCGAAGCCATGCCCGACGGCTCCGGCGTCGCCATGATCGACGGCAAGATGCAGGACGACGCCACCTGGAAACAGGCCAAGGTGATGGTCGATCTCGCCCGCCAGGTAGCGGCGAAAGACCCGGATTACGCCGCGGTTTACGGCTTCTGACGTTAAAGCGAAAAGTCCGCGGGGCGGCAAAACCCCGCGGAATCTTGACTCAAGCGCCGCGGTGTGAAACCTTTTCCGCCCTGCGAGGCAGGACATGGCCATTTCAATGAAACCGCGCGCTGCCAAATACGCCATTGGCGAAGTCGTCAAACACCGCAAATATCCATTTCGCGGCGTGATCTACGATATCGACCCGGTTTTCGCCAATACCGAGGAATGGTGGCTTTCCATTCCCGAGGAAGTTCGGCCCGCCAAGGACCAGCCGTTCTATCAGCTCTATGCCGAAAATTCTGAAACCGAATATATGGCCTATGTGTCCGAGCAGAACCTGGAACCGGACGACAGTGGCGCGCCTTTGCGCAATCCGCAGATCGACGAGGTTTTCGCCCGCAGCGACACCGGCCGTTATGTCCGCAAAGCCAATGTGCTGAACTGAGGCCTTTTTTCTTCGCCATACGAAAAAAGCGCGGACCAGCTGTTCCGCGCTTTTTTCGTATGGATGGAGCCGGCGCGCGAGCGCCGGCTTAATCTTATTTCTGCGGGGCGGCGGGCGTGGCCGGGGCGGCGCCCGCGGGCTGCTGCGCTTCGAGCTTCTTGCGCTCTTCCTCGGCGCGCTTCTGCAATTCGGCGGCAAGTTTCTTCTGTTGCTCTTCCAAAACCTTCGGATCTACGGCCGGCCCGTCGAAAGCCTTGCCGAAACCGGCCAGCGGCAGATTGAACACCACTTCCGCATTGGCCTGGTTCTTGACCACGACGCTCATGGTCGTGCCCTTCTTGGCGGCGTCGACCACATCTTTCTTCACCTTGGCCTCAGCGAAACAGCCGTTCGGGAAGCAGATTTCGAAGGCGCCTTCGGAAACCGGACCCTTGTCGATGGCGAAACGGAAGCCGGGGCGCAGCATCAGGCCGACCGGCATCAGGAAGCGCACGATCTTCACGTCGTCGCCCTTCACGTCATAGACCGCGAGAGCCAGAACCGGCGGCTGGTCCTTCTGGGCGCCGAAATCGCGCGTGGTGTAGCAAATGTCTTTGTTTGCGGCCTGGTCGTGACCGCAAACCTTGGTCCAGCTGTCCTGCGACGGCGTCAGGTCGACCTTCACCGGGCCACCCTGCTGGGGCTGACCAGGCTGTGCGGGCTGACCGGCGGGCTGGCCAGCCGGCGCCGCGGGCTGCATCTGCTGGGCGAAAACCGGCGCGGAACCGAGGGCCAGGGCGCCCGCCACCAATGCGGCCGCAACGCGGGACGAAGACAACGACATTCGAAATCCTTTCAACTGAGCGACTTTGCGCTCGATCGGCGAGTCACGGGAAACCCCGCTCGCGCCCCTTGCGAATTCATGCGCTCTTCGCCTCAAATTGAGGCGACATATTGACGTCGACTTCATATCGCCTTCGTTTGCGCTTTTCCAGCGGTGAAATGCTCCGCTTGACAAAATTCTGAGGTTCTCCGGCCTGACGGGGCGGGTTCGATGTTCTAGCATGACCCCATGCGCCGTTTTTTCACTTCCAAAATCCGCTTGTTTGCCGCCGCGCGGGGGTTTTGCGTCGCCGCGCCGGGCTTGGCGCTGGCTTTCGCCCTGTTCGGCGGCCCGGCGCCGGCCCAGCAGGCCGCCCCCGCGCGAATCAGCCACGCCATCGCCATGCACGGCGAACCGGCGCTCGGGCCGGATTTCGACCATCTGCCCTATGCCAATCCGGACGCGCCCAAGGGCGGCGTCCTGCATCTCGGCGCTATGGGCGCCTTCGACAATCTCAATCCCTATGGCGTCAACGCCGGCTCGACCGCGCTGGGCCTGACCGGCCCGGTCTATGAAAGCCTGATGGCGCGCTCGTACGACGAGCCTTTCACACTCTATGGCCTGATCGCCCAGACGGTCGAGACCAACGACGAGCGCAGCTTCGTCACCTTCCGGCTCAATCCGGCCGCGCGTTTCTCCGACGGCGCGCCCGTCACCGCCAAGGATGTGCTCTTCACCTTCAACCTCCTGAAGAGCAGGGGCCGGCCGCAGCAGCGCGCCGCCTATTCCCTGGTGAAATCCATCGACTCCCCGGACGACCATACCGTGCATTACGACCTCGCCGGCGCCGACGACCGCGAATTGCCGCTGATCCTGGCGCTGATGCCGGTGCTGCCGGCCCACGCCCTAAGCGAAAAGCGCTTCAGCGAAGAAGGGCTGGCGGTTCCGCTCGGCTCCGGCCCCTATCGGGTCGCCGAGGTCAAGCCGGGAGAAAAACTGGTGTTGCGTCGCGACCCGAACTATTGGGCGAAAGACCTGCCGGTGATGCGCGGCCTCTATAATTTCGATGAAGTGGACATCGATTATTCCCGCGACGACAACAGCCTGTTCGAAGCGTTCAAGGCCGGCCTGATCGATTACCGCGAGGAGGACCAGCCGCATCGCTGGATCGAGGGCTATGATTTCTCCGCCCGGCGCGACGGGCGCGTCGTGGTGGAATCGCTGCCGCTCGGCGGCCCCAAGGGCATGCAGGGTTTCGCCTTCAACACCCGGCGCGCGATTTTCGCCGATCCGCAACTCCGCGAGGCTCTGGCGATGATGTTCGATTTCGAATGGATCAACGCCAATCTCTATTCGAACCTTTACACCCGCACCAAAAGCTTTTTCGACGAATCGGAACTGTCCAGTTCCGGTCGCCCCGCCAGCGCGGCCGAACGCGCCCTGCTCGCGCCATATCCTCGCGCCGTGCGCGACGAAATCATGGAAGGCCGCTGGGCGCCGCCGCGTTCGGACGGCGGCGGCCGCGACCGCGAACTGCCGCGTCGCGCCCTGCAACTCGCCGAGACAGCGGGCTGGCGGCTTCATGACGGCGCGCTTTCGCGCGACGGCAAGGCGCTGGCTTTTGAAATCCTGGTCGCCAACCGCGACCAGGAGCGGCTGGCGCTCAATTACGCCGGGCAACTGCGGCGCATCGGAGTCGAGGCGCGGGTGCGCGAAGTCGATGAAGTGCAATATCAGCGCCGTCGCCAGCGCTTCGATTTCGACATGATCGTCGGCCTGTGGCAGGCCTCGGCCTCGCCGGGCAACGAGCAGCGCATGCGCTGGGGCGGCGACAGCGCCGAACAGGAAGCCTCCTATAATCTCGCCGGCGCGAAGAGCCCGGCCATCGACGCAATGATCGCGGCTTTGCAGGGGGCGCGCTCCAAGGAGGATTTCCTCACCGCGGCAAGAGCGCTGGATCGGGTGCTTCTGTCGGGCTTTTACGTCGTTCCGCTGTTCCATCGAACCGATCAATGGGTCGCCTATTGGCGGCGCATCGCCCATCCGAAAGCTCTGCCGCATTATGGCCAACCTTTGTTCGGCGATGTTCTGGAGAGCTTCTGGCGGGTTCCCGAGCAACCCTTACTCGAGCGTCCAAAAACTCCGGCCAAATATTTCAGGCAATCTGGATAGGTTCTAACAAACAATGACTTGCGCCTTTGTTTTGGCGCCGCCTGGCGCCGCGGCGACTTGCTCGCCCTTGTCATTTGGCGCGCGGCGCTTAACTGTTGCGGCGGCAAGCTGAACGGAGGCGAGCGTGGATATTGTCAAGGCGGCCCTCGATTTGCGGCGCAAAAACAAACGCCGTGCCTGGCCTCCGCGCCAGCTCGCTCTCGCCCTGCAGGGCGGCGGCTCGTTCGGCGCCTTCACCTGGGGCGCCCTTGACCGGCTGCTGGAAGAGAAAACCATCGCATTCGACGCTTTTTCCGGCGCCAGCGCCGGCGCGGTCAACGCCGTGCTGCTCGCCAGCGGCCTCGCCAGCGGCGGGCGCGAAGGCGCGCGAAAAAATCTCGAGGCTTTCTGGACGCAAGTAAGCCAATCGTCGCTGTTCCTGCCCAAGGCCGTCACTTTGCCGCTCGGCATTCTCGCGCGGGCGCTTTCACCCTATCAATTCAATCCCTTCGATCTCAATCCGCTGCGGCAGGCGCTGGAAAAACACGTCGATTTCGAACTCCTGCGCAAGACCGCCAACCCGCGCCTGTTGATCGCCGCGACGCGGGTCAGCGACGCCAACCTCCGCATTTTCCGCAATGAAGAGTTGACGGTCGATTGCGTGCTCGCCTCGGCCTGCCTGCCCCTGTTGCATCATACCATCGAAATCGCCGGCGAAGCCTATTGGGACGGCGGCTATGTCGCCAATCCTCCGCTGACGCCGCTGGTGACCGAAAGCGACGCTTCGGACGTGCTGATCATCCAGATCACGCCGACGCGCTCGCAGGTTTTCCCGCGCAGCCGTCACGAAATCGAGCGCCGGATCGACCAGATCAATTTCTCCTCGACGCTCGACCGTGAAATCGAGGCGATCCGCCTGCTCGCCCCGCTTTGCGCGGGCGGCGATCATTCCGGAAAATGGGCGAAGTTGCGGCTCGACCGCATCGCTGCTGAAAACGAGGTGGAGCTATTGGCCGAAGCCAGCCCCGGCAATCTTCAATGGTCCTTCGTCTCATCCTTGCGCGACGCCGGCCGCGCCGCCGCCGACGGCTGGATCGAGCAAACGGATATACATTCCCCCAATCCAGCAGATTTCGCTTAGATCCGATAATCGGAGCGGAGCGCTTTTTTTGTTTTTACGCGTTTTCTTCAAAAACGCTTTTAGGCCCTGCTTCATGACAGCGACAAACCTGCACTTCGTCACTTTGCTCGGCAGCCTGCGCAAGGCCTCGCTCAATGGCGGCGTCGCCCGCGCCCTGCCGGCGCTGGCGCCGGAAGGCGTGACCATTGCCGCGCTCGGCTCGGTCGGCGAATTCCCGCTCTACAACGCCGATGTGCAGGCCAAAGGCATTCCTTCGCCCGTCGAGGCGATGGGCGCGCAAATCAAGGCCGCCGACGGATTGATCGTCGTCTCGCCGGAATATAATTATTCTATTCCGGGCGGCCTCAAAAACGCCATCGACTGGCTGTCGCGCCTCTCGCCGCAGCCTTTCGCGAAAAAGCCCATCCTGATCCAGAGCGTCTCGCCCGGCGCGCTCGGCGGCGCGCGCATGCAATATAATCTGCGCCAGGCCTTCGTCTTCCTCGATGGGCGCGTCTTCAACACGCCGGAAGTCATGATCGGCGGCGCCGGAGCGAAATTCGACGCCGCCACCGGCGACCTCACCGACGAGGGAACCAAGGAATTTCTCCGCAAGCATTTGGCGGCTTTCGCCGATTTCGTGCGGGGCTGACCCCCTCGTCCTCACGCGCTCTTCTTCTCCGCGATTTTCACGAGGTCGCGGAGAATTTCGCGCGCTCCGTTCAGCCGCTCCGACGCCCGTTCGAAATCGCGGATGAAGACGATCTTCATGTCCGGCCGCACCTTGGCGTCCGACCCCTGCTTGGCGATATAGCGCACCAGTCCGGCCGGATTGGCGAAACTCTTGTTGCGGAAACCGACGATCACGCCCTTTGGCCCCGCCTCCAGCTTTTCGACATGGGCGCGGCGGCACAGAAGCTTCACCCCGACCAAAACCATCAACTGCTTGACCTCGTCCGGCATCGGTCCGAAACGGTCGATCATTTCCGCCGCGAAGCTTTCGATATCGGCTTCCTCGTCGAGCGTCGCCAGACGGCGATAGAGCTGCAGGCGCAGGTTGAGATCCTCGACATAATGTTCGGGGATGGTCACCGGCGTGCCGAGCGTGATCAGCGGCGACCAGGTTTCTTCCGCCGTCTCGCCGCCGCCTGCCTTCAGCGCCGCGATGGTCTCGTTGAGCATCTGCTGGTAAAGCTCGTAGCCGACTTCTCTTATATGGCCGGATTGTTCGTCGCCAAGCAGATTGCCGGCGCCGCGCATATCGAGATCGTGGCTGGCGAGCTGAAAGCCCGCGCCAAGGGTATCCAGCGATTGCAGCACTTCCAGACGCTTCTGCGCCTGCGGCGTGATGGTGCGGTTGATGGGGGTCGTGAACAGCGCGTAGGCGCGGGTTTTCGAGCGCCCGACGCGGCCGCGCAATTGATAGAGCTGCGCCAACCCGAACATATCCGAGCGGAAAACGATCAGCGTATTGGCGGTGGGAATGTCCAAGCCGGACTCGACGATATTGGTCGAGACCAGAATGTCGTATTTGCCGTCATAAAAGGCGCCGATGCGCTCTTCCAGTTCGGTCGCCGCCATCTGTCCATGGGCGACGGTGAATTTCGCTTCCGCCACGTTCTGCCGCAGCCAGGAAGTGGCCTCTTCGAGGTCTTCGAGACGCGGACAGACGAAGAAGCTTTGCCCGCCGCGAAAACGCTCGCGCAAAAGAGCCTCCCGCAAAATGAGGTCGTCGAAAGGCGTGACGAAGGTGCGCACGGCGAGGCGGTCGACCGGCGGCGTGGCGATGATCGACAATTCGCGCACGCCCGTCAGCGCCAGTTGCAGGGTGCGCGGAATCGGCGTGGCGGAAAGCGTCAGCACATGGACTTCCGCGCGCAGTTCCTTCAGCCGCTCCTTGTGGGAGACGCCGAAGTGCTGTTCCTCGTCGATGATGACGAGGCCGAGATTCTTGAAAGAAACAGTCTTGCCGAGCACCGCGTGGGTGCCGATCAGAATGTCGATCGAGCCTTCGGCTGCGCCCTTGCGGGCCTCGCGCATGTCGGCCGTGTTGACCATGCGCGACATTTGCGCGAGGCGGATCGGCAGGCCCGCGAACCGCGCGGAGAAATTCTTGAAATGCTGGCGGGCGAGCAGAGTGGTCGGCACCACCAACGCGACTTGTGAGCCGTTGATCGCCGCCGCGAAAGCCGCGCGCAGGGCGACTTCGGTCTTGCCGAAACCGACGTCGCCGCAGATGAGGCGATCCATCGGCCGTCCCGAAGCCATGTCGCCAAGCGTGGCGTCGATGGCGGAAAGCTGGTCGTCGGTTTCGTCATAGGGGAAGCGCGCGCAGAATTCCTCGTAAAGTCCTTCCGGGGGAACGAATTTCGGCGCCTCATGCAGCGCGCGGGCGGCGGCGATTTTGATCAGCCCCTGCGCCATCTGGCGGATGCGCAGTTTCAGGCGGGCCTTGCGCTCGCGCCAAGCCCCATGACCGAGCCGGTCGAGCGGCGTCTCGGATTCTTCCGAGCCGTAGCGCGTCATCAGTTCGATGTTTTCCACCGGCACGAACAGCTTGTCGCCGGCGGCGTAATGCAGTTCGAGACAATCGTGCGGCGCGCCCGCCGCCTCGATCTGCTTCAGGCCGATGAAGCGGCCGATGCCGTGATCGACGTGAACGACGAGATCGCCCGCCTGGAGCGCGGAGACCTCGGCAAGAAAATTCGCCGCGCGTTTTTTCCGCCGGCGCTGCGGCGCGAGGCGGTCGCCGAGAATGTCCTGTTCGCCGATCACCGCGAGATCGCCGGCGACAAAACCGGATTCCAGCCCGATCACCGCCAGGGCGACGCGACCGTCGCGCAGGGCCAGCGCCTGCGACAGCGAGGAGACCGGCTCCTGCTTTTTCAGCCCATGTTCGGCGAGAACCGAACCCAGTCTTTCGCGCGAACCATCGCTCCAGCCAGCGACGACGATTCTTTTACCCTCGCCCTGCAAGACGCGGATATGTTCGACGGCGGCCTCGAAGACATTGGCGTTTTCATCGTTGCGTTCGGGCGAGAAATTGCGGCCCGGCGCGCCGCCGCAATCGACGACAACCTCCTTGCCGCCTTCGGGCGCGGCGAAAGGCGTGAAGCGCGCCACCGTCGTCTTGGCGAGTTTTGCAGAAAATTCCTCCGGCGTGAAATAAAGCTCCTCCGGCGGCAGAGGCTTGTAGTTGCAGTTGGCCGGGTCGCGCGAATAGGCCGAGCGGCGCGCGTCGTAATAATCCTTGATCTGGACGAAACGCTCGGCGGCGACGGCATCGGACTGCGAATCGAGCAGCAGCGGCGCGTCAGCGACATAATCGAACAGGCTGTCCATACTCTCATGCAGCAGCGGCAGCCAATGTTCGAGACCGGCGGGCCGGCGGCCCTCGGACACCGCCTCGTAAAGGGCGTCGCCACGCGTCTGTGCGCCGAACAGCGCGATATATTTCTGGCGGAAGCGCTTGATCGTCTCGGTGGTGATCGTCGCCTCGTTGACCGGCACGAGATCGAGCGCGCGCAATTGCCCGGTGGTGCGTTGGCTTTCCGGATCGAAAGCTCGGATGGTTTCGAGCGTGTCGCCGAAAAAATCGAGCCGCACCGGCGCCGGCAAGCTCGGCGGATAAAGATCGACAATGCCGCCGCGCATGGCGTATTCGCCGCTCTCTCTTACAGTGGAAGCGCGCAGAAAACCGTTGGATTCGAGCCATTGCGCGAGGGCGTGCAGATCGACGGCGGCGCCTGGAGCGGCGGAAAAGCTCTTGGCGGCCAATTCGCGCAGCGGCGGCACACGCTGGGTCAGGGCGTCGATGGTGGTGAGCAGCAGGCGCGGCCTTTGCAGCGAAGAGCGGGTGCGGGCGAGCCGCGCCAAAGCGGTCATGCGCTGCGCAGCGATGGCGGCGTTGGGCGAGACGCGATCGTAGGGCTGGCAGTCCCAACCGGGAAATTCGAGAATTTCGGCTTCGGGCGCGGCGAAGGCGAAGGCCTCCCGAAAGCTGCGCAGGCGCTGGCCGTCGCGCGCGACATGGACCAGGGCGCAGGAGCGGCCCTCCCCCGTCTTCGCCAAGGCGCGGAGAATGTCGGCGGCGACGAAGGCGTCGAACCCGTCCGGCGCGCGCGAAAAAATCAGCGAGCGGCCTTTGTCGAGTTCGGCCAGAGCGCGTTGCAGTTCTTTCATGGAGTTTGCGTCAGCCTGATTTCAATTCCGCAACCGCCGGACCGCCGGGAAGATCACAAATACACCGGCGAATTATGGGTGTGGAACGCCCGGATGGTCGCAAAAATCGGTGCGTCATAAGCGGGATCGACCGGCTTCGAGCCGGCGAACCAGGAAAAAATGTCGGCGTCCTGCGCCTCCATGAAGTTTTCCAGCTGGTCGAGTTCTTCCTCGCTCAGCTTGTCGATGCGGGCGTCGGCGAACTGGCCGAGCAGCAGATCGACCTCCCTCATGCCGCGATGCCAGCAGCGGAACAGGACCTTGCGGCGGCGCGGGTCCAACCCTTCGCTCGATCTCTGCGTCCCGGTCATAAGCCCTCCTGAACCAACGCCAAAATCGCCTGCGCCCTCTTTCGGGCGCAGGCGGAATAGGTCTTATAGGATGCAGGAAGGGAACTGTCAGCGACTATGTTCGCTGGGGCGCCTCAGTCACGCCGCCCCACCACCACCAGGCGGCGCACTTCGCCTTTCAGGTAGGCTTGCAGGAAGGCGCGGTAATTGCGGAACGAGACGCATCCGTTGGAGTCGCCGCGCTGGCCCAGCATGAAGGTGTGGGCGAGCAGGCCGGAACGGCCGTAGGTGCTGCCGCTGACCGGCGTAAGCCGCAGCGCCTGGACGCCGTGAAACAGGCTTTCGCGCAGTTTCAGGTCATAGACCGCCGGCGGCGTGGCGCCGCGCATGCGTAGGTGGACATGGCTCGGATCGTCGAAATAGGGGCCAAGGCCCGAATGCGCCTCAAGCCGCTCGCCGCTCGGCAGAGTGACCGTGTGGGCGGCAATGTCGTAAACGGCGGTGCCGCCGGAAGCGGTGACCGGCGACGGGCTGGAGGTCGCGCCGCGCGACAGATGCAGCGCCGAGCCTTCCTGCGAAGCATAGGCCAGTTGCTGGCCCTTCTCCTGCAAGCCGCCGAATATTTTATCGAAGAAATTGCCCTGACCGGTCGAGGCTTGGGTCGAAGCTTGGGTCGAAGCCAACGCCTGCCGCGAGGCGCGGGCGGAGGCGCGCGGATCGCGGCGCGGCGTGGCGTTTTCCGGGCCACTTGGCGGCGCGACTTCTACCGCGCGCGGCTGCACGGTCAGATCGTTCGGGCGAACCGGTGGAACCGGCGCGCCGGGCATTTCTGCTTCCGCCACCTGTTCGGGCGGCTTCACCGTCAGCTCGGGCCCTTTCCCCGTCAGATCGGGTCTTGGGGGCGGCGTGACGAGCGCCAGGGTCGCAGCGGCGCTACCGGCCGGCGATTCGGTATCTTCCGCCAGCGGAGCGGGCTTTTCAATCTGCTGCGCGACTTGTTCGGCCGACGGCGCAGGCTCGGCTTCTGCAACCTGCTGGGCCGGTTCGACCGGGTCCATCAACACGAACAAAGGTTCGCCCTGCAGCGGCGAGAACGCCGGCCCGATCGGCGCGCTATCCGCCATCAGCGCAGGAACGCCGACTATCGACCCGTCCGGATCGAACAGCGCGCCGTAAGGATTGACGCCGTGTTTCGCCGCGACCTGCTGCGCTCTCGGCTGGAGCTTGGCTTCGAGTTGAGCTTGTGGCTGGGCCTCGACAGCGGGGGCCTGCGCCAGCTCCTGTTCGGGCGCACGCAGCCGCAACTCCGGAACGGGCGCCAGTGACGCCTCCTGACCGGGCTGAGGAGCATAGGCCTCCTCGGCAAGGCCTCCGGCGAGGCGCAAGGCGACCAGGGCGCTGAAGGAAAAGGCGGCGAGGGCGGGCGCGGTCCGTACGAAGATTTTCCGCGGCAGGCTCGGGCGATAGGCGACTTCGCAGTCGTAAAGCTGGTAACTCCACTCAGTCATGCGCCGACTCTCGTAAACATTCCGCTGAAAGCGCCCGAAAAGCGCCGTTCGGATCCGCCCGGAATGTTTGTCCAGACGGGAAGCGTCCTCGCAGTGAAACTGAATATGCCTAAGTTTAAATTAACGAGCCTTGGCGAAACCTGCATCATTCCTGCTCATTCTCGCCCGCTTCAAGCGCCGCGCTCTCTGCGACGCCCACGGGTGGTAGCGTCGCGCGGCCAAGACACATCCTTCGGAAAAGCGACCGCTTTTCCGTGAACATGCGCTAGATCAAACAATTGACGCGCCCACGGACAATGGTCCGCTGAACCCGCCGATGCGCCTCCCCCAGAATCGGTTTCGAGCCGGAGCGCCGCAGTATTGAGCGGGTGCAAAAGAGGCGATAAAAAAGGCGAAAATGTGGATCACGATAAATTTAGTTGACAGTGATATTAAAAACACGGGAAAACCCGCCGCGTCCCTTTGTCGCGGTCGTGACTGGAGTCCCGCGGAAAAGGCCCGCTTCAGAAGCTAAGTTTGTCGTCGCGCCAGCGCCGCAACATAAAATGATCCAGAGCGGCCAAGGCGCCATACAGCGCCATGCCGCTTAGGCACAGCAGGGTCACGGCGGCGAACATCAACGGAATTTTGAGTCGATAACCCGCCTCGACGATGCGGAAAGCCAGACCTTCGCCGCGTCCCGCCGACCCCGCCGCCAGTTCGGCCGCGACGGCGCCGATCAACGCCAGGCCGCCGCCGATGCGCAGGCCAGTGAAAATCTGCGGCAGAGCCGAAGGCAGGCGCAGCAGCAACAAAATCTTGCCGCGCGAGGCCCCTTTCAGCCGGAACAATTCGATCAGCCCACGGTCGGCGGCCTTCAATCCAGCGGAGGCGTTGGAGAGAATCGGAAAAAAGGCGACCAGAAAAGCGCAGGCGAGCACCGCTCTGGACGGTTCGAGATAGATCAGCAGCAGCGGCGCGATGGCGATCAGCGGCGTCACCTGCAGGGCGATGGCCAGCGGCAGGAAAGTCCGCTCCAGCCAGGGCGACCAGACGAACAGCAGCGCCAGGGCGAGCCCGCCGACCGCCGCCAGCGCCAGCGCCTGCAGGGCCTCGGACAAGGTCGTCCAGGTCGCGGCGACAAGCAGCGGCGCATTGGCGATCAGCGTCCCGAAAATCGCGCTCGGCGCGGGCAGTTGCGCTGGCGGAATGGCGAAATACCGCGTCGCCGCCTCCCACAAGATGAGCAGCGCGGCGAGCGCCAGCAAGGGAGCGAAACGGGCGAAAAACGCGCTCATGGCCCTGAACTCCGCATCGCTTGCTCCAGGGCGTCGGCTATGGCGCCGCAATTTTCCGCAAAAGCCGGCCCACGCCGCTCGTCCGGCCCGCGTGTGGCGTTGCGCGGAAAAGGCAGCAGCGCGTCGATCCGTCCCGGCCGCGCCCGCATCACCGCGACGCGATCCGCCAGATAGGCGCTTTCGTAAACCGAATGGGTGACGAAAACGATGGTGGCGGCGCTCTCGCGGCGCAGGTCCAGCAAGGCGTCGTTCAATTGCCAGCGGGTGATCTCGTCGAGCGCCGCGAAAGGCTCGTCGAGCAGCAGCAGCGACGGGCGGTCGACCAGGGCGCGGGCGATGGAGGCGCGCATTTTCATGCCGCCGGAAAGCTCGCGCGGCAGGCTTTTCGCAGCTTCGCTCAGACCGACGCGCGCCAGCGCCTCCCTCACGAGCGGATCGGCGGCTTTCCGGCTCATGCCGGCGAGACGCAAGGGCAGATAGACATTGGCCCAGATGTCCGCCCAGGGCATGAGATTGGGCTCCTGGAAGACGAAGCCGATCTTTTTTGGCGCTAGCGCGTCCGACCACGCCAGCGCGCCTGCGTCAGGCTGCTCCAGCCCGGCGATCAGCCGCAACAGCGTGGACTTGCCGCAACCGGAGGGCCCCAGCAGACAGAGGGTCTCGCCGGTTAAAACATCGAGATCGAGCCCGTCGAGCACCGGCGCGCCAGTCCCGAACGACAGTCGAAGGCCGCGCAGGCCGACAAGAACCGATGTCAATGTTTCAGCGCAGGAACAACGCCAACGCCCTTGTTTACAAAGTTAAATTCAAAACCACGGGAAAGATCGATGTCCGCTGGCGCGACGCCGGCCGCCGCCATGGTCCCGTAAAAGCGGTCTATGCGCCGGCGATTCATCGCGCCAATTCCAAATTTCCTGGCGTCGCCGGAATCGACAATGCCGTAAACCCTCATCTGCTCGACCGAAAAGGCCAGCTGGGCGTCGTCGATATCGGGGTTCTGGTGCCTGATCGCCGCATTGGCGGCGCTGTTGTCGCCGTAAAGGTAGTTCTGCCAGCCGAGGATCGAGGCGTCGACGAAGCGCTGCACCAGACCGGCATTATTGTCGATCAGGTCGCGGCGGGTTTCGATGGTGGTGGCGTAGGTGTCGTAACCGTGGTCGGCGAGCAGAAAGACATTTGGCTTGAATCCGCCCTCGCGCTCGATGGCGAAGGGTTCGGAGGTGACGTAACCCTGCTGGATGGAATTCTTGTCGGCGAGGAAGGGGGCGGAGTTGAAATTATAGGACGCGACTTTTTCGCGCGAAAAGCCGAAGGTTTTTTCCAGCCACGGCCAGACCGTGGTCAAGGTGGCGAGACCGACGAAAGCCCTGGCCTTGGCCAGATCCTCGAAACGGTCCAGTCCCACGCCGGGATGCGACATAAGCACCAGCGGGTCTTTCTGCATCATCGCGGCGACGGTGACGATGGGCACGTGTTCGTGCAGGGCGGCAAACTGGCCGATCAAATTGTCGCCCATGTAGAAATCGACCTTGCCGGCGGCAAGCAGCAGGCGGTTGTTCTTCTGCGGGCCGCCGGGCAGGATGGTCACGTCCAGCCCGTATCTCTCGTAAGTGCCGTCGGCCACAGCCTGATAAAAGCCGCCCTGCTCCGCCTCGGCCAGCCAGTTGGCGGCGATGGTGACTTTGTCGAGCCCCCGGTCGAGAGCCCGCGCCTGCAGGCACAGCAGCAGGAGGGCGCAAAGCGTCGTCGCCAGTCGGGTCATGCGGCCTCCGCGTTGAGATTTCCTCAACGCAGCAAAGGCGTCGCGCAAGCCCGGGTCAAGCTGTTTCGCTTGAACCGCGGGTCGGCGTCAGCGAATTCTCGCAAGACCGAGGCCGCGAGGATGCGGCCCCAGCCTGTCGACTCGATTTACCGATCAGTCGTGATAGTGGTGATAGTGGTGGTAGCGGCGATGGCCACAACCGCCCCTCAAACCGCACGAAATCTGGGGGCCGGCGGTGTAACCGACGATGCCGCCGGCTACGGCGCCCACCGGCCCGCCGACAACGGCGCCCGCTCCCGCGCCCATCGCGCTATCGACCAGCCTGCCAGCGTAAGCTTGCGACGCGATCAGCGTCAGGCCAGTGACCAGTGCGAGGAAAATGGATTTACGCATCTCCCTACCCTTTCAAAGCGAAGCGTTCGACAAGGGCGCCGAAACTTCGCTTTCTGTCTTACTTGCGGCGAATAACGCCCAAACATGGGCCTCGCACTCGCTCAGAAAGACGATCATCGCCTGCATCGATACTGAAACGCTTGACATATACGTCTTGTTCCAACTGCCCGTTCAATCTTGAACGGAACAAGTTACTTGGTCTGAGCGACGAACAGCACCATCCAGACTTGGCGACGGATCGGATTTCCCGGAGCGTCGGCGCCGCAACCGACAGCGAACCGCCTTGCCGAGGCGAGGCGCCAAGGTTATGGATTCTCCATGCGGCCCTCGCTTCTCGATCCCCTCTTCGCCGAAGCCAGCGCCCTGCCCGGCGTCGGCCCCAAAACGGGCAAATTGTTCGACCGGCTGCTCGGCGAATCCGGCCAGCCGGCCCGGGTCGTCGATGTCCTGCTGCATCTGCCGGTTTCCGCCATCGACCGCCGCAATCGCCCGAAAATCGCCCAGGCGCCCATCGGCGCCGTCTCGACCTTGCAAGTCCGCGTCACCGAACATCGCCCGCCTCGCGGCAAGGGCCCCTATCGCGTGCTGACGGAGGACGAGACCGGCGACCTGACCTTGGTGTTTTTCCGCGCCAATTCCGGCTGGATCGAAAAGCTCCTGCCGATCGGCGAGACGCGCTGGGTCTCGGGTCTGGTCGAGATTTTCGATTTTTACCGCCAGATGGTCCATCCCGACCGCGTTGTCGACGAGGCCGGGCTCAAAGCCCTGCCGCCGGTCGAGCCGGTCTATGGCCTCACCGAGGGCCTGTTCCAGCGCGTCGCGGCAAAAGCGGCGGCAGCGGCGCTCGACCGCCTGCCGGTCTTGCCGGAATGGCTTGAGGACCAGACGCTGCGCCTTGGCGGCTGGGACACATTCGCCGCTAGCCTCGCCAAGATCCACCATCCACAGCAGCCGCAGGACCTCGCGCCGGAAGGACAATTCTGGGCGCGACTGGCCTATGACGAGTTCCTGTCGCATCAACTCGCCCTGCGGCTGGTGCGCGCCAAGATGCAGACGCTTGGCGGTCGCGCGCAAAAAGGCGACGGCGTCTTGGCGGCGAAGATCCTGTCCGCCTTGCCTTTCGCTCTGACCGGCGACCAAAAAGGCGCGCTGGCCGAGATTTCCGCCGATCTCGCCAGCGACAGGCGGATGCTCAGGCTGTTGCAAGGCGATGTCGGCTCCGGCAAGACCATTGTCGCGCTGCTCGCCATGGCGCAGGTGGTCGAAAGCGGCCGTCAGGCGGCTCTGATGGCGCCGACGGAAATTTTGGCTCGCCAGCATTTCGCCACCATAAAGCCGCTCGCCGATTCAGCCGGCCTGATCATCGCGCTGATCACCGGACGCGACAGGGCGACCGAGCGCCGCGCCACGCTGGAGGGTCTCGCCAGCGGCGCCATCCAGATCGCCATCGGCACCCATGCCCTGGTGCAGGACGACGTCGCCTTCGCCGGTCTCGGGCTGGCGGTGATCGACGAGCAGCACCGTTTCGGCGTGCAGCAACGCGTGACGCTGGCCGACAAGGGCGCAGCCGTCGATGTTCTGGCCATGACCGCGACGCCGATCCCGCGCACGCTGGCCCTGGCCTTTTTCGGCGACATGGAAGTCTCCTCCTTGCGCGAAAAACCGCCGGGGCGGCAGTCCATCGACACCCGTGCGATCAATGTCGAGCGCATCGATGAGGTGATTTCGGGCCTTTCCCGCGCCATTCAGGCGGGCGCGCGGGTTTATTGGGTCTGCCCTCTGGTCGAGGGCAGCGAGGACAGCGACCTCGCCGCCGCGCAGGATCGCGCCAACGATCTGCGCCAGTTTTTCGGCGACAAGGTCGGCCTCGTCCACGGCCAGATGAAGGGCCGCGACAAGGACGCCGCCATGGCGGCTTTCGCCGAAGGAGAGACCAAAATCCTGGTCGCCACCACGGTGATCGAGGTCGGCGTCAATGTGCCGGAGGCGACGGTCATGGTGATCGAGCACGCCGAGCGTTTCGGCCTGTCGCAATTGCATCAGTTGCGCGGCCGGGTTGGGCGCGGCTCGGCGAAATCCTCCTGCATCCTGCTCTATTGCGCGCCGCTGGGCGAGACGGCCAAGGCGCGTCTGGAAATTTTGCGCGAGACAGAGGATGGGTTTCGCATCGCGGAAGAGGATTTGCGCCTGCGCGGCGAAGGCGAGGTTCTGGGCGCCCGCCAGTCCGGCGCGCCCGGCTTCAAGATCGCCCGGCTGGACCTTCACGCGGCGCTGTTGCGCATGGCGCGCGACGACGCGGAACGCGCGCTCGAGCAGGACCCCGAATTGACCGGCGAGCGCGGGAAAAACTTGCGGCTGCTGCTTTATTTATTCGAGCGCGATTCCGCCCTCCGGCTTTTGCGCGCGGGTTAAGAGTTCTTGACCAAGGCTGGTCTTTGGCAAAGGATGGTGCGTCCCTCGCGAGTGTTATTCTGTGAGCCGCCCATGCGTCGCATATTTCCTGCCGAGGCTCTGGCTCTGACGCTGCTAGTAGCCGGATGCAACGCCAATCGTGCGCCGCCCGTCGTCGAACTGGCGCCGCTCACCACGCCAGCCTATGTTCGGGTGACGCCGGCGGAATCGCATCTGCCGCAAAGCGGCGGCTGCGCCGGCGACATCGCCCAGTTCCGCGCCGTTCAGGACAATGATCTCGCCACGGGCCATATCGAAAAGGGCGTCTACGGCCAGATCCAGGGCGAGTTGGCCGAAGCGGACCAAGCCTGCGGCCAGGGCGACACGCTCCGCGCGAAAGGACTTTTGCGCGCGACCAAGACCCGGCACGGCTATCCGGAAGGATAGGAGGCTTCACTCGCCGCGAATGCGTCGCGCAAGAACACTTGGATGAAATCCGGCATCCGCACGGCGTCCAGATCCTCCACGCCGCGCACGGCGTGCAGGCGCGCGAGTTCCGCCTCCGGATCGGCGGCGATGAATTTCGCCGCCCGCGCGCAGGCCTGTTGCGCCGAAAGGTCCAGAAACCTTTGCTGCATGCAGGCGATCTTCTGCCCGGCGACGACGATGCGCCAACCGGGCGACGCCGCCGCCTCCTCCGGGGTGAAACCGGTCTCCTCCAACAATTCACGCGCCACGCTGGCGGCGAGATCGACCTTGTCGCCGCGAATATCGCTGGGGTCCGGCGTGCCGGCGGCGAAATAGATTTTGCCTGCGGTGGCCGTATGGCTACCCATTTCGCCGAGCAGCCAACCGCCGTCGCGCGAACGCAGCGCGGCCATGGAAAAGCAATTGTAGACCTCGCCATCGGGAAAACCGAAGTCGCGCCAGGCGAGGAAATTGCGGAAATCGGTTTCGAAAAAATCGCCACGAAACACCGCCCCTTCCGCAGTGTTCAAAAATTCGCCGTCGCGCAGCAGCAGCACCCTGCCGTCGAAAAGCTTCGGCTTTTCCGCTTGGCATTTGCGCCAATGGGCGTCGATCCGCGCCGCCTCGTCGCGCGCGAAATCCCACGGACCGGGGCGGTAGCCGGTCTCCAGACGGGCGACGCTGAAAATTCCGTTTCGCATGAACCGCGCCCCATGGCCCGATGCTTGCCTGATAATTTGGCGCATCGCGCGAATCCGTTATCCTGTTTCGAGTGGAGAATGCAATTGGCCGGCCATTTCGATCTGGAGCCTTACAAGACGCCATTGCTGTTTCTCGGCGTGGCCGGCGTCGTCGTACCCCTGTTTCGCCGCCTGCGCATCTCCCCGGTGCTCGGCTTCCTGCTCGCGGGCATGGCGATCGGCCCCTATGGGTTCGGCCGCCTCAACAAGATGCTGTCGCTCGACCTGCCTTTCATCGCCGGCGGCGAAAGCATAGCGGCCGTCGCCGCATTCGGCGTGGTCTTCCTGATGTTCAACATCGGGCTCGAATTGTCGCTGGAGCGCCTGCATCTGCTGCGGCGCTTCGTGTTCGGGCTCGGCTCCTTGCAAGTGGCGGTCTGCGGCGTGGCCCTGTTCGCCGCCGCTCGCGCGTTCGGCCTTTCGCAGCCGACATCGGTGGTGCTGGGCGCGGCCCTGGCCTTGTCCTCGACCGCCATCACCGTGCCGGTGCTCGCGGAAAGGCGACGGCTCAACACCCTGTCGGGCCGCGCGATATTCTCGGTTCTGCTGTTTCAGGATCTGATCGTCGCGCCGATCCTGTTCGTCACCGCGCAATTTGGCGGTGCGGCGGAGGCCGGGACCAGCCTGTTCTGGACCTTCGCCCCGGCCCTGATCGGCGTGGCGCTGATCGTCGGCGCCGGGCGGCTGGCGCTGCGTCCCTTGTTCCAACTGGTCGCAGCGGCGCGCTCGACCGAACTGTTCATGGCCGCCTGCCTGCTGGTGGTGATCGGCGCGGCGGTGACGGCGGCCTACGCCGGCCTCTCGATGGCGCTCGGCGCCTTCATCGCCGGGCTGCTACTGGCGGAAACCGAATTCCGCCGCGCTGTCGAGCTGGCGATCGACCCGTTCAAGGGCCTGCTGCTCGGGCTGTTTTTCGTCTCGGTCGGCGCCGGGCTCGACCCGTTGGAGGTGATCGCCCATCCCACAGTGACGCTCGGAATAGCCTTCGGCATCATCGCCATCAAGACGCCGCTGATTACCGCCCTGGCGCGACTTTTCGGGCCCAAGCTCCGCGAGTCCCGCAAGATCGGGCTGATGCTCGGGCCGGGCGGCGAATTCGCCTTCCTCATCGTCACCGCGGCCCAATCCGCAGGTCTGGTTTCGACAGAACTGGGGGGACAGGTGATGATCGGCGTCACCCTGTCGATGGCGCTGATCCCGCTGATCGCCATCGTCGCCACGCGCCCCGGCAAAGCCGAAAAACTCCCGGCGGGGCCGGCGCCGGACGAACTGGCGCCCGCCTCGCGCGTCATCATCGTCGGCTATGGGCGGGTTGGGCAGATCGTCGGCGCGCTGATGCGGGTGCACAACGTCGACTATATCTGTGTCGATGGCGACGCGCGCATCGCCGCCCAGGCGCGCGGCCGCGGCGAGCCGGTCTATTGGGGCGACGCGACGCGGCGTGATTTTCTCGACCGTTGCGGACTGGCGCAAGCGCGCGCGCTGGTGGTCACCATGCATACGCCGAGCGCGGTGGACGCCGTGGTGCGGCAGGCGCGCGAGGCGCGCGACGACCTGACCATCGTCGCCCGCGCCCGCGACGCGGCCCACGCCCGCGCCCTCTACAAGCTCGGCGCCACCGACGCCGTGCCGGAGACGATGGAGGCCAGCCTGCAATTGTCGGAAGCAGCGTTGGTCGATATTGGCGTGCCGATGGGCCTCGTCATCGCCTCGATCCACGAGCAGCGTGACCTCTATCGCAAGGCGCTGGTGGCGGAAGAAAGCGAGGCCCCGCCGGCGCGGCCGTTCATCGGGCGGAGAAAAAAACGATGAAACAGCCTCGTTGGCGCGCTCTAGCTCGACGGCGGGGCCGCCGGACGCGGCGGCTTGACGAGGCCGACGTCCACCAGAATCTCGTCGCCTTCGACGCGCACGGGATAGGGATGCAGCACGTTGCGGACGATGTGCGTGACGCATTTGCCGCTGGCGCCGTCAAAGCCCCACTGGTGGTGCGGACAAACGACGATCTGACCGTCGAAGGTCGCGTCGGTCAGCGGCACATCGGCGTGCGGGCAGCGCCCGCGATAGGCTTTGAGCTCGCTGCCCTTCGGCCAGACCAGCATCACGCTCTTCTTGCCGGCTTGAAAAAGGCCCATGCCGCCTTCTTCCATGGCGCTTGTGTTACAGATGAAGGTGAAAGCCATCGGTGTCGCCCCTTGAAAAGGAATGCCTCACCGAAAACAGGCAAATTGCGGGCCAGCGAAAAGCCTCCCGAAAAGCGCGGCCGGAATGAGCGCGCGGCGGCCGACGTGCGATTATAGAAGCGGCTTACTTCGAGTGGGTGGAAAGCCAGGCCTCAGCCTCTTCCAGCGAAAAGGAATACTCATGTTCGGCGACGCCCGAACGCTGCCTTGCGCGCTCTGCGACATCCATGATGTAGAAACGGCCGTGGCTCGTGCCGTGTCCCGCCTTCTCCAGATGAAAGCCCTTGCGCTCGGCCAGTTTGCCGACACGCTTCTCGTCCGCGTTGCTCACGTTATTGCTCCTGTTGAGCCGTCCGCCCCCATCGGCTCGTGGCCATCGATTATCGCAGAAATTGTCGCCCGAACCAAAGAGGAGCATAATGGCGCTCGAGATCAAACGGCCGATTGTTTAGCCGACGCAATTTTCGTTGGTCGCAGCCATGGCATGTGCTCGCCTCAAGGCAATTGTCCTCCTGGCTCTGGTCGCCACCGCGGCGCCGTGCGGAACGGCGCTGTGCTGGCAAGGCATTCACTCACATCGCCCGGTGCAGGGCTACAGGAATCGCCTGCTTCATCGCGATTTGCTGCTCTTGCTTCCAGGCCAGACGATCAATCCGAATTATTCCTTTCCGGAATTGCCCGGCGCCGGGCTGATCGCGCCGGAGCCCGCTTACCCGCCCTACCCGTCGGAGCCTAATACGGCGCCTTTGATCCCTCACGAAACGCCTTCCTTGCCACAGGGCATGGTGATCACCGTCTACAAGAATTTATCTGAAAAGCTTGAGCCTGAGGGCAAACAATCTTCGTCGCCTGTCGAACGTCCGAAACAGGCGGCGCAGCAGTTGGCGACTTGTTGGGAGCCGCCCGTTCCGGCGCGAGGCGACACGGTCGAGGTCACCTTGAGATTTGGCTTCAACAAGATGGGAGAGGTGCTTTGGCCGCCTCGCGTCACCTATCTTAAAGCCGGGCAGGGAATCTCCGCCGATGAGGTCCGCAAGTCGATTTTGGCGGCGATCAAGGCTTGCACGCCGTTGCGTTTTACAAATTCAATGGCCGCAAATATGCCGGGCTACCCCCTGGCCGTTCGTTTTGTCGGCCAGCGCGCGGAAGAAACCGGCGGCCGCAACTGACCTGGCCTTCTTCCCGGACCTTGCACACCCAAACTGTTTCGGCTCGACCGCCAATGTCTGGTGGTCAAGCCGAAGGCGCTGGCAAGCGTCAGTTCAGCGACAGGGCGACAAACCTCGCCTGCCCCTGCGCATTGGCGACCAGCAGCAGCGCCGACTTGCGGCCTTCCGCCTTCAGCGCCTTGGCCTGCTTGTCGACCTCTTCCGGCGAAGCCACCGGCTGGCGGTTGACCTCGACGATCACGTCGCCGGGAGCAAGATGCTGTTCCGCCGCGTTGGATTCCGGATCGACCTTGACGATGGCCACGCCCGCCTTGACGCTGTCCTTGATCTGGAATTTTCCGCGCACCGTCTCGTCGAGGGGCGACAGGTCGAGGCCGAACACATGAAGTTTCACCGCCGGCTCGGCGGGCTTCTCGGCAACCGCCGGCTTTTCCCTGGCCGTCTTGGCCTCGCCGTCTTCCAGCCGGCCCAGGGTCACCTTTTTGGTCTGTTCCTTGCCGTCGCGGATCACCACCACGTCGACTTGCTTGCCGACCGTCGTCTGGGCGACGATTTTCGGCAATTCGCGCGCATTGGCGACTGGCTTGCCGTCAAAGGATATGATGACGTCGCCCGGCTTGAACCCGGCCCCTGCTGACGGTCCCTTTTCGTCGACGCCCGACACCAGCGCGCCGCGCGCCTTGCCGATGCCGAGGCTTTCAGCGATGGAATCGTCGACGTTCTGGATGCGCACACCGAGCCAGCCGCGCCGCGTCTCGCCGAATTTGATCAATTGCTCGATCACCGGACCGGCGGTGTTGGAGGGCGTGGCGAAACCGATGCCGATCGAACCGCCGGAAGGCGACAGAATCGCCGTGTTGATGCCAATCACCTCGCCGTCGAGATCGAACAAGGGGCCGCCGGAGTTGCCCTTGTTGATGGCGGCGTCGGTCTGGATGTAATTGTCGTAAGGGCCGCTCTCTATATTGCGCCTTGTCGCGGAAATGATGCCCGCCGTGACCGTGCCGCCGAGCGCGAAGGGATTGCCCACCGCCAGCACCCAGTCGCCCACCCGCGCCTTGTCGCTGTCGCCGAACTTGACCGCCGCCAAAGGCTTGGGCGGCTTCACCCGCAACACTGCGACGTCCACCTTGGCGTCCTTGCCGATGACTTCGGCTTTCAGCTTCGAACCGTCGGTGAAGATCACCTCGATCTCGTTGGCGCCGTCGATGACGTGATTATTGGTGACGACAATGCCGGAAGCGTCGATGACGAAGCCCGAGCCGAGCGAACTGGAGCGATGGGAGCGACCCTCGCCGTTCTGCTGGCGATGGCGCTTGAGAAATTCCTCGAACATGTCGTCGAGCTGCGAGCCCGGCGGCAGTTTCGGCATTTCGATCTTCTTGTCCTCGACCACCTGGGTGGCCGAGATATTGACCACCGCCGGCGTCACTTTTTCCGCCAGATCGGCGAATGAATCCGGTGCGGCATGGGCGAAAGCAGGCGATAGCCCGCCAAGGACCAGCCCGGCCGACAGGACGACGCCAGCCAGCATGGCGCGTCCAGCTTTTTTTGGGGTCATGCAGATCATCGAAACCTCACTGGAATTCGTTAAGTATCTTTGGCCGCAACGTTGCGGCCATAGAATCCCTCGCATAAGCTCGGCGTCGCATTCGCTCCTAGAGCCAATTCTCGTTTTGGCTCACGGTTTTGCCGGTTTGCCGGACGCCTGATCGAAAAAACGGAAGAAGTCGGAACTGGGCGAAACGACGAAACGCGATCCCTTGGTTTTCAGCGCCGCGTCATAGGCCTGCATCGAGCGGTAGAAAGCGAAGAAATCCGGATCGGGATTGAACGCTTCGGCAAAGATTCGGTTGCGCTCGGCTTCGCCATCGCCGCGCATCGAATCGCCCTGCTGCTGCGCCTCGGCGACGATGACGGTGGCGTCGCGCTGGGCGCTGGAGCGGATCTGCTGCGCTTCCTGCTGGCCGAGGGCGCGATATTCGGCGGCCTCGCGCGCGCGCTCGGTGCGCATGCGGTCGAACACCTTTTCCGAAATCTGGCGCGGCAGGTCGACGCGGCGGATGCGCGCGTCATTGATCGAGACGCCGAAACGCTCGGCCTCGCGATTGACCTGATCGCGGATTTTCGCCGTCAGGCCCGCGCGGTCGTCGCGCACGATCTGCGTCTGGCTGGCCTCGCCGAGAACGCGGCGCACCGCGGAATTCAGCACCGAGGCAAGCTGGTTGTCGGCATTGGCGACGCTGCCGACGGTCTGGTAGAATTTCAGCGCATTGGCGATCTTGTAACGCACGAAAGCGTCGACTTCGAGCCGCTGGTTGTCGGAAGCCAGCACCTCCTGGCTCGACGATTCGAGATCGAGAATGCGATTGTCGAGAAAGACCACGGATTCGATCAGCGGCATCTTGAAATGCAGGCCCGGGTCGGTCACCAGACCGCGATCGGGAACCGGCTCGCCGAAACGCAACAGCAGCGCCTGCTGGGTCTGATGCAACTCGAAGGTCGCGGAGAGAGCCACGACAACCAGCACGAAGAAGCCGGCGATGAGAGCGATGGTTTTCGGCTGGATCATGGCTGGGCTCCGGCCGGTTTGGTCTCGGACTGGAAAGGCGCCAGCGGTAGCAGCGGCGTGACGGCGGCGCGGTCGAGAATGACCTTGTCGCCGGCGCCGAGCACCCGCTCCATGGTCTCCAGATAGAGACGCTGACGCGTCACTTCCGGCGCCTTCTTGTATTCCTCGAACACCTTCGAATAGCGCGCCGTCTGGCCGCGGGCTTCCGCCACCGTCTGCTCGCGATAGGCTTCGGCGTCGCGAAGGATGCGGGCGGACTCGCCGCGCGCCTGCGGCACGATGCTGTTGGCCTGCGCCTGCGCCTCGTTGACGAAGCGGCTGCGGTCCTGCTGCGCCGCCGTCACGTCGCGGAAGGCCGCGATGACGGTGGGCGGCGGATCGACCGACAGCAATTGCACCTGCAGGATGGAGACGCCGGAATGGTACGAATCCAGTATGCTCTGCATGGCGGCCTGCGAGGCCGGTTCGATCACCTTGCGCTCGGCGGTGAGCAGGCGCTGGATCTGGGTGCGTCCGACGATTTCGCGCATGGCGCTTTCAGCCACCGCCTTGATGGTTTCGACCTGATTCTTGATATTGAAGGCGAAGTCCTCCGGACGAACCGGATCGATCTGCCAGATCACCCGGAACTTGACGTCGGCGATATTCTCGTCGCCGGTCAGCATCAGGCTTTCTTCCGGAATATCGGTCAGCACGCCGGTGTCGGTGCGGCCGCGCGCGCCTATATCGATCGAATTTCGGTCGGTGACATTGAGCTTGAGATAGGAGCCGATCGGCTCCGGCCAGATGTAGTTGAGGCCGGGCGCGGTCTTGCCGGTATAGCGGCCGAACACCAGATTGAGCCCGACCTGATTGGGATCGACGGTGTAAAAGCCGCTGGCGAGCCACAACAGGCAGATCAGCGCCAGAAGGGCGGCGATGCCACGCGGCGAAAAATCGCCGGCGGTGAGATTGCGCAATTTATCCTGCGCCTTGCGAACATATGCTTCAAGATCGGGACCGGGACCGCCGGGACCGCCCCCGCCAAATCCTCCGCCGCCGCCGCCCGGGCCGCCGCCACCCACGCCCCACGGATTTTTTCGCCCCGTGCGCCAAGGATCGTTCCTGGGATCGTTCCTGGGATCTACTCTCGGGTCTGATGGCTGCTCGGGACCGGCGCCCTCCGGCTTTTGCGGCTGTTCGCCGCCTTGATTGCTCCAGGGCATGAATTCCTCGAATTTTTTATGACAGCCCCTCGTCCTGAGGAGCCATTGCGTAGGGCGTCGGAAGACGCCCGTCTTACGACGGGCTATGGCGGCGTCTCGAAGGATGCGGCCCGGCGGGCCGTCCCTATATAGGACGCAGCGAGCGGCGGCACAATCCAAGCCGCGACTATCGGGCGCGACAAATCCCGCCTCGGAGCCCCCCGAAGCTCCGCGAAGTCAACCGGCGCAGTCTTGAAACGAGGCCACTCGCTCCCAGTTAATGATGACGGATGACGGCTGCTTGGCCGCCCTTCGATCCCTGCTTTCTCTCCCGGAGAAAGAATCATGATCAAATTCAATCTCAACGGTGGGCCGCAGGAAGTGGAAGCGGACGGCGACAAGCCGCTGCTGTGGGTTCTTCGCGACGACCTCGGTCTGGTCGGGACCAAATTCGGCTGCGGCCTGGCCTTGTGCGGCGCCTGCACCGTCTTCATCGACGGCCAGCCGACGCGCTCCTGCCAGACGGCGATTTCCGATGTCGCCGGACGCAATGTCGTCACCATCGAAGGCGCCAAGGGCAAGGTGGCCGAGGCCGTGCAGGCCAGCTGGATCAAGCTCGATGTGCCGCAATGCGGCTATTGCCAATCCGGGCAGGTCATGGCCGCCGTGGCGCTGCTGACGAACAAGCGCGCGCCGAGCGACCAGGACATAGACGACGCGATGGCGGGCAATATCTGCCGTTGCAGCACCTATCATCGCATCCGCGCGGCGGTCCATGAAGCCGCCAGAATGTTGGGAGCTTGACATGCTGGGCTCGCCTCTCACCCGCTTTGCGCCGCCAGCGCAGCCCTCGCGCCGCGTGTTTCTCATCGGCGCCGCGGCTGTCGGCTCCAGCCTGGTGGTCGGCTTCTCGACGCTTGCGAAAGCCGCAGTCAATCCATTCGAAGGCTATGTAGCAATCGCGCCCGATGGCGCGGTAACTATCTATTCCGCCCATATGGACATGGGCCAGGGCATTTACTTCGCCCTCGCCACTCTGGTGCAGGAAGAACTCGACGCCGACTGGGCGAAGGTGACGGTCGACGGCGGCTACGGTAATCCCGCGCTTTACGGCAATCTCGACTGGGGCGGCAAGATACAGGGCACCGGCGGCTCGACCGGCGTCAATTCATCCTGGGAGCGTTACCGCCGCGCCGGCGCCACCGCGCGCGCCATGCTCGTCGCCGCCGCCGCGGCGCAATGGGGCGTCCCCGCCAGCGAGATCGAAACCGACAAGGGCGTCGTCAGCCACGCCTCCGGCAAGGTGGCGAGCTATGGCGCGCTGGCCGCCGCCGCCGCTCGCCAGCCCGTGCCGAGCGAAGCCGCGCTGAAAGACTCGAAGGACTGGAAATATATCGGCAACGAAACGCTGCCGCGCTACGATTCCGCGGCCAAATCGACCGGCCGCCAGAAATTCACCATCGACCTGCGCGAACCGGGCATGCTCACCGCCGTGATGATCCACCCGCCGCTGTTCGGCGCGACGCTGAAAAGTTTCGACGCGAGCAAGGCCAAGGCGGTGAAGGGATTCATCGACGCCGTCGCGACGCCGCGCGGCGTCGCCGTGGTCGCTAGCGGCATGTGGGAGGCGATGAAGGCGCGCGACGCCGTCACCGCCGAATGGGACGAATCCAATGCGGTGAAGCTGACCAGCGCCGAACTTTTCGACGAATACCGGCAGGCCGCTGAAAAGGGCGGCGAGGCCGTGGCGGTCAGCGCCGGAGACATCGACGCAGGATTCGCCAAGGCCGCGAAGATCATCGAGGCGCATTACGAATTCCCCTATCTGGCCCATGCGCCGCTGGAGCCGATCAACGCCGCCGCGAGGATGAATCCCGACGGAACGCTGGAGGTCTGGGGCGGGCACCAGATGCCCGACATTTACCAGGCCGTGGCGGCGAAAATCGCCGGCATTGCGCCGGAAAAGGTGGTCTTGCGCGTGATGAAGACCGGCGGCGGTTTTGGGCGCCGCGCGGTGTTCGACGCCGACATCATCGTCGAGGCGGTTGCTACCGCCAAGGCGCTCGGCTGGAAGGCGCCGGTCAAGGTGCAATGGACCCGCGAGGACGACATGCGCGCCGGCCGCTATCGCCCGGCCTTCGTGCACAAGATGAAGGCGGGGCTCGACGCCAAGGGCGAGTTGATCGCCTTTCACGACACTTTGGTCGGGCAGTCGATCATGAAAGGGACGCCGATGGAGAGAGGCATGGTCCACGGCGGCGTCGACGCCACCTCCGTCGAAGGCATGTCGAACCAGCCTTACGCCATTCCCAATCTGCGCATCGACCTCACCACCACCGACCCGAAAATTCCGGTGTTGTGGTGGCGTTCGGTCGGCTCGACCCATACGGCCTTCGCGCTCGAAGTCTTCATCGACGAGATCGCGCAGGCGGCGGGAAAGGACCCCGTCGCTTTCCGTCTGGCGCTGCTGAAGGACAAGCCGCGCCACAGCGCCGTGCTGCGGCTGGCCGCTGAAAAAGCCGGTTGGGGCGATCCGCTGCCGAAGGGTGTTTTTCGCGGCGTCGCCGTGGCCGAATCCTTCCACACCTATGTCGCGCAGATCGCCGAAATCTCGCTCGACAACAACGGAACGCCGAAAGTGCACAGGGTCGTCTGCGCCGTCGATTGCGGCATTGCGGTCAATCCCGACCAGGTTCGCGCCCAGATGGAGGGCGGCATCGGCTTTGGCCTCGGCGCCATTCTCAAGTCACAGATCACGCTCGACAAGGGCAAGGTCGTCCAGGGCAATTTCGACGATTATCAAGTGTTGCAGATCGATGAAATGCCCAAGGTGGAGGTCTATGTGGTCAAATCGGCCGAATTGCCGACGGGCGCCGGCGAACCGGGCGTGCCGCCGATCGGCCCCGCCGTCGCCAACGCTTACTTCCAGGCGACCGGCAAGCGCATCCGCATCCTGCCGTTCAGCAACCCGCAGAATGCTTGAAGCGGCAGGCCGCGTTAGCGCCGTTTATAATCGACGTAATCCAGCCTGAACTCGTCCTTCGGGCCGCGCTCCGGCGTTTCGCGGCGCAGTTCCTTCCATTGGCTCCAGTCGATAGCGGGAAAAAAAGCGTCGGCTTCCGGCTCGCAATCGACCAGGGTCAGGCGCAGGTATTCCGCTCGCGGCAGACCAAGGCGATAAAGTTCGCCGCCGCCGGCCAGAATGATTTCGGCGGCGTGCATGGCGCGGCCGATGCGATCGGCCAAGGCTAAAGCCTCGTCGAAATCATGGGCGGTGTGCAGGCGCTCCACCTCTTGCGCGGAAAAATCGCGGTCGCGGGTCACCACGATGGTTTCGCGCCCCGGCAGGGCCTTGCCGATCGACTGAAAGGTCTTGCGCCCCATGACCAGCGGCCGCCCCCAGGTGATCTCACGAAAACGCTTGAGATCGCTCGACGCGCGCCAGGGGATCGCGTTGTCCTTTCCGAGCGCGCCATTGCGGGCGATGGCGGCGACGATAGTCAGCGGCAGCGGCGCCTCGCTCATACCGCCACCGGCGCCTTGATCGCCGGCTGCGGGTGATAATCCTCGAAAACAATGTCGCCATAAGTGAAATCGAACAGGTTTTTCCGCGCCGGATTGAGTTTCAGTCTCGGCAAAGGTCCGGGCGTGCGGGACAATTGCAGCTTCGCCTGTTCGACGTGATTCGAATAAAGATGGGCGTCGCCGAAAGTATGGACGAAATCGCCGACCTCCAGCCCGCAGGACTGCGCCACCAGATGGGTCAGCAGCGCATAAGAGGCGATATTGAAGGGAACGCCGAGGAAAATATCGGCCGAACGCTGGTAAAGCTGGCAGGACAAGCGGCGCACGCCGTCCACTTCCGCGACATAGAACTGGAACAGGCAGTGACAAGGGGCCAGAGCCATGCTCTCGATCTCGGCCGGATTCCACGCCGAGACGACCAGCCGTCGCGAAAACGGGTTGTTTTTGATTTCCTCGACCAGCCAGGCGATCTGGTCATAGGTTCGCCCGTCGGCGCCGGCCCAGGAGCGCCATTGCTTGCCGTAAACCGGGCCAAGATCTCCGTTTTCATCGGCCCATTCGTCCCAGATGCCGACGCCGTTCTGCTTGAGATAAGCAATATTGGTGTCGCCGCGTAAAAACCACAGCAATTCGTGGACGATGGATTTGGTGTGCAGCTTCTTGGTGGTCAGCAGCGGAAAGCCGGCGGTAAGGTCGAAACGCAATTGCGCGCCGAAAATCGAGGTGACTCCGACGCCGGTACGGTCGCTCTTGGTCACGCCCTCGGACATGACGCGATTCAACAGATCAAGATAGGACCGCATTTCAGGGCTCCGCCAAACAAGCCGGTCAGTTTAGCGATTCGCGGCGCGTTGGAAAGTTTCCAGGAGCTTGGTTGAAAATGGGTCAGGCCGCGGCGAAAATGGTGTTTTTCGAGCACCGAAGCGGAACGTACTTTATGTACGTGAGCATCGGAGCGCAGAAAAACGCCATTTGCAGCCCGGCATCACCCATTTGCGGCCAGGCTCTAAGGTTCCACCAGCTTGCGATAGACATGCCAGGTGGCGTGGCCGAGCAGCGGCAGGACCACGATCAGTCCCAACAGGCCGGACAACAGGCCGAAAGCCAGGAACAGGGCGATGATCAAGGCCCAGGCCAGCATCTGCCAAAGATTGGTCTTCACCGCCCGTACCGAGGAAATCATCGCGGTGATGAAATCGACATCACGGTCAAGCAGCAGCGGAAAGGAGACGACCGTGAAGGAAAACACGGTGAAAGCGATCATGCCGCCGACGATGTTGCCGACCAGGATGAAAACCAGGCCCTGCTGGGTGGACAGAGCCTCCTGGATGAACGCCGCCGGGTCCGGCATGTGGGCGCCATAAAACATCAGATAGAGGAAAAAGGCGTAGTCCACCCAAAGCAGGAAAGAAAACAGCGTCACCAAGCACATCCAGCCGAGATCGCGGCCGCCACCGGCCTTTACGGAACCGAGGACCGCCGCCCAGGATAGAGGTTCGCCGCTTTCCAACCGCCGGCTGACTTCGTAGCAGGTCGCCGCCATGAAGGGCGCCACCAGCGCGAAGCCGGTGAGGAAGGGATAGGTAAAATAATTCAGGCCCGAGAATCTGGCGAAGTAAATTGCGATCCAGCCGCCGAGCGCATAGGCCGCGCCCACCGTCAGGCCGTAGACCGGGGCGCGCTTGAGATCGCTCCAGCCGGCGACGAGGGAGTTGAAAATATCGTCCTTCTGAAGCTTGCGGATGACGACCGTGCGGCGCGCGAGGCGCGTGGCCTCATCCGTCGCCGACGGCGGAATGGCGTTCTGCTGCATGATCTCTCCCTGAACGCCCGCTTTTTCGCGAGTCTCATTTTGACAGAGTGATGCAGCGGCGGCGCGAGGACAAGGGCCCTGGACAAGAACCGGCTCGAGATTTTCCGAAAACCCCTTTCGCCGGCCCCAACCCTTCTCTATATTCGATTTGCCGTCCTCGGACGGCTATGGCGATAAATGGTTATCGGAATAAGCCTTTCGGACCCGGGGGCGGTACCCGGCGCCTCCACCCCAGCCCGTTTCCAGCGTTCAAGACGTTGCAGACGGGCTGCGGCGGGGGCGAAATAGGATCGACGAGGGTGTAAAGGATATACTTTTGCCCGGCATGATTCCGTCGTTATCTGGATCACACCTATAGTTGCCAATGACAACTATGCTCCGGTGGCCGTCGCCGCGTAATGCGGTTCTGGTACCGAAATTAAGTCCTTAGGGGTTGCACTTTAAGGCGGGGCCCGGAGGCGCCTGGCAACAGAAGCCTCCACTTTTTTCTGCCGGCTCGCTCCGGCGCCAGTGGCCGGACCATAGGATGCGGTCCGGCGTCGAAATGGAATTTGTGCCGCACATGCCGACAGATTTGATTCGATACGATCTTCAGGTGCAGGACGCCCTGCGCGGCGTGGTTCGCAAGGTGCTGGCCGATGCGGCGCGCGACGGCCTGCCGGGCGAACACCATTTCTACATCACCTTCCGCACCCCTTCGCCCGGCGTCAAAATGTCGAACCGGCTGCGCGAGCAGTATCCCGATGAAATGACCATCATTCTCCAGTATCAATTCTGGGATCTGAAGGTCGAGGAAAGCTACTTCGAAGTCGGCTTGCACTTCAAGAACGTGCCGGAGAAACTGCACGTGCCTTTCGACGCCGTCTCCGGTTTTTACGACCCTTCCGTGCAATTCGGCCTGAAATTCGAGGCGCAAGGCGAGGAACTGGACGAATTCGACGAAGACGACGAGGAAACCATCGTCGGGCCGGTCGCCAATCCGCAGCGCCCCGTCGAGACCGTCAAGCCGAAATTGCGGGGGGCCGGTTCGGAACCGGACATCGTTCCGGCCAAAAGCCGCAGCGCGCCGCCGGCCCCCAAGCCGGCGCCTGCCGTCAAGGGCGGCGCCGCCAAGCCAGCGGACGAGAAGGCCGATTCGGCAAAGAAAACTTCCGCAAAGCAGGAATTAGCGCAAGATTCGGCGCAGGAATCCAAAGTCGTGTCGATCGACGCCTTCCGCAAAAAGCCCTGAAACCCGGGATCCGAGGCCATGGGCGAAATCGTCAATCTCCGCCGGGCCCGCAAGGTGCAGGAACGCCGGCGCGACGAGGATCTGGCGCAGGGAAACCGCATCCGCCACGGGTTGAGCAAGGCCGAGCGGAAATTGGCGGAAAAGACCAAGGCGCAAGCGGACAAAAATCTCGACGGACATAAGCTCGACGGCGAAAAGCCGTGACGAGAGCACCCGAAAAGGCGCAGGACCACGATACAGGCCGGATGCGCAAACATTCGCTGGTCATCGCCGGGCATAGCACCAGCATTTCGCTGGAGACCGCCTTCTGGGAGGTTCTGCGCGAACTGGCGCGGGAAAAGGGCGTCTCGGTCGCCGCCTATGCGGCGGAGATCGACCAGAAGCGCGGCGCGGCCAACTTGTCATCGGCTTTGCGGGTGCATCTTCTGCAGGTTTTTCGCGACAGGGTAAACCGCTAGGCTCAGATTTACTGCGCCTGCTGAGGCGCCAGGGCGCGCAGCCTTTCCTGGTCCTGCAGCTTGAGCTTTTCGATCCGCGCCTGTTCGCGCTCCAGGGCTCGCGTCGCGACGGCGTTGACGAAACCCGTCGCGGCGACACGTCGGCCCGGCGCCGACCACGGCCCCGCCCAGGTCACGCCGGCGCGCGGCAGGGGCGCGGTCCAGCCGTCGGGTCTTTTTTGGGCGGCGGCCGACAAAACCAGCGCCATATTGGCGTCGGACAGGTCGAAAGAAAACTCCAGCGCCGGCTCGAGACCGTTCGCCCGGGTCAGGTTCAGCCGTCCTGCGGCCAGCCGCGCGGCGAAATCCGCCTCGCCGAGACGCGTTTCGCCGCGCGCGAAAAACTCATCGAGATTTTTGGTGATCCCCGCGACGTCGAAAGGCGCTTCGCTGGTTTCGCTCGCAGCCAGCGCCAGATCGGGCGCCCCTTCGGCCGCCCCCGCCACGACGAGGTTTTTCGCGCGCGCGGCGCCGCTCCCCGCCAGAGAGCCGAGCAAAGCCGCGGCGTTGGCGCCATCACCAGCGAAACGCAGGCGCCCATCGAGTTTCGCCGAAAAGCCCCGGTTCCTGAGCGCGATATTTTCCGCTTCCGCTTCGCCGCTCAAGCTCACCCGCCCGTCTTCGCGCCGCAGATCGAAACCGCCGCGCAAAATTCCGCCCGAAATATCCAAACTGGCCTGAGCTAGTGACAAAAGCCCCTGACCAAGCGTCAGATTGAAACGCGCCTTGCCGCCGAAAGGCTGCAAATTCGCGGTCTCCACCGATATTTTCGTCGCTGGCGGATCGACGGCGACCGGCGCGAAGGACAGACTCGACCAGAGGGCGCCCGTCTTGGCCGGAGCCGGCGGGCCAAGCACCAACGCGGCGAGCGCCGGCGCGGAGAGGCGGTCACAGCGCAGGTCGCCGACGATCTCCCGCCCACCGATGGTCAGGTCGCCGGCGAATTTATCGTCGCCCCACGAACCGGCGAGATTGTGCAACGTCACCGATCCGTCGCCCGCGTGCAAAGACGCGGAAAAGCGCGCGGCAATGGGGGCTGGCGGCGACGGGGAAAAGCTTGCGAGGATTTTCATCGCGTCGCCTGCGACGGCCAGGTCGCCTTCGACCGTCGGGCTGTGCAGGATTTCCGTCGCGAAGCCGCGAAAATCGCCATGCAGGCCCGCGAGATCGCCGGCGGCGACGATTTCGAGCTTTTCCCCCTGCGACTCGGCGCTTTGCGCGCGCGCCGTCACATGGGCGGGACCGAGTTTTTGCCCAAACAGCAGCGGCGCCCCAAGCTGGTTGAGCAGGATCCCGCCGTCTGGCGCGGCGAGATCGAGCGCGGCGACGAATTTTTCACCGGCGCGCGGCGCGAAGGAGGCGCTAATCTTCGTCCCTCCGAGCGCGCCGTTCAATTCGAAGGTTTTCTCAGCTGCGCCGGCTTTCGCGGTCAAATCGGCCGGCGAGAGCAAGCGCGCCCGCGTCGCCAGAATTTTGGTCGCGGCGCCGGGAAAAAGCCGGCCGAGAACCTGCGCCAGCTGGGAAAAATCGGCCGCCTTGAGCCGCGCTTCGCCGGTCAGCCCGGAAAAGTCCCGGCCCCAGCCGCCGTGAGCGGAAAGTTCGGCGCCGCCGATATTGTGCAAATCCAGTCGTTCCAGCCGCGTCGCCTCGCCGTCGCGCTGGAAATGCGCGTCGATCCGCCCGGCCTCGCCGATCTGGCGGCCGCCATGCGCCAGCTTGACCGTCTGCGCCTGCAGCGCCAAGTCGAGATCCATGCCCGCCAGCAAAGCGGGGCCAAGATCGGGCGCAGCATCGAGATCGAGCGCCGGCGCGGCGAGGCGGGCGGCCAGATATGGCCGTCGGTCTGGTTTGCCCGGCTTGAAATGCAAGTCGCCGGTGAGCCGCGCCCGATCCAGCGCCAGACGGGCCCCCGTCAGGCTCCATTCGTCGGCGGACACGGAAAAATCACCGCCGATCTCCACCAAACGGAAATCCGCCAGCGGCGCGGCCTGCGGCAAAGCGGCGGCGAAAGCCGGGAAATCCTCTGCTTTGAACTGCGCCTTGCCCCGCCAGCCGGGGCCATCCGGCGCGGCGACGAAATCGAGCCGCGACGCGCCTGGCCCTTGCGCTTGCAGATGCGCCGGCGAGCCGGAGGCCCTAGAAAATTCGACCTGCGTCCAGTCGGCGCCGCGCCAGTTCACGGTCTCGGCTTTGAGCCGCAGGTCAAGCGGCGCCGCGCTGGCGCTGGCCGCGAGCAGCGGGCCCGAAAAAAGCTCCGCCCAGCCGGCGTCGATTTGCGGCGCAACGAGATCGAGCGAGATCTTGCCGTTGCGCGCATCATAGCGCCCGCCGCCTGAAATCCTGTTCGCCAGCGGTCTGTCGCCAAGCGTGGCGGAAAAATCCTGCCCCTCGACGCCTTCGAAAGAGGCCGCCAGCTTGGCCTGCGCCCGCCAGGGTCCCGGCCCGGCCCCGCCCTCCGCCTTGGCCTCGCCCGCGAACAGAGGCGCGGCGGCGAAATCGAGCCTGCCGTCCAGTTCGAGCCGCCCGCTCTCGCCGGGCAAGGTCAAGTTGGCTTTCAGCGGCAGCAGGTCTTTCGCCAGCACATCGCTGGCGAAAGTGAACGCGACTTCCTTGTCGGCCAGAGGGAACGAACCTCGCGCCGAAAACGGCCCCGCCAGCGAAGGCGCGTTGCCGGCGAGTTCCAGATTTTCCAGCCGCAAAGCCGGCGCTCCGTCGCGCAGAAATGTCACTGTGGCGCGATGCAGGACCAGATCGTCGAATTGGGTGGCGGGAAGATTTTTTGCCGCCCCGATGTTTTGCGTTTCGATGATGATTTCGCAATCGTCGAGGCGCGTCCGCGAAAATTGCAGCCGGCCGCCGATCAGGCCCGGCAGCGTCAATTCGAAAAAGCCTTTATTCGCCTTGACCGAGCCCCAATCGCCGGACCATCGCAATTTTTCCGCCGAGAAGCGCGGCGTCGGCAGCAGGCGCAGGGAAATCGGACCGTTCAGCGTTACTTGCGCGCCGAGGCCTGCGGACAATTCCTCGGCGATGCGTCCACGATAGGCGTCGAAATCGATGAAGAAAGGCGCGGCGACCGCCGCCGTCAGCGCCAGTATCAGCGCGATTCCGAGATAAGTCAGGAGATCGCGCATGGCTCATCCCCCGCCTGCATCAATCGCGCCGCTCGACAAAGGAATCGAGCACCAGTTTGCGGCCAGCCTTGTCGAAATCGATGGTGAGCTTGGCGCCATCGACCGCCGCGACGGTTCCGGGGCCGAATTTGATGTGAAAAACCCGTACGCCTGACGAAAAACCGCTCGCCGCATGAGAACTGGCGACAATTTCGCCTTCGATGGTCGGCGGCTTGCGCGCCGGCGGCTCGTTGGAGCGTTGCTGCGCGCGCCGCCAGCCCGGCGTTTCGTATTTCGAGCCGAAGGAATCCATATTGGCGAAACGCGACTGCGCGTAGCCGCCGTAATCCGAGCCGCTGCGGGCGTTTTCGACCAGTTGCACATGCGCCGCCGGCAGGTCGTCGATGAAGCGCGAGGGAACCGTGGTCTGCCACAGGCCGTGAATGCGGCGATTGCTGGCGAACAGGATTTTCGCCCGCAGCCGCGCCCGCGTCACCCCGACATAGGCGAGACGGCGCTCCTCCTCCAGCCCGGCGCGGCCGCTCTCGTCGAGCGAACGCTGGTGGGGAAACAGACCCTCCTCCCAGCCGGGCAGGAAGACCGTATCGAATTCCAGTCCCTTGGCGCCGTGCAGGGTCATGATCGAAACGCGCTCGCCGGCGTCCTTGTTGTCGACGTCCATCACCAGCGAAATATGTTCGAGAAAGGCGCCGAGGTCGGGAAATTCCTCCATCGAGCGCACCAGCTCTTTCAGGTTTTCCAGCCTGCCCTCGGCTTCCGCCGACTTCTCCTGTTTCCAGAAATCGGTATAGCCGGATTCTTCCAGAATCTGTTCGGCCAGTTCGTAATGCGGCTTGGTCTCGATTTCACTGGACCAGCGCGAAAAATCCGCGAGCAAAGAGCGCAGGGTTCCGCGCGGCTTGGCCCGCAATTCCTCGGTCTCGACCAGGGCGCGAACCGCCTGCATCAATGGAATCTGTCGCAGGCGGGCGAATTCGTGCACGACCTGCAAGGTGCTTTCGCCCAGGCCGCGCTTGGGCGTATTGACGATGCGCTCGAAGGCGAGATCGTCGGCAGGCTGGGCGACGCAGCGCAGATAGGCCAAGGCGTCGCGTATCTCCAGCCGCTCGTAGAAGCGCGGACCGCCGATCACCTTGTAAGGCAGGCCGAGGGTGATGAATCGCTCCTCGAACTCGCGCATCTGGAACGAGGCGCGCACCAGAATGGCGATCTCGTCGAGCGAATGGTTCTGGCGCTGCAGCTGCTCGATTTCCTCGCCGACGACGCGCGCCTCCTCCTCCGAATCCCAGACGCCGGCGACGCTCGGCTTTTCCCCCGGCTCGCCATCGGTGAACAGGGTTTTGCCGAGCCGGTCGCGGTTATGGGCGATGAGATGCGAGGCGGTGGCGAGAATATGGCCGGTCGAGCGGTAATTGCGCTCCAGCCTGATCACCTTGGCGCCGGGAAAATCCTTCTCGAAACGCAGGATATTGTCGACATCGGCGCCGCGCCAGCCATAGATCGACTGGTCGTCATCGCCGACGCAGCAGATGTTTTGCGGTGACGCATCGCCGGATTTCTGCGCCAGCAGCCGCAGCCACAGGTATTGCACGGCGTTGGTGTCCTGGTATTCGTCCACCAGGATATATTTGAAGCGGTTCTGGTATTCGCGCAGCACGTCCGGGTTTTCGCGCAGCAGGCGCAGGGATTCGAGCAGAAGGTCGCCGAAATCGGCGGCGTTGAGGATTTTCAGCCGCTCCTGATAGAGCGCGTAAAGCGCCCCGCCCTTGCCATTGGCGAAAGCCTGCGCCTCGCCCGGCGGCACATGTTTCGGGTCGAGGCCGCGGTTTTTCCAATTGTCGATCAGATAGGCCAGCGTGCGGGCGGTCCAGCGCTTGTCGTCGATATTTTCCGCCTTCAGCGCCTGTTTCAGCAGGCGAATCTGGTCGTCGGTGTCGAGAATGGTGAAATTGCTCTTCAGGCCGACCAGTTCGGCGTGGCGACGCAGGATTTTCGCACCGATGGCGTGAAAAGTGCCGAGCCAGGACATGCCCTCGGCGCCGGGTCCGATCAAGACGCTTATGCGCTCCTTCATCTCGCGCGCCGCCTTGTTGGTGAAGGTGACGGCGAGGATTTCATAAGGCCGGGCGCGACCCTGCGCCAATATATGGGCGATGCGCGAGGTCAGGACCCGCGTCTTGCCGGTCCCTGCCCCGGCCAGCACCAGAACCGGCCCCTCCAAAGCCTCGACCGCCTCGCGCTGCTCGGGATTTAACGCCGTGAGCCAGTTCGGCCTGGGCCGCGCCATATCCAGCGCGCGCGCCGCCAGCCCGCCGGCGCGCGGTCCGGCGTGGGAAAAATCATCGTCGCCAAGAGGATCTTCGCCAAGCGAAAAGGGATCGGACAATTCTGGGCCTTGAAGGTGAACGAACAGCGAATCGTTAACCGCAATGTGGGGCTACATTGCGTCGATGTCGAATCCCCGTCGCCGCCTTCCCGCAAGCGGCGGCAAGCTTCGCGAAGGCGAGAGGCGCCATAAACGGCGCCGATCCGGCCCGAGTTCGAGCCGTTCCAGCGCCGTTGCGGAGTTTCATATGGGAGCGTGCAGGCTTCATCGTCGTATCGCCGCCCTTTTTCTTCAGAAATCGGGCTCGGTGGCGATAATGTTCGCGCTATCCTCGCTCGCGGTCATTCTCTTCGTCGGACTGGCGCTGGATTACGGCCGGGCCATAGCGAGCAAGGGCGTGCTCAACACCGCCGCCGACGCGGCGGCTCTCGCCGCGCTGGCCGCGGCGGAATCCGATTACGCCAAGGGTCTGCCGGCGTCGCAGATGGTCAGCGACGGGCAGGCGGCGGCGCAGCGCGCTTTCATCGTCAACGCCGGCTCCATTTACGCCAATCTGGCGCAGGCGCCGACAATCGCCGTCGCGCAAACCGGCCGGACGATCAACGCGACCATCAACTATCAGGCCAACTCGCCCAATCTGTTCGGCAACCTGGCTCATGTGAGCCAGATGACCTTCACCGGCGCCGCGGCAGCGTCGATGACCCTGCCGAGCTATCTCAGCTTCTATCTGCTGCTCGACGTTTCCGAATCGATGGGCATTCCCTCGACCGCGAGCGAAATTTCGCGCCTCGCCGCGATCAATCCGGATTATCTCAATCTCTATCCCGGCGGCTGCACCATCGCCTGCCATTTCACCGCCTACGCCGCCTGCCAGAACAAACAGGGCGCGACGGTCATGTGCCAGGGCTACAACCTTTCCCGCACCGCCGGGGGAAGCGGTTCGCCGGTTTCCTACTGTCCGCAGCCCGGCCAGAGCAATTGCATCCAGCTGCGGCTCGACGCCGTCGCCTATGCGGTGCAGCAGTTGATCTCAACCGCGCAGACCACGGCGACACTGACCAACCAGTTCGCCATCGGCCTTTATCCCTTTGCCCGCTACATGGAGTCCTATCAGACGCTCACCACCAATCTCGCCACGGTGACGACGGCCGCGTCCGCCCTCACTTCGCTGATCGACAACGGCAATGGCTCCAGCGCGATCGGCTCCGGCGGCACCCATTTTGAAAACGCCTTGCCGTCGGTCAACGGCCTGATCTCGTCGGTCGGCAACGGCGCCAGCCCGTCCTCGCCGATACCTTTCGTGTTCATGGTGACCGATGGCGCGCAGGACAGCCAGTATCAGGTCAACAACGGCTCATGGAGCGGCAGCAACAACGCCACCACGCTCAACACGGCCAATTGCACGACGATCAAGAATCGCGGGATCACCCTGGCGGTGCTTTACGTGCCCTATGTGCCGATTCCCAATCCGCACGCCGTTATTCCGCCACTGTCTGCTATTATCCGTTTTGTCCTAGAGTTTTGTGGCTTTACAGCGGATTTGTGTTTTCGTTTATCCGCGTTTGTATGCTACAATCCGCGCTTAATTGAGGTTCCAATTGAGGGACTGGAAAAAGGGACAGGAGGGACGGTTATGGCTGGAAAAAACAAGCTGACGGCGAAGACGGTTGA